>JADFMN010000004.1 GCA_022563855.1 Armatimonadota bacterium
CTTAGTCTGCGGCTGGCGCGTGCCCCCAATCGCGCTCCTTCGATCCGCTCAGGATGACGATTGGGGGTACTGATCCTATTCGCAATATCCTTTCCTTCGACTCCGCTCAGGATGACGATTATGGGTACTGACTCCGAATTGCACTGCTGTTCGGCACAGGCATCCGAACAATAGTGGCGCAAGGTTTCGTAGTGCCATACTCCAAGCATGGCCGAGAGGCTATGGGCACCGTGGCGGTTTGACTACATCGCGCAGGCTGGCAAGTCGGGCGCCAGCGGCAACATCTTCGTAGACCTCCCCGCCGAGGACAGCGATCGCGAGAACTTGATTCTGTTTCGTGGTCGGACCGCGTTCGTGATCATGAACCGGTTCCCCTATACCAACGGCCACCTGATGGTCGCGCCGTACCAGCAAACGCCTGAGATCGGTGGCCTGGACGACGAAGAGCTGCTCGAGATCAACCGGCTGATCGCCCGGTGCATCGAGTGGCTGAGAACCGCGTACGAGCCGGAGGGGTTCAACGTCGGCGTAAACTTGGGCGCCGCCGCAGGTGCGGGAATCGCGAGCCACCTGCACTGGCACGTCGTGCCCAGGTGGTCGGGCGACACAAACTTCATGACGACCGTCGCCGACACGCGGGTGATCCCCCAAGATCTGCGCGACTCGTACGACCTCTTGAAGAAGATCATCGAGGGTAGCGAATGAACCTGGACGAACTCCGAGACTCGGCCTCGACCTGCACAGCCTGCGGACTGTCAGAACGAAGAACCAACGTTGTGTTTGGCGAAGGCAACCCCCGAGCGCCGCTGGTCATCGTCGGAGAAGGCCCCGGAGAAGAGGAGGACAAGACCGGTCGTCCGTTCGTCGGACGAGCCGGCAAGATGCTGGACAAGGCGCTCGCCGACAACGACCTTTCGCGAGACGACGTGTACATATGCAACACGCTGAAGTGCCGTGCGTGCGAGTGGATCGGCGACCGCCCGCGCAACCGCCCTCCGACGCCAGAAGAGGTCGCGACCTGCCGGCAGTGGCTTGTTCCGCAACTGGCCGCGATCGCGCCTCGCGTGATTCTCTGCGTCGGCGCGCCGAGTGCGAAGAACCTGATCCGATCGGACTTCAAGATAACGCGCGAGCGCGGCAAGTACTTCGAGTGCGAATACGCGCGGGTCGCCATCGCGACCCTGCACCCGGCGTACGTCTTGCGCCTACAATCCGCGACGAACGACGGCGGGTACTCGCTTATCGTGTCGGACATCGGTCGTGCGTGGGCGTGCGCCCAGAAGCTGCTTGAGACCGCGAGCGTATGAACGTAGCGATCATCGGCAGCGGGCTCATGGGATCGTGCGCCGCGCGGGAGTTGGCGAAGCGCGGGCACGAGGTCACGGCGTTCGACCAGTTCGAGCTCGGGCACACTTTGGGCTCGTCGCACGGCACTTCGCGGATTGTCCGCAAAGCGTACGCGGACCGCATGTACACCGAGATCCTGCTGGACGCGTATCCGATGTGGCGCGAGCTGGAGGAGGAGGCGGGCGAGCGACTGCTGTACGAAGTCGGGCTACTGTACTTCGGAAGCGAGACTGCGCCTGAGATCGTCGACCAGATCGAGGCGCTGACCGACCTGGAGGTTCCGTTCGAACTGAAACGAGGCAACGAAGCAGGAATTGCGCTGGAGCCGGACGAAGTCGGAGTTTTCACGCCCGAAGCCGGCTGGGTTCATCCGCCGACAGTGCTGGGCGCCGCACGTCGGATCGCGTCGTATCGCGGCGCGCGGTTCGTCCAGCGAAAGATCGAGCGGCTCGACGATCTCGCCAGTTTCGACAGAACCGTCGTCACGGCTGGCGCCTGGGTGCGGAGGTTCGTCGACGTACCGGTCAGCGTGCGCCAAGCGACGTTCGCGTACGTGCGGGGCGTCCACACGGGGCCAGTGTTCATCGAGGCGAGACGCGGCCAGGTGTACGGGTTTCCGAGCGAGCCCGGGAACGAATCGATCAAGGTCGGCTGCCACGATCTGCTGAGGGAGATAGATCCGGATGAACCGCGAGGCGGGCCGGACGACGACGCCCTTGAGATCATTCGAGACTTCTGCGTCCGAAGATTCGGCATGGATGAACCCGAAATCGTGGACGCCCAGACCTGCCTGTACACGCGAACGCCGGACGAGCACTTCAGAATCGGCTCTATCGACGACCGAACCGTCGTGGCCAGCGCGTGCAGCGGACACGGCTTCAAGTTCGGCCCGTGGATCGGTAAACTTCTCGCCGACATGTGCGAAGGCAAGGCGGACGTCGGCAGGTGGCCGTGTTTTTCCCTCTGACATCCGCTCCGTCTCCCAAAGAAGCAAACGCCCCGATCGCGCGAGCGGGTCGGACATAATCGCGTCGTGGATCGCGGAGGCAACCGTTGGTACTGGTTCGTCATCTTCGTCGCGCGACAGATCATCCTGCGCGCGCTGAGCGGCGGTATGAAGGTCGTCGGGCTTGAGAACGTTCCAGAGTCCGGCGGGGTCATCTTTGCGCCGAACCACGTTTCGATGTTCGATCCGCCGATCGTCTCCTGCGCCTCCCCGAGAGCCGTGATGTTCATGGCGAAAGAGGAGCTGTTTCGGCCCCCGATTTTTGGTTCGCTCATCAGAAGCGTCGGTGCTTTCCCGGTGAGGAGAGGGCCGGGAGACGTGTCGGCGATCAAGCTCGCCATTTCGAAGCTCAAGCAAGGCAACGTGCTCATTATGTTTCCTGAGGGCACACGAGGCGACGGGAAGACGCTTGGAGAAATCCAATCAGGTGTGGCGATGCTTGCAAAGCGATCCGGTGCGCTTGTCGTTCCGGTCGGAGTGTACGGCTCGCACAAGATCTTGCCGAAGGGTGCGAAACTTCCGCGCTTCTCTCGACTGAAAGTCGCGTTCGGCGAGCCGATCAAGTACACGGACACAGCTACAGCGCAGACGGAGAAGGAGAACCGCAAGCTGTTCGCCGACGAGCTATCGATAAGGATTCTCGAACAGTGTCGGATCGCCGGGCTCGAACTCAGAACCGGGCGTCAATCTGCAGACCGAGGATCACCTGATCCTGGCGAAAGAGAAAACGGAAGGTCGCCCCCTCGACAGGACTGATCTCAAACCCGGCCGTTAGTCTCATCGTGTCGTGCTCGGCGACAAGGATGAGATGCTTGCTGAACGGAAGCCTCGCGCCACCGAACGCCACGCCCCTTTCCTTGTTCCAAAGGCCGATGGTCAGCTCGGTCGGCACATCTTGATTGTGCACCCCGTAGTTCCCGTACCGAAACGTGACGGCGACGTAAATCCCGCGACCGTCCTCGGTCACGTTCAAAGCGTCCTGTACGCCGAAGCTGATGCCGGGCGCAAAGTCGGTCAGCGGAACCATGTAGTTGTAGGCGAAGTTCACGCTGGTCAACATTCGGCTTGAATCGAGGCTCTCTGCGCTGAACTCAAGTTCGAACAGCTCCCCGAGGCCGATGCCGATCCAGCCCTGCGTCCGGTCGCGGCTTGGCACTGCCAGGAAGTCGAGCCGCACGGTGCTAGACAGCAGTTTGCGCCCCGTAGGGATTAGAATCAGCCGATCTGCAGCAGCCGGCAGTCCGGCACAGACGAGACAGAGAGCGCACAGCGCGCGCCTCATCGGGCGCCCCTGCCAACCAATCGGTTTGACGACGATTCCATGATGCGGGTCTTGGGGGCTGCAGGTGTGGGCACTAGCGCCTCATTATAGACGCGCTGCGCAGGTTGCTTGGTGCTGTTCGAGATCACTCCGCCCACCCCGGTACAAACTTGCCGTCCGGGTTGAACAGCTCTTTGGCTCTAGCTTCCATGTACGAAGGCTGAGGAGTGCGCCTACGATATCCGCGCGGCCCGATCACCCAACCCTCCGCTGTTTTCGATGGCTCATCATCGCACCAGATAGTACACGACGCACGGTCGATCGCCTGAATCCGCTCCGCCGTTTGAACCGCATCGTCGAACTCGCTTCGCAAAGTTCGCTGGATGTAGCACGGTTCGTGAGAGTCGTCTAAGAGATCGACGGAATCGAGTGGCAGAGCGCCGATGGGCAAGGCGCGCAGAGTTGCCGATACGATGACGCCCAGCTCGCCGCGCGAACCAACGAACAGCTTGTGCACGTCGTAGCCCGCGACGCTCTTCACGACCTTGCTGCCGCACTTTGCCACCGTACCCGCTGAGCGCACGACTTGCAGTCCGAGCGTCCACTCTCGCGGACCTCCGGCCTGCGCCTGCAATCCGTGCGGCAGGTTCATTGCCAGCAGCCCGCCGACCGTGCCTGGGAAGCCAGCAACGGACGCCGGAAACTCGTTTGGCGACAACAGCGGCAGGCACAGGTCGTGCTCCTTCAGAGCCTCTTGCAGCTCGGCGATAGGCGTCCCCGCGAGCACGACGACGACTTGATCGGCAGGCTCGAACTCGACAATTCCCGTCAACTCAGCTAGCGAGAGTTCTTCGCCGCCCGAGTCGGGCAGAAACGAGGTCTTTGTTCGAAGCCCGACAGGGCGGAAGCGCTTGGTCGCCCGAACCGCTTCTTGCACATCTTCTATCGTGCGTATGCTCAAGTCGCAGCTCCGCGCCACCTTCGCATATGCTCAACGCAACCTTTTTGATCTGGGATGATCTTGCACGGGTTGCAAAGTTCGCCAGGGTTGAATATCGCGCGAGCGTCGCGCTGCAAGCCCATGTCGTCGTCGTTGAACATGAGGCGCAGCAACTCCGCCTTCTCAACGCCGATGCCGTGCTCGCCGGACGCGCTCCCTCCCAGCTCGATGCACTTGCGAATCACTTGCTCTCCGGCTGCAACGACCGCATCGACAGTGCCCGGTATGCGATCGTCGAAGTAGAAGATCGGATGCAGGTTGCCGTCTCCGGCGTGGAACATGTTGCCGACGCCTAGCCCGTGCTGGGCTGCAACGTCGTAGATGAACTCAAGCATCTCCGGCAGCTTCGAGCGCGGGATCACACCATCGTGCGTGATGATGGTCGGTGCGAGCCGCCCCATCGCGCCGATCCCCTTCTTTCTCGCCGTCCACAGGCGCTGGCGATCCGCTTCGGTTGCAGCGATCTGCACCTCGATCGCTCCGAACTCCAAGCACAGCTCCCGAACTGCGGATATCTCCTTCGTCGTGACGTCGCTCTCGCCGTCGCACTCGATCAAAAGCAGCGCCTCTGTGTCTTTCGGCACGTCTAGATGAAACGCTGCCTGGACGGCCACCAAGCAGTTCCTATCGATCATCTCTAGCGCGGCCGGAATGATCCCCCGGCTGATGATCGCGGCGACGGACTCCGTGGCCGCACGGACGCTCGGGAACGAGGCGAGCGCCGTCTCGATGCTCGCTGGAACCGGGACCAGCCTCACCCAGGCTTCTGTGACGACTCCCAGCGTCCCCTCTGAGCCCACGACCAGCGCCAGCAAATCGAGTCCCGGCGTGTCTCGGACGCGACTGCCGATGCTGACGACCTCTCCCTCGGCATCCACCAGCGTGACTTCCAGGATGTGCTGAGAGGTCACGCCGTGCTTCAGGGTGTGCGGCCCGCCGGAGTTCTCGGCGATGTTCCCTCCGATCGTGCACACGGTCTGACTCGATGGATCGGGCGCAAAATGCAGCCCGTACTCCGCGACTGCGCGCGAGAGGTGCAAATTGACGGCGCCAGCCTGTGCCTTCAAACATCGATTCTCCACGTCGATCTCCAGAATCTTGTTCATCCGCTTGGTCGAGATGAGAATCCCGCCCATGGCTGGCAGCGCGCCTCCGCTCAAACCTGTTCCTGCACCGCGCGGGGTGTACGGCACACGGTTGGCAGTACACCACTGAACAACTCGCTGGACTTCCTGTGTGTCTACTGGAAGCACAACGCATGCGGGTGGAGACCGGTCGATCGTGTACGCGTCGCAGTCGTACGCACGCTGCACGGCTGAGCCGGCGAGCACGCGCTCGTCGTCGAGCAGCTCAGACATCGACTGCACCAGATCGCGTTCATCCTGCGCCATACGGCGATTCTATCCGCTCAGTCCGTGAGTAAGCTTAGAGAGCATGTTCGTGACGTTCGAAGGCCCGGAGGGGTCCGGCAAGAGCACGGTGCTGAAGGAGATCGCCGTTCGCTTGAAGGCTGAGGGGATCGCTGTCGTCACGACCCGTGAGCCAGGCGGCAGCCCGGTCGGCGAGCAGGTCCGGAAAATCTTGCTGCACGGCCAAGAGCTGGAACCGATCGCCGAGCTGTTTCTCTTCCTGGCCGATCGGGCGCAGCACGGTGCGACCGTCATCAGGCCGGCGCTTGCCAACGGCAGTTACGTCCTGTGCGATCGATACGCGGATTCGACCGTCGTCTATCAGGGGCACGCGAGGGGCCTTGACAAGGAGCGAATCCGAAGCCTCAACGATTTGGCGACCGGCGGGCTGCGTCCGGACCTGACGATCCTATTGGATATTGAACCTGAGATCGGCTTGAGCCGCGTCAGCGACCGTGACCGGCTAGACGACGAACCGATCGAGTTCCATCGGCGCGTGAGAGACGGATTCCTGCGCGAAGCCGAGCTTCAGCCAGAGCGGTGGCGCGTCATCGACGCTTCCCAGCCGCTGGCCGACGTGGTCGAGCGGTGCTGGGATGCGTTTACCGACGTCAGTTCGAAGCGCGGCTAGGCAGCGAAGTCGGACGATTCCTTGCCCTGACTCAGAATCCGTTCTCGGACATCTGCCGGGAGGATGTGGTTCGGTTCTAG
Source organism: Armatimonadota bacterium (assembly GCA_022563855.1). Classification (NCBI taxonomy): domain Bacteria; kingdom Bacillati; phylum Armatimonadota; species Armatimonadota bacterium. The sequence goes on from JADFMN010000004.1 coordinate 6,735, forward strand.
GAGAACGACCAAGCGCTCATCATCTTTGCCCACTCCAGACAAGAAGTCATCGTTGCGATCCTTGAGCATCTCGGCAGCTTCGTCGATGTCGTCGCTGTCGAACATCACGATTCCGGCTACAGCGTCGACCTTGATGGCACACTTTCCCGTCTCCGTCCGTATGACGATGTAGTTGGATCCCTCACCGTCCCACTCGGGGAAGGAGAACCGGACTCGCAGATCAATCGCCGGAATGGTCTCGCCCCTGAGGTCGAAGACTCCGAGAAACATTTCGGGAGACTTAGGGATCGGCGTTGGCTTCTGTTCCGGCAGAATTCGCTCCACGGCATCGATCGGGATACCGTAGCGCTCATTGGCCAACAGAAATACGATGAATTTTTGCTCTGACATGACAATACTCCTAGCGCATGGACTACAAATCCCTTATGCCACGCCGATATCTATGGCTACCCGGTAAAATCACCGGAGCTCCACTACATCAGGCGAAGTTAGACCATGCTAGGAATCTTGCTCGTAGCAATAACAGTCGTACCCGAACGGCAATCCGACGCTGCAGACCGGTTTGAGCGGTATATGTCCAGGGCGAACAGCTTGACCGTAGACATCGAGGTTCGCGAGAAATCCAGCCCGCTCGTCGGCAGGGGAATTTTGGAGTGGCGACGACCGAACAGCCAGCGGTTCACAATCGACTGGGGGAGAGAGCGATTCGAGTTCGTCCAGTCGCCCAAGGGAGTGATTTCGATCCGTCATGACTGGATGCAGTACCACGAAAACTTCGCGCGGAACACAATTGCGCCGCCGGCCGAAGAGCTCGCCGACAATGCGCAGTTGGCATACCCGGACATACTCCTGGCTACTACTCTTTCCGGCGATGATAGCTGGAAGCCGAATGGCACTGAAATCATCGCCGGTGTCCTCTGCGATGCATTGCGCTCACCGTTGAGGACGGCGTTCGGCGAAGGCCACACAACCGTTTGGATAGATCCAGCGGGACGCGTTCTCCGTTGGCACCGGCTGATGAACGGGCGAACCCAAGTGATCGACATTACCGTTGACTTGCTGAACTACAAGTCAACATCTCGTTCGTCGTCAAACTTCTACAGCGTCGAACCTCCGCTCGGATACTCTCCAGCGTCGATCCCGTTGCCGATGTCACCTACCATCACCGTCATGCAGCCGGCACCGCTTGGAAAGTGGTACGACGCGAGGGCAAAGAGAAACGTCGACGTCGCAGCGAAGGCGAAGGATCGTTTTATCGCGATCGTCTTCACCGATCCCGAGTCGAACATCTGCAAAGCTGCGGAACCTGCGTTCAACTCTCTGAGACAGCTTCTAGCCGAGCACGATTGCGAGCTGATCGAGCTGTCGCTTGGAGACAAGCAGCCGGACTTGGATAACAAGGACCCAGAGCGACCAGTGTTTTGGGATAGGAACGGTGAAATAGAGCGGTCTTACGGGATCGTCGGTACGCCGTATATAGTAGTCGTCGATCCGAGCGGCAACATCACCCGAGCTTGGCAAGGGTACCGAAAGGAGCTGAGAGACGAGATGTTCGAGACCCTGCTCAAGGCCTTCGACGACTAGCCGACTAAAACGCGCTCGGCAAGTATCAGCGCCACAAAATCATCTACTGGCGCGGGCGGAACCTGCATCGAGGCAGGAAGGAGCTTGCGCCATCCGCTGCGAGGATTGTGCAGCCAGTACCGCTCGCGAGCCTGCAAAGTCGTGTCTCGCTCATCAACGACGAGGATCCCGACCTGCGGCATGCGCTCGCGCAACTCCTCGATGAGGTTCTTGGAGCGCGTTCCATTGCCAACGATGACCATCGAGAACGGCCGCACGGCGCTCGCTTCATCGACCGCCTGGAGAAACTCCTTGGCCGGGGAGATTCGCCGCCACAGCAGCGACAGCTCGCCTTCACCGGTTCTCACGACCAACACCATCCCACACTTGGAGCTTCCAGGGTCGACAGCGAGAACAACCTTCTCGGTTGACGGCGTCACGAGATCTGAAACTCCACCTGCAACGGATCGCCCGCGCGGGTCTGCCGCGCCGCAACGACGCTGACCGTCACGTTGCGACCGGCCCGAGTGATGTCGCCAATCAAGTTCTGCAGATCCTCTTGCGGCACCTCTCCGAGTGGTTGCGGCTGTCCAATCGCCGGGATCATGCCATCCTGCAGCGCAGCCTGGCTCAGCTTTGTCTGAAGGAACTCGACTAGCTGCTCCGTCGCGCTCTGTATCCCCTTGCTCCCGTCGATCGTAGTCTGAGCGATCACGTCGCCAGCTTCATAGACGATCGGGTTCGGCCAGATGCTGACGATCAGCGGGACCCATTCGCCCCTGAACGCGTTGAACGGTGCGTGGGCGACGACGATTTGCTCAAAGTTCTTGCCCATCAGCCGCTCGACGGCCTGATCGAACAGGGTTTCCTTTGTTTGCCCTTCAGCCAACCAAAAGTCCGCCTCGCTGCCGGTCAGTCGGTTCTTTATAGCACCGCGCTGCCGGGCCACGCGAGTTGCATTGCCCAGCAGCGCCAGGATGAAATTTCTCGCCTCGGCTCGTGTCAGGAGCGACCGAACAGGTATGCGGCAAATTTCGTCCTTCCGATTGTAAATGAGCGGGCTGACTCTGGCCTGATTGCTCTGCGCAAGCAAGGCGTTGGCGAGGTTCTGTAGGTCGACAAGCTCCCTCTCAGCGTCGCGCAACTCCTTTTCGGCGTCCCCCAGCTTCTGGAGAGCTGCCTGACGATCCGACTCGATTCTGGCCAGTTCCCCCTCGAAACGATCGCTGGCGACCTGTTGGGCCTCTTCTAGCTGAGCGGTCTCTCGCTCCAGGCCTGAGATCTCCTTTCCGAGATTGTCAACCTGCATTTCTAGGCTGGCGTTGACATCCCGAAGCCTGATATTCTCGTCGTTCAGCTCGGCCTGTTGATCCTGAAATTCCTTGATGTTCCCCTTGAGGATTTCGGATTCACTGGTCAAGTCATTAAACTCGACTTTCAGCGTCAATAGAGCTTTCTGCGACGAAGCCAAAAGGACTCCAAGCTCCTGAACGTCTAGTCGCAACCGCTCCACCTCTGCATGCAGCCTCTCGGCCTCCGCCTTAGCCAGCGCAACGTTGCGCTGCTCTTGCCGCAGCTTCTCCGTCTCCTCGGCAAGTTCGGATCGCACGCTATCGATCTCAGATTCTGCGGACGCCACTTCCTTCTTGGCGTCCGCGAGCTCCTCCTTCGACTGCGCCAGTTCCCTCTGCACGCGAATCCCGTCACGCAGCCAAGTTTCGACCTGATCGCTGAGCGAGGCGATAATGAGGATAGTCGCCAATGTTCCGACCATTCCGGCCAAGAACGTGAACAGCACCGCCGTGTGCTTCGGACGCAATCGACCGATGCGCAGGCGCTTCTTTCCCACCCGGCGACCGATGTAGTCACCGAGGGCCGCGAGTGCGCCGCTCACCAGCACGAGCAGCGCTACGAATGCGATTGTAATAGGATCCACTGCTATCTATTCCGACGTTGTACGAGCACGATTGCAGTCACAAGACCGATGAGAACCGGAAGAAAACTCGCTACGTAGGACGGTACCTGACCGCCCTGCGCGGCTATCGCCATTACGTTCGTGAGCAAGAAATACAGGAAGATGATCGCAATCGCCAGGCCGAAGCCGGTCGCCTTCCCGGCACGGTGGTTTCTGATTCCGAGCGGCGCTCCGAGCAGTCCGAATACGAGCGCCGCAAGCGGCAGCGCAATCTTGTTCCAGTATCCGAACTGAAGGTTGGCGACAACGCCGCGCCGAGCGAGAGGGTTGTTCTTTTCGCGCTCGATCTGCTCTCGCATCTGACCCATGCTAAGGGCTTCTAGCTCCTTGAGCGCCTGCGTAAACAGGTCGTCGGGGGTGATGTCTGGCTCAGGAACGTTGGCGGGGAACATTCCGTCTGGATGGATGCTCCGCGCGCCCGACGCAACGTCCAACAAGCGTGCTTCGCCGATAATCTTCCAGTTGGTCTCATCCACGAACTCCATCTTGTCGGCCATGAGGAACATGGACGGCTTCTCGTCTTCGCCATAAACGGTGAGAACGACGCCGCGCAGCACCTTCTCGGAGATGCTGAAGTCTCGTGCCGTCAGGTACATCTGCAGCCTGCCGTCCTTGAAGATCGCCCGAGCGGTCGCCTGCTCCTTGCGATCGAATATCTGAGACTCGATGTCCAACCTGATCTGCACGGCACGGTAGGTTGCCCGCGGCACGACCATCTCGCCGAAGCCGAACGCCAAGAGCGAGACGGCGACTCCGAACGCGGCGACCGAAGCCATGATTCGGGCGAGGCTGATGCCCGCAGCCCGCAAGGCTATGATCTCGCTGTCTCCGCTTAAACGACCGAACGCCAGCAGCGCGCCGAGCAAGACCGCCATTGAAAACGTCTTGGCGATGATTCCTGGCAGCAGCAGGATCATGAACTGTACGGTAAGCCCGAAGTCTGCGCCTTTCGCGAGGTAGCCGGTCACTTGGAACAGGAACTGCCCGGCGGCGATCATGACCGTGAACATGCTCACCCCCAGCAGCCACGGACCGACGAGCTCCGAAATGATCAACCGATCTACGGTCTTCACGAATCGGCTTCTCCGGACTTGACTTCGTCGGGCTGTCCATTCCCATCGAGGCCTTGGCCGAGATAGAACTTGCGGACCTGGGCGTTTGCTCTGATCTCAGCTTCGTCACCCTCGGCACGGATCACGCCATCGATGAGAATGTAGTTGCGATCTGTGATAGAAAGCGTTGCGCTGACATTGTGGTCCGTGATGAGAATCCCGATCCCATCGTCTCGCAGGCGCAGGATTATCTTCTGAAGCTCTTCGATCGTCACGGGATCGATGCCTGTGAACGGCTCGTCGAGCAGGATGAAGCGCGGCTTGGTGGCCAGCGCGCGAGCGATCTCAACGCGCCGCATTTCCCCGCCTGAGAGGATGCCGCCGCGACTGTCCAAAATCTGCGTGATGTGCAAAGCCTCGGCCAGCTCTTCGACCCGCTCATCGATCTCCGGCTTGGACAGCGACGAAAACTCGAGGACCAGGCGGATGTTGTCGCGAACGGAGAGTCGGCGGAACACAGAAGTCTCCTGCGGCAAATACCCGATGCCGGCTCGTGCCCGCTTGTACATCGGCCACTTCGTTACGTCTTCGTCGTCAAATATGACCGTTCCGGAGTTCGGTTGGATGACGCCCGTGATTATGTAAAACGTCGTCGTCTTCCCCGCGCCGTTGGGGCCGAGAAGCCCGACGACCTCCCCCTGATCGAAGCTGAAACTCACCTTGTCAACGACGCGGCGACCTTTGTACGCCTTCACCAGCTGCTGAGCGGCGATCTTCACTCCCCGCCTCCGATCTTGGCCTCTCCGGCACCGGAGGACCAGTTGGCGATTTCGCCGTTTTCGTCAAATGTGATCGCGACGAAGTCGTTTCTGAAGGTAATTGGATCGCCCTCGCTATCTGCAGTCGTTGTCACAATCGTAGTCACGACGTCGCCTTTGAAGGTGAGCGTCCGAGTCTTGGAGTCGTACGTCATGCTCTGGGCCGTCATGTTGTAGATCTGTACTTCTTCTGGCTTATCGTCTTCACGCCGTGTAGTCGTGATACGGACGGTCACGGGCCCCGGCACCTGCGCTGACCTCAGGGGAATTGCATCGGTAGACTCCGCTGTCAGCGACGGAAGCACGAACGTCCCGCTCGGCCCGCGAAGATCGATTTCCCGATGGCCGAACTCGATCTCCGAGACCATTTTGTACTTAAAAGGTTCTTTGAACGTAACGACTGCAGTTTCGCCGTCGTCGCTCAGCGTCATCCACTCGCTGAGCATCGTCGACTTTGATTTGCGCCCATCTCTGTCCACGGACTCAATATCAAAGCGAACGTTTTCGCGTGCGTCGACATCCTGGAGGCGCATTTCTCCATCAGAACCTCTGACGATCACGCCATCTAGATGGCCCGCGCTGAAGGTCAGTCCTTGATCCTTGAACCAGCCCCGCGCAGGAATTGCCGTGAACGTTATTCTTTCCGTTGGCAAACCTTCTGCCAGCCACTCGGTGGCGAACAGCGCGAACCTGCCGTCCTTGTCCTCGAGCTTGGCTTGCTCGGTCTGTGCCTGGCCGACCTGGCCGGCGGCGTAGCAAACTAGGAATAACGCTGCGAAAATCACACGACTGCTCATGACTCAAAAATCTCCGGCGTACCGACTCGCTCCAGGCCCGGCGTCGCTAAGAGCGTGTTAAACGGCCCCAGGCGTATGCTGGCGGACTCGATCCTCACATTGCCCTCCGCTGTGACATACCCAGCCTGCTCGTTGAACACCACCCGATCGGCTTTCAGGAAGACGTTCTCGCCAACAGAAGTCAACGTCACACGTCCGGTCAGTTCGAGGTGGCCTGTGCTCCGGTCCGCAACGCCGAAGTCTGCGACGAACCTGCTGGCGATACCGCCACCGTCTTGGTCCAGCAGATCGCCAGAGACCTGCGTCAAGTTGATCACCGCGGAACCGCTGTCTGCCACTGTCGCGCTGGAATCTTCGGCTTGCAACTCCCAGTAGTCCAAGAAGATTTCGACCGGGCCGCCCTCGAAGACGCGCTTGTCTTCGGCAACAAGTTCCGCGCCGTCAGAGCCGACAGTGGGCGCGGACGCGGGATCGGCGCCACAACTGCTGAGTGCTGAGCACAAAGCGATGACCGCTACCGTTGCGCTTGCTGCAGATCTAATACCTGGCTCCTTCGTGCGAGTCTTCCTTGGCTCTTGCCAGCTAGCTGCCCGCAGGCGGCCGCGATGTCGTGGCCTCGCTCTACTCGCTGAGTTACGGTTGCTCCCAACGACTCTAGTTTCGCTCGAAATCGTCGAATCCGTTCAGATTTAGGACGCTTGAACCGGTTCGGTGTATCCACATAATTGAACGGAATCAGGTTGATGATGCACTTGATCCCTCTCGTCAGCCGTGCGAGAGCGACCGCCTGGTCCAGCAGGTCGTTGACCCCGTCGATCAGCAGGTACTCGAACGTCACCTTCCGCCCTGTGGCCCTTTGGTAGTCGCGCAGCGCACCCACGACCTCTTCGACCGGCCACTTTCTGTTCACCGGCATCAGTTCGTCCCGCACAGCGTCGAACGGCGAGTGCAGCGACAGCGCGAGGTGAATCGGCAACTTCAATTCGGCTAGCTTCCGTATTTGCGGCACCATACCGACCGTCGAGACCGTGATGTGCCGGTAGCTCAGGCCAACCTCCTCGTGCAGCAACGCCATCGCCTTCACCAGATGGTCGAGGTTCAGCAGCGGCTCGCCCATGCCCATGAAAACGACGTGACCGATGCGGCGCTCGGATAGCCGTTGAAGCAGAAGATACTGTCCAACGATCTCTCCTGGCGTCAGGTTCCGGGCGAAACCACCAAGGCCGGTCGCGCAGAACGTGCAGCCCATCGGGCAGCCGATCTGCGAAGACAGGCAGCAGCTGACCCGATCGCGATACGGCATCAGCACGGCCTCGCACACCTCGCCATCGCCCATCTTCACGAGCAGTTTCTCAGTACCATCGCTGGATACTTGATGGTCAGCGATCGTGACCGGGTTCACAACGTGGTCAGCAACGAGCCCTTGCCTGAGGCTCGACGGCAGGTTCCCCATACGGTCGAATTCCGGCTCTGCTCGTCCGTAGATCCACGAAGCGAGCTGCTTGGCGCGATACGGTGATTCGCCCAAGCCGGTGACGACTTCAAGGATTTCAGGTGTTGACTGGCCAACAAGGGAGCGGCGGGCGTCGCTCACAGGTTCGAGTGTACCTGTCGTTAAGATGAAACTAGCGCCACCCTACCGAGCGTATGAACATGCAATGGACTCGATTCTGTCGATCAAGAACGCGGTGCTGATCTTCGCCGTCGTATTCGGGTCAGTGCTCTCAGCACTGCTGGTCAACAACGTGATGGTGTCAAAGACGGGAGCCGTCACTGATTCGCGGGGCTACAGCGGGCTCGAATCCGCCAGCTACGACGGACTCGAGGCACCGTTTGACTTCCGCGCCGCCGCACGCCGTGTGATGCCGAGCGTCGTCACCATTGACTCCGCGATTGAGCTAGACAGTTTCATGTCGGGCAACCCGATTGTGCAGCCTACGGGGTCAGGATCGGGCGTCGTCATGTCAGCGAACGGTTACATCGTGACCAACGCTCACGTGATCCGCAATCCGAACCGGAAGGGCTCGGCGGTGGCGGCCGATCAAGTGCGCGTGCGCACCAGCGACGGGCGAGGTTTTGACGCTGAAGTCATCGGCATCGACCCGATTAGCGACCTCGCGGTCATCAAGGTCGACGCTCAAAACCTGATCCCATCGGTTTTCGGCGACAGTGACGAAGTGGAGATCGGCGAGTGGGTGTTTGCTATCGGCAACCCGCTCGGATTCGAAAACACGCTCAGCGTCGGCGTCGTGAGTTCAAAGGGGCGATGGCTTGAGACGAAAGAAGGGTCGATCATCCTGAACTCGATCCAAACCGATGCGGCGATCAACAAGGGCAACAGCGGCGGCCCGCTTTGCAACACGAAAGGGGAGGTCATCGGGATCAATTCAGTTCTCGCAGAGAGCAACGGTGCGCCTGTGGGCATCGGTTTCGCCATCCCATCAAATCACGTGCAGCGCGTGTTCGCCGATATCCAAACCTACGGACACGTGCGATACGGGGTGCCTGGGTTTTACTTCGGCCAATATCAACCGTCGCTCGCAGCGCCTTCGAACAGGCTCCGCATCCTCCGGCTTACAAACGCCAGCAGCGAACCTCCTAACTACGGGCTCGTCATCAGACAGGTCGATCCGGGCTCGCCAGCCGCGACGGCAGGGCTCGGTGGGCTGGACATCGTGATGGAAATAGATGGGAATCGAATTGAACGGTACCGTGACTACATTCGCCTAATGATCGAGAAGCGACCAGGCGACAAGGTTGAGTTCCTGATTTGGTCCGCCGGAGAAAAGAAGACGATAACTCTGGTCATGGCTGAGTACAACCCGTAGCGCTCGGGCAACGGGCGCTACGCAAGTTCCGGTAAAATCGACCCGTCCCCAAAATTGTATTGAGTTCGACGTATCGCACATATGCCTAACACCGTCAACGGCCTTTTGCAACTGCTTGAAGTGCTGCCGCCCGCTATTCGCGCGAAGCTCGTCGACAGCCCGGAGATCGAGAGTTTGATCGAGGTCGTGCTCGACTACGGTCGTGCAGCCGAAGCCAGGTTCAAGGGGCACGTCGAGCGATGGCCAGGATTGATCACTTCGGACGAGGACATCAAGTTCGTCACGGCGTCTTTGGGTGAGTTCGGCGCCGACAATCGAGCCGGGATCGAACGAACTCTACACCGCATCTCCGCTATTCGGAACCGGCACGGCCGCATCATCGGCCTAACCCTTCGCGTTGGGCGCGCGCTGGAGGGCACGATCGATATCATCGACGACATCGTGCGCAGCGGACAGTCGATCCTGCTGCTGGGGAAGCCGGGCATCGGCAAGACGACGAAGCTCCGCGAGATCGCTCGCGTGCTGGCCGACGAAGTCAACCGGCGGGTCGTCATCGTCGATACTTCCAACGAGATCGGCGGCGACGGCGATATCCCGCACCCGGCGATCGGAACGTCGCGCAGGATGCAAGTGCCGATCCCGTCCGAGCAGCACAACGTGATGATCGAGGCGGTCGAGAACCACATGCCCGAAGTCATCGTCATCGACGAGATCGGCAACGAGGCCGAGGCAGTAGCCGCACGAACCATCGCCGAGCGCGGAGTGCAGCTGATCGCAACCGCACACGGTCAAACTCTTGAGAACTTGATGCTGAACCCGTCGCTGTGCGACCTCATCGGCGGCATCCAGGCGGTGACGCTGAGCGACGACGAGGCGCGGCGGCGCGGAACGCAAAAGACCGTGCTCGAACGCAAAGCGCCACCGACGTTCGACATAGTCATTGAGCTCTTGGACTTCGAGAAGCTGGCCGTTCACCACCACGTTCAGAAGGTCGTAGACCTGATGCTTCGAGGCGTCCCACCCCGACCCGAAGTCAGAGTCCGCACGGACGAAGGACGCGTCGAGGTTCTGCAGCGCGAGGCGATTCCGGAACAGGACGCGACGCAAGACGATCCACCGGTTGAGCGACCGCACACGCTTGAAGAAGCCCCGATATACGACGAGCCGACTCGCCCCCCGCGAAGGCGACAGAACAGCAAGAGCCGGCTCCGCATCTATCCGTACGGCATCGCCAGAACGCGTTTGGAGCGCGCGATCCGAGAGACTCAGGCCGACGCTCACATCACGAGCGACATCAATCAGGCTGACGCGGTGATAGCGATGCGCTCCACCTTTGAGAGCACGCCGAGGAAGCTGCGGGACCTTCGGCGGCCGATACCGACCGTCGTCATCAAGTCGAACACCTTCAGCCAAATATCGGGAGCCCTAAACCAACTGGTTAGCGAGAGTTTAAGCGGAAGGAACAACAAAGACAGGGCAGTGCAAGAGGTCAAGAAAGCGATCACCACGGTCCGGCGCTCCGGAAAGCCGGTCGAACTCTCGCCACAGACGGCAAATCTGAGAAAGGTGCAGCACGAGATCGTCGAAGGCAGCGATCTAGCCGCAGAATCGTTCGGCCAGGACCCGGATCGCAAGCTCAGGGTTATGCCAAAACGGAACAAGTAGACATTTATATACTATCCGTGCCATGATGGAGTCATGAACATTCGATTGGACGCGATTGGGATCGTTGTCTCTAGCATCGATCGCTCCGCTCGATGAAGCCAAGTAACGGTCAGCGCCCGCAACACGATTGATTTCGCGCTGCGGGCACCTCCTCTCTAGTCGTCGCCTGCGATCGGCGGCGGCTCGTTGTAGACTGCGGGAGCGTCGGACGAGCGCGACCTACGCTTCGTCACCTTCCGTTCCGGCGCGGGCGAGCTTTGCGGCGCGGGCTCCGGCGCGATCGCCATTGCGGCGGGTTCTCCCGGTGTCTTGGTCATATCCTGGAGCTTGCTGACGACGTCGATCCCGAACACCTCTTTCACCTGCTCTGCCAGCATCAGCATCTTTCGCGAGTCCATGCCGCTTGAGCCGCCGACGTCGATGACCGTCATCTTTTCGATCCTCGCGCCGCTGATCGTGTCGGTCAGCTTGTCGATGATCGGCTCCATCTTGCGCAGCAGGAATATCTCCCGAGCCTGGTCGCCCGCGTTGTTCCAGCTCCTCGCCAGGTTTCGCAGGGCCTCGGATCGAGCACGACCGTCCTCGATGATCGGCGCGACTTTGGCTTTCGCGTCCTGCTCTTGTGCCTCGCAGTGCGCCTTGGCCGGCTGGATTACGTCTGCGTCGAGCCGCCTCTTCACCTGTTCGTACCGCGCCTTCTGCACTTCGACGTCGGCCGACGCCCTCGCGACCAGGGCCGCGACGGCGGCCTTCTCTTCAGCGACGACCGCAGCTCTGCGAGTCATGATGTCCGCGAGCTGCTTCTCGGCGTCAGCGTTCGCCACCTGGATCGCAGCGGTGACCTCGGCGGTCACCTCTTGCTCCAAGTTCTCGGCGTTCCGAACTTTCGAGTCCGCTCTAGCGATGGCCTCCGCGATGCGCGACCGGCTCAGCAGCTCGGAGTTCCGGATCCTTCCGATCGAATCGAGGTATTCGACGTCGTCGGTGATGTTCTGGATTTTCAGCGTGTCCACTACCAGACCGAGCGCCGTCATGTCCTGATCGACCTCCTGCACGACCTCTTCCGCGAACACGTTCCGGTCTTCGTTCAGCTGCTCTGGAGTCAGAGTTGCGAGAACGCCGCGCAGCGAGCCCTCTAGCGTCGCCTTGGCTACGCCCATGATCTCAGCCTGATCTTTGCCCAAGAACCGCTCGATGGCGTTGTTCAGTGTTGGTTCGTGCCCCGCGATCTTCACGTTTGCAACGCCCTGAACATTCACGGGAACGCCGCCCTTCGCGTAGGCGTTGGTCACCGTCAGATCGATGATCATGTTGCTGAGGTCGAGCGCATCAACGCGCTCGAGCAGCGGTACGCGCCAGCCGACTCCACCTTTGAGCAATCTTGGCCCCTTCTTGTTCCCAGAGAAGATCATCACCTTGTTCGGCGGGCACCGATAGATCAGGCCCTTCAGGCTCAGCACCAATAGGACGAGAAGTACGCCGACGACGATTAATACGACTTGCAGGATATCCATTATTTGGCCACCTCCGACTCTTTTCTCCCGCTGAGCGTGCCCGGGATGTCGATACCGATCGTGTTGTTAACGGCGTCGAACACAGACCCAAGCATTGCGGGATACGCGGCTATGTAGTTCGAGAGCGTCTGACCATCGCCGCTGTCGATGACCGTGAGCCCCTCCACTTTGATCTTCTTGACGCCGCGCACCGCGCTCTCCAAGATCGTCTCCAGATCCTCGATGAGCGCGATCTGCATGGCGCTGTCGCCGGCCTCTGCCCACGCCTTGTACATAAGCTCAAGCGCCTCGGCGACCGCCGCACCGCGCTCTCTGATGAACGCGGCCTCTCCTCGGGCTTCGAACTCCTTGCTCTGCCGGTTCGCGTCAGCCGGGAGCACCTCGTCGACCTGCAGCCGCATCTCTTCGAGCCCCGACCTGATCTGCTGAAGCTCCTGTTCGGCTTTGGCGCGCGCTTCGCGGGCCGCAGCCTGCGTCCGCTCCTCCTCAGACTGAACCTTCGCCTCCAAATCCGCTCGGATTCTTCGCAGGTCGTTTCTGAGCCTGGCCACAGCAGCTTCCGCCTGCGCAGTCCGCACGTCCGCACGGCCGGCGTTCTCGGACTCTTGCTGCTCTGCGGCTCGACGCGCGTCGGATTCTGCGATCTCGGCCGAACGCAAGACATTGGCTATCGACTTGCGGCCGGTCGTGTCCAAGTATCCGACCTCGTCGCTGACGTGGAGAATCTTGAGCGTGTCCAGATGCAAGCCCAGCTTGTTCAGATCCTGCTCAGACTCGGTTCTCAGCGCGACTGCGAACTTCAGGCGGTCTTCGTTGACCTGCTCAGGCGTCAGCTCCGCGATAACGCCGCGCAAGTGCCCCTCCAGCGTCTCCTTCGAAACCCTGCGCAGCTCGTGAACGTCGCTGTCCAGGAACCGCTCGATCGCGTTGTTCATGATCTTCGGGTCGCTCGATATCTTCACGTTCGCCATCGCCTCGACGTTCATGGCGATGCCGCCCTTCGAATATCCGTTTCGCACGGTGATTGGCACCTCCATTAGGTTCAACGAGATCCGGTCGATCTTGCGAATGATGGGTATGGCCAGAGCTCGCCCGGACGTCTGCGGCGTGAACCCGAGCTCCCGTCCGCCAGCGAGCTTCTGCCTCTTGCCCGTGACCACCAGCGCCTCGTTCGGACGACAGATGCGCAGCATCGACTTGTAGATGCCGAGCACGATGAGAATCACGCCCAGGATCACGACCGCAGTCACGATCACCTTTGGGTCGAACTGCTCCATCAGCCCCTGATCGACCTGTCCAAAAATACTCGATGAAACCATAGTTTTTAACCCAAAACGTCCGTCTTGCGAGCAATGCAGACGCGTTCCCCCTCCAGTCCAATAACGACAACCACTTCCCCTCGCTCGATGTCGGCTCCCTTTTCGCTCAACGCCAACATATCGATGATGTCATCCTTGATACGCAGTCTGACCTTGCCGGGTTGCGCCCCGCGCGTACCGACGATCATCTTGCCCTGCGTACCGAGGAAGTCCTGACTCGTCACGCCGCTGTGAATCTGCGACTTCCTCAAGAACCTGATCGCCATCGAGACGCCGTACCCCATCAAGAACCCTGTGATGAGGCTCGTCGCCAAGATGGTCGGAGCGGACGCGACTTTCAGCCAAGTCATCACGACGCCAAGAATGCCGAACGTGCCGATGAAGTAAGTCCAAAACCGTAGGCTCAGGAACGCGAGCCACACGTCGGAGAGGTGGAAATCGGACGCTATGTAATCGCTCGAGACCTCGAATCCGGGGTCGAATTCGTGGTCTGCGCCAACGGTCGCGGAGAGGTCGTGATCGAAGTCGATATCGTGCGAGGCGTCGAAGTCGATATCGTGCCCGACGTCGACGTCCCCGCCCCCCATAGCGCCAAGCGCGGAGATGAGAATCAACCCTCCGCCCACAACGCCTGCAATGATATAAAAAGCCAGCATCACCCTGCTCCCGTCCGTTCCTATCCGCGTTTGATGAGCGGGGTTGCAGGGTACCCCTAGCTGACTGTGGCCGCTTATGGAAAATCGTGGATATCTATAGTGTATAGTAGATATCTTTCTACTATACTAGAAGACTGGAATGCGTTATTTTTTGTATTTGAGCTTGGATCAGTTCTATGTCAGGCAGCACGAGGCTGGGCTGGCGACGGTCGTCCACCGCGAGGGCGCCGTTCTGGACTGCTGCGAACTCGCGCGTGCTCGAGGGGTTCGACCCGGTACGCCGACGAGCGAGGCCAAGGCGATCTTGCGCGAAGACGCCCGCAATATCGAGTACCGGCTGGAGCAGTACACGCAGGCCCGCGACCGCTGGCTCGACATCTGCACGCTGTACAGCAGCTCGATCGAGCACGAATCCCCCGCCACCGCGTGGGTCGACCTCAGCGCGCACCCAGAGCCTGTGGACATCTCCGGGCGGCTCATCAGCGAGGTATGGATGCACACCAGCTGCCCGATCTCGGCCGGGATGGCCTCCTCGAAGTGGGTCTCTGTGCTCGCCGCGCGCCCGTGCGACCCCAGCGCCATGAGCCTCGGAATCGCAGATATTGAACCTGTCGAGTCCCCTGAGTCGTTCCTCGCCCCTCTCCCCACCATGCGGTTGGCGCCAATCCCCATTCAGCACCGAGAGCGGCTTGTGCTGCTGGGGTATCGAAGGGTCGGCGACGTCCGCCGCGCGCCGCTGAGAGCGCTGACAGAGCAGTTCGGCCAAGACGGGCTGCTCATACACGAGGCCGTCTGCGGGCGCCTGCGCGACCACCTCCAGCCCAACTACCCCGGCGACTCGCTCGCCCGGCGCCAGCGGTTCGAGGGCGGGGTCAGCAACCAGATCGCACTAGAAGACGGCGTGTGCCAAATCGCCAGCCGACTTGCCGAGGACCTACAGGCCAGAGACCAGCATGCGGTTGAAATCCACCTGATTTTCGAGCTTGAGAGTGGGAAAACCGCCGATATCCGCCGCAAGCTGCCGAAGCCGATCCAGGACGAGCGCGCCCTGCGCTCGTGCCTGCAGTACCTGCTTGGGCAGATCAAGCTCGACGAACCCGTGATCGCGGTACGGGCAAACGCGCCCCACCTGCGCAAGACGCCCGCCATACAGCGCAATTTGGAGCCGCGTTTGAACCCGCGCGAGCGAACCAAGGCGATCACCCTGGCCCAGAGGAAAATCCACAGCGTATTCGGCGCGGAGTCGATCCTGAGAGCCAGCGATGTGAAACCGCCCCGCAGAAAACGTCTTTTGAGGGCTTGGCAACATGCGACCGGATGGCGCTAAGCTCGTAGCGAAGTGGCGCGAGACAGGCGCCTGGTGGGCCGGGGAAACGCCGGTCGAGGTCGCCGAGTGGAGGGATCGATCGGGCGTGAAGCGGCGAGCCGAGCGGAACCTGCCACCGCTGATCCAGTCGAACGACCAGCGCGAGCACCACGAGAACAGTACCGAGGACATCTCGCTGCGCCCGTTCAAGACCCGCGACGAGAAGGTCAGCAAAGCGTGCGGGCACGTCCCGCCGGACTACACCCCCGCCAGATGCCCCGCGCAGGGCGCCTACGCCCCATTGCACGTGCTCAGCGGGTACTCGTTCGGCCACAGCGTTCTGCTCGCCCGAGAGCTGGCCAGACGCGCGGCGAACCTGGGGATACCCGCCCTGTGCATCACCGACAGGCTCGCGCTCACCGGCGCGATGGAGTTTGCGCGCGAAGCTAACTCAGTCGGGATCAAACCGCTGATCGGCGCGACTCTCGAACTGGATACAGGAGGCGAGATCGTGCTGATCGCCCGCGACAAGCAAGGGTACGAGTCCCTGTCGCTGCTCATCACCGCCTGTCACCTGCGCGAGCCGCGCCTGTATCCGCTATGCACCTGGGAGCGGCTGGAGCACCACACCCGCGGGCTGCTCTGCCTGACCGGCGGCGACAACGGCCCGATCAACCGGCTCCTGCTCCATCGGCAGTACGAAGACGCACGCCTCCTAACCACGCGGTTGGTCGATCTGTACGGCCAGGCGAACGTGTTCGTCGAAATCGACCGGAGCTACCTGCCGTGGGACATCGCCGCCAACGGAAGGCTGCTCGAACTGGCGGATCAACTGGACCTCACGCCCGTAGCCGGGGGAAGGGTCACCCACGCCGCGCCAGAGCAGTTCCCGGCTCAGGACGTGCTGCTGTGCTCCGAAACGCTCTGCACGGTCGAGGAGATCATCGGGCGCAAACCTCTGCGCGACGCGTCCCAGCCACAGGTTCAAGATCGCCCCTCTCGAGCCCTCAACGCAGAGAGGTACCTGCGCTCCGTCAAGGAGATGAGGCAGCTGTACAGCGACCGCCCTGACCTGCTCGAGAACACCCTCCGTGTCGTCGACCGCTGCGACGACGACGTGCTGCCGGCCCGCACCCGCCTGCCGCAGATATTCGCGCACCCGGAGCAAGCGTTGAGGGAGATCACTTACGCGGGGGCTCAGGTGAGGCACAAGAGCGTCACGCCGAAGCTTCACCGTCGGCTCGACTTGGAGCTTGAGCGCATCACCCGCCTTGGGTTTGCCGATCACTTCCTTGCCGCGTGGGATATGTGCAAATGGGCGGAGGAACAGGGCATCCAGCACAGCGGGCGCGGTTCCGTGGTCGACTCAGCGGTCGCGTACTGCCTCGGCCTCAGCAGGATCGACGCGATGCGGCACAATCTGCACTTTGACAGGTTCCTCCCAGACGACGGCAACAAAAGGCCGGACATCGACATCGACTTCGAGGCCAAGAGGCGCGACGACGTGCGCAACTACATGATCACGAAGTACGGCGCTGAGCACGTCGCGACCGTCAGCGCGATCGGCGCCTACTGCACGCGCGGCATCGTGCGCGAGGTCGGCAAGGCGCTGGGGCTCTCGCCCAAAGCGATCGGCTTCCTTGCCAAGCGCATCCACGGCGGAGTGCCGCCAAGAGAGCTTGAGAGCGCGCTCAGCAAAAGGCCGGAGCTGCGCGACAGCGGCATCGACAAGCAGCGGCTGCACTGGATTTTCAAACTCGGCCATATGCTGCTCGACGTGCCGCGCAACATGCGGGCGCACTCCTCCGGCATCGTCATCTCCGACAGGCCGCTCGCCGAAATAGTGCCCGTGCAGTGGTCCGGCGGCTTGCAGAACGACGGCGAGAACGAAGAGCACCTACGGATCATCCAGTGGGACAAGCGCAGCGCCAAGCACTGCTTCGACAAGTTCGACATTCTCTGTTTGCGCGGGCAGGACGTGCTCTCGGGAACACAGGAGCGCGTCCGCGTCCAGACCCCGGATTTCGACGTCAGCCAGATTCCGAGCGACGACGAAGAGACGTACCGCGCGATGCGCTCGGGGGAGCTGATCGGCATCCCGCAATCCGCCAGCCCCGCGATGCGGCAGGCGCACATGCGGCTGCAAACTTCCGACCTGCACGACGCCAGCCTGGTGCAGGCGGGCATCCGCCCCGGCGTCGGCGGCGCGGTCAAGATCAACGAACTGATCGCGCGCCGCAGGGGGACGAAGACGTTCTCGTTCGAACACCCCGACTTCGAGAAAATCCTCGGGATCACGTACGGCATCATCGTGTTCCAGGAGCAGGTCGATCAGATCCTGCAGACGTTCGGTGGGTACACCAGCGGGGAAGCAGAGGACATCCGAGAGGAGATCCACAAGCGCAGACGCGAAGACTTCGGCCAGGTGATCCACGACGAGGTGATCCGGAGAACAGTAGCGCGCGGCTACACGCAGAAGGTCGCCGAACTAGCGTTCGAATACGTCGCTGGGTTCAAGGGGTACGGGTTTGCGCAAGGTCACGCACTGGCGTTCGCAGAGATTTCGATCCGCTCGATCTGGTGCCAGCAGAACCACCCGGCGGAGTACTTCGCGTCATTGCTAGACGCGCAGCCAGCCGGCTACTACGGGCCGTGCACTCTGGTCAACGAAGCGCGCTCGCGCGGCGTCGCGATCCTCCCGCTCGATGTGAACAGGAGCGGCAACAAGTTCCTCGTCGAAGACGTGCAGTCCACCGAAGACCCGAAGCTCGTGTTCCCCAACGGCGGGATCCGCGTGTCGCTCCGGTCGGTACACGGGTTGTCCACGAACACGATCGAGCGCATCGTGTCTCAGCGCGGAAGTGGTTACTACTCGCTGTGCGCCTTCGTCAGCCGTGTACAGCCAAACCGCGACGAGCTGGACCAGCTCATCCTGTGCGGCGCATTCGACTCGATCGAGCCAAACCGGCGTGCGCTCCTTTGGGGAGCGTCTCCCGCTTTGCTGTGGGCCGCTTCGCCGTCGCCTAGTGGTCGCCTAATTGTTGCTGAATCATCGTCCATTGGTGACTACTTGGCGACAACTTGGCGACAACTAGGCGACGTTCCCCCTCTCGGCGACGTTCCCCTGCTTCGCCTACCAGAGCCGACGATCAACTCGGACGTCCACGACTTCACCGAAGCGGAAAAGGCGATCCGCGAGCGCAAGGTCTTGGGGCTGGACGTCGCGCGCCACCTCATGGCGTACGAGCGCGAAAGGATCGCAAGCAAGGGCGGCATCACGACGGCGGAGGGCAAGCGGCTCAAGGACGGTGAACAAGCGATGCTCGTCGGCAACCCGATCCGGCTGCGGTTCCCGCCGACCGCTAGCGGCAAGCGCGTGGTCTTCTTCGACCTCGAAGACGAGACCGGCCTGCTCAACATCACCTGCTTCGACCAGACGTACCGCCGGTACGGCCACGCGTTCGTGTGCTCGCCGTATGTGACTCTGATCGGGCACGGGCAGTGGCGCGACGGCTGCACCGCGTTCCTCATCGAGCGCGCCTACTCTTACGAGCCGACGATCACCGAACTCGCGAACCAGGCCGAAGCACCGATCAAGACCCGCGATTTCTTGGTGGGGTAGTGGCACCCCCGGCCCGATTCGAACGGGCGGCCAACAGCTTAGAAGGCTGCTGCTCTATCCACTGAGCTACGGGGGCACAGGGGCGAGGCTAGTTTACCGCTGGCGGCTAGCTGCCTTGCGACTCTCTCTGGTTCAACAGACGCCGCAATTCGCTGAGCGTCACGCCCAGCGCCCCGCGATGCTGCTGGACCATCGACTTGCACCGCTGACCGATGTCTTCGCGGCTCTCCGGCGAGTTCAGGACTCCGAGCCAGTGGACCGCGAGCTGAGAGACCTGGCCGACGCGAGTGCCGACCCCTGCCCGCTCGCAAGCCTCTTGGATGGCGGCAAAGTTCCCGCGGTTCATGCCGTAGCTCACGGGTATGCCCCATTCCAGCGGCTCGATCACGTTGTGGCCCATACCGTTCAGCGAACCGCCCACGTACGCCGCAGTGGCGAACCTGTAAGCATACGAAAGCTCACCGAGCGTGTCTAGCAGGTAAACATCTGCATCCCCCTGCATCTTCGAACGGCGCGACACCGTGAGCCCCATATCCCTAGCGAGTTTTTCGAGATCTGCCGCGCGCTCCGGTCTGCGCGGCGCGATCATGAGCTTTGCCGCGTGCGTTTTTCGGACGCTCGCGAACGAGTCCAAAACGAACTGGTCCTCGACCTTGTCGACCGTGCTGCCAGCGGCAAGGATCGGCGTGTCTCCAGCATTGGCCAGCCACTTCTCCACGCGAACTGCCCTTTCCGGCTCGATCGGAATATGGCTTAGATCGAACTTGATGTCGCCGGTGCTGGCCGACGTCGTGCGCCGCCCGAGAAACTCCGCAGCGTTCGCCATGTCCTCTTCGTTCTGAAACAGGGCAGACCCGAAGGCGCCGAACAGCCAGCGGTAGTACGGCTTAGCGAACCTGAAGAAGAACTTGCGTCGTTTGCAGCGACCGTTGACCAGCATGAGGTCGGCACCGTACCGCCGCGAACCGATGACCAGATTAGCAAACCTCCACCGCTCGACGAAAACGATTACGTCTGGTTTCGTTTGACGCAGCCATCGGACAACGGGGGTGATCCAGTCGTACGGCCAGAGTACGACCGATTGGTCGGGGTGCATCTTTATGACGTGGTCGGCAGTCTGAGAATCCCTGATCGCCCACGTGATCTTAGCTCCCGGCCGCTCGCTCCGCAGCGCCTTCGTCAGCTTGTCGACGAGCCGGAACTCACCAAAGCTCGCTCCGACGATGACAATGTGCGCACCGGGTCTATCGAGCAATTCCTCCGTTATCTTCGGAGTCAGCGACATAGCAGACCATCGTCCAACAATGAACGGCTCTCCCTTTGATCGCAACACAGTCCGCCTAAGCCGGTGGATGAGGCTGAGAGGCAGGAACAGCAGCTGGGCTGCATTCCACAGCGCCAGTCGGAGATCCCACCAGCAGCGTCCTGCTTTGCTGGCGCGCGATCTCTCCGTGTAATTTGCTCGCGTGATACTCATTCAGCCTTTCTCAGTGGCGCGGACAACCTCCGGCCACGGTCACTCCGTTGACGGCTTTTTCGACACAACTTTACCTGATTGCGAGGTTCTGATCGAGGCTCGGCCCAGCCTTCATGCCTGCCCGTGTAGCGTAAGCAAAGTGACCTCCGGTGGACAGAAAAGGCGTGCCGGCGGGCCGGTAGTTCCCAGTCCCCGAGAAACGTAGAGCGGAATCGGCGCATCAGGATAGTATCCCCGAATGAACTCTCGGCCGTTCTCCGCTGTAGCTGGAGCCCAGCCCCAGGGCGTAACGAACTGCCCGCCGTGGCTGTGTCCGCTCAGCATCAGCGCTGGTCCACGGGGCGCAAACCTCACGGCGTCCGGCTCGTGCCACAGCAGTATCGTCGGGAGCGACGGGTCGGACTGCTTCACAGCCTTGAAGACGTCGGCCCGGTCGGCGTTCACCGAATCGACGCATATCCAGCACACCGAGCCTTGAATCGCACACTCGTTGCTGAGCAGCCGCACGCCGAACTCGTCGAGAACAGGTACCAAATCGGACGCCTCGCCTCCAAAGTAGTCGTGGTTGCCAGGCACGGCCAGCGCAGTGCCGTCATACTCTTGAAGGGGAGCCAGAGCCCTACGGATCATTGACTCGACGCCAGGCTTCCAGTACGCGATCAAGTCACCAGCAAAGACTACGATGTCGGGAGACTCGGCCAGAGCCCAACTCAGTGCGCGCTGGGTGAGCGAGATCGTCTCTTCGTCACGAATGTGATGATCGGCCAGCAGCGCGATCTTATAGCCGTCTAAACGGGTTGGCCATCCCGCCAAATCCAGACGAACGCGCTCTTCGCGCAGCTTTGCGGTTTCGAACAGGGCGCCGTACAGCAGCGTTCCTGCGCCGAGGAGTGTTGTTCCGAATAGGAGCCGTTTCCAGTTCACGATGTGCCGCCGACCAACTTACCTCTTGCTTCTTCTCTGCGTTGCGCGCGATGGTGGCCTCAAGGCTGGCATCGGCCTTCGCCAGCACTTGGCGCACTTGATCTCGGAACGCGAGAAGACCCTCGATCTCCCGGTCCGAAGCGCGCATGACCGGTCGATTGAACAGGAGCGGCCCCATGATATCGCCTTGTCGCCCACTGTCTTCCAAACCGAGAATGTGGCCGAACTCGTGGGCCGCAGTGTGACGCATCTGCGAGTAGTTCATCATCCCGCCGTTCGGCTTGTGTGTCCGCAGCGTGATATAAGCTGTGACTCTGGTGGTGTAGCGGTCGTTTGACCAGGCCTGCACCTGCCGACTCCAGCGAGCGTTGCCAGCGGCCTCCCTGCCGCCGAACTTCATGACTCCCGTGTAGGCGACGATCACGTCGGCCTCCTCACGCGTCGTAAACCGAAAGTTAACCTCGCGGTTGAGAGCCGACTCCCAGAGCTCAGCTGCGCCCATCAGCGCCCTCAGCGCGTCGGATCGCATGTCTCTAGGCAGGTTGCTTCGATCGACGAAGACCTTGATGTCCTCCCTCATCAGCATCAGTTCAGCGTACGCCTGGGCCTCGTTTACCCGGCCCTTCTCGACGAGATCCTGGGCGTAGTCGAGGTGTTGATACATCCGTGACTGCACCATCTCGCTCCGGCCTTTGCCGTTCGAGAATCCGAGCAGGCAGGTGGCGACAGCCATGCAGAATCCCACCTTCGCGCACCCTTGTAAAATACTCAGCCTATTCATTGTTCGGTCGCCCCCAGCCTTGCGCCCGACGGGCGCTTGTCCCTTACGTCGTTTGTTCCACATGGATTTGCCTGTACCACCAGGTATTGTTTTCGGAGTCTAGGAGCGCGAAATTAACGGTACCGGGCCGGTTAATATGAATAAAGTTCGAGTTGGCCTCGTCGGATGCGGCGGCTTTATGCGCCACCGTCTGCCGCAAATGCTCGGCCTTGACGAGATCGAGATCGTCGGCATGGCCGATCCGGTGAACGAGCAGCTGGACGAAACGGTCGCCGCACACCCGGCGCTCCAAGAGTCGCCGCAGTTCGCGAGCCTGGAAGCCCTGCTCGCTGGCTCAGACTTGGACGCCGTGCTGATTGCGACTCCCCACCAGTACCACTGCGGGCAAGTTGTGCGCAGCTTCGACGCCGGCCTTCACGTCTTGATCGAAAAGCCACTGGCCTGTTCGGTTGAAGATGCCCAGGCGTGCATCGACGCGCGTGATCGGAGCGGCAGGGTCGGCGCAGTGAGCTACCAGCGGCACGGGCTGCCGGAGTTCCAATGGCTTCGGGAAAAGGTGACCGGCGGCGCGTACGGCCCAGTTCTCATCGTGAACTCCATGCTCGGCCAGGACTGGAAGAACTTCACTGCCGGAACGTGGCGGCAAGACCCCGAGATTTCGCAAGGAGGAATGCTGAACGACTCTGGCAGCCACATTTTCGACATTCTGCTCTGGACCACTGGGCTGACCCCGGCCTCGGTCTGCTGCTTTGCCGACAACTGCGGCACACCGGTCGACATCGACACGGCGACGACGATCCAGTTCAAAGGTGGAGCGCTTGCGACGGTGTCAGTCATGGGGCACGCAGCGACGTGGCACGAGCGGCACGTCATCACTCTGGAGAACGCGATCATCACATGGACCGACGGAAAGACGATGCTCCAGGAGCGCGGATCGGACGAGCAGGAAGTAGACGACTGGCCTGAGGCGACGACTCCAGACGCGAACTTCATCGACGCCGTGCTAGGCCGGGGCGAAGTGCTCGCTCCGTTCGAGTGCGGGATGGACGTCGTGAGACTTACGCGAGCGTGCTACGAGTCGGCTGAGGCCGGTGGATCGGCTGTAGATCTGTAGAAATTGGAGCGCGGACTCTCAGTCCGCATCCCGGCCCGTGGACTTTTAGTCCACGACTTCGGCCTCACACGTTGAAGAAGAACGGTGTCGCGGGAAGCCACCCTCTGTATGTGCGGCTCGCGGGGACGCTCGCCCTCCCGGACGACTCAGCTTGCGAAATCGTCACTGCGATTCGGCGATCTTGCGAGCTTCCTCCTCTTGGTTGAGGGCGTCGATCATCTTCTGGATGTCGCCGTCGAGGTACTGCGGGATGCCGTGGGCTGTGAACCCGATCCTGTGGTCGGTGATGCGGTCCTGCGGGAAGTTGTAGGTGCGAATCTTCTCTGAGCGGTCGCCGGAGCCGATCTTGCTGCGCCTCAACTCACCTCGCTCTTTGGCCAACCGGTCCTGCTCGGCGTCGTAGAGCCGCGTGCGCAAGACGGTCATCGCCTTGAGCTTGTTCTGCGCCTGGCTCCGCTCGTCCTGGCACGTCACTACGGTGCCCGACGGCTTGTGCACGATCCGGATCGCTGTGTCGTTCTTCTGCATGTGCTGGCCGCCTGCCGAACTCGAACGGAAAGACGATATATCGAGGTCGTCTGCTTTGATCTCGATATCGACCTCTTCGGCCTCGGGCATCACGGCGACCGTGACGGTCGAGGTGTGGATGCGACCGCTCGACTCGGTCTTCGGGACGCGCTGCACTCGGTGTACGCCGCTCTCGTGCTTCAGTTGGCTGTAGGCGCCGTTCGCGTCTATCGAGAACACGACCTGCGACATCCCGCCGATTCCCGACTCCTCTGCTGAGATCACGTCGTACTTCCACTTCCGACGCTCTGCGTAGCGCGAGTACATGCGAAACAGCTCTGCGGCGAACAGCGCGGCCTCGTCTCCGCCGGCTGCGGAGCGGATCTCGACGATGACCGACTTTTCGTCGTTGGGATCTTTGGGGAGTAGCATCACCCTCAGCTTCTCCTCCAGCTCCGGTATCTCCACCTTCGCTTGGTCGCGGTCCTCCTTGGCCAATTCCGCCATCTCGGGATCGCCGAGCAGCTCCTCCGCCTCCTTCAGCTTCTTCAGAGAGGCTTTGTACGCCCGGATGACGACGACAAGCGGCTCCAGTTCGGCGCGCTGCTTGCCGTACTTCTGGATCTTCTGCGGATTGACCGCGATCGCAGGATCTTGGAGCATCTGCTCGATGTCCTCAAACCGCTTCTCGATCTCGTCGAGCTTGTCGAGCACGATCTTTTCGAGCATCGGGGGCCGAGTGTACCTTCGGGCAATCCCGGGCCAGAGGGCCGCTGACCAGGCCGCCCTGGGCGCATGCTTGGCTAATGGATCGGGTCAAATTGAGGAAGGCAGAACGCGAGGACGCCTCAGCAATCCTGGCGTTCATCGAACGCCTCGCTGAGTACGAAAAGCTCTCGCACGAGCGTGTCGCGATCGAGGAGGAGCTTGTGCGCGTGGAATGGTGGGTGCTCGACTGGTACGAGCCCTCCATCAAGTTCTACGAGAGCATCGGCGCGAAGCCGATGTCGGACTGGACCGTGTACCGGATGGACGGCGAGGCGATTCAGTCGTTCGTCGGCGACTGAGCATCACGCTTCACCGTAACAGCGTTCGCAAACTGTGGAATGCTCCTCATAGCCTCGAACACTTCGATCGGCAGAGCCAGGACGACCGTGTTCGAGCTGGACGGCCCTAGCCCGTCCAAAGTCTGGAGCGTTCGAAGCTGCAGCGCGCCGGGCGAGGCGGCCATCGTATGCGCGGCGGCGGCGAGGTTGTCGGCAGCCTCGCGATCTCCCTCTGCTTTCGTGATGGTAGCCCTCTTCTCGCGCTCGGCAGACGCTTGCCGGGCCATGACGCGCTTCAGATCCTCGGGGAGTTCGATGTCCTGAATCCTGATGCCTTGCACGTGCAGGCCCCATCCGTCGATCTCGGTCGACACCATCTCCTCGACACGACGACCGAGCGCCTCGCGCTCGGTCAACAGGTCGTCCAGCGTCATCGAGCCGACGATATCGCGGAGCGCCGTCTGCGCGTACTCTTGAACAGCCTGTTCGTAGTTCTGGACGCGAACGATCGCGTTTTCCGGCGTCTCGACTCTCATGAAGATCACACCGTCTATCCGAACTGGGACGTTGTCTTTCGTGATCGCCTGCTTGTGAGGTATCGGGAGGGTTTGAATCCTAGTGTCGATCAGCTTCACCGTATCGAAGAACGGCACGACGAAGAACATTCCCGGGCCGCGCTGAACCATGAACCGACCAAGCCGGAATACCAGTCCCTTCTCCCACTCTGCAGCGATTTTCACCGTCATCGACCCAAAGATGCCGATCATCCCGAGCGCTCCAGCGGCAATCATGCCGGACATGGACCAGGCCGTGGATAAGCCGATCCCAACGCCGATCCCCGCGAAGAACAGGAAGATGATCGCTTGGATCGGGTTCGCCATCGCGAGGGTCTGCGGGGCGCGGTAGCGAACGACCGGCCCACCGAAAGGATCCTGGTAATTGCCGTTTGACATCTCTAGATCCTATGATACAGGCAAAACCCTCGCTATTTGGGCTTTGTCGACCAAGCGTGCCGAACCGCCCAGAATACGATCGCCGCAGACATCAGCAGCCACACGATCGAACTCGCTAGGGCCGGTATCCCTGTCTCGTCCTGCAAGAGCACGGCGTCGTTGTGCTGGTTGGTGAACGCCGTCAGTTGGAGAAGGACGAGGAAGGCGTGCGCCGACGTGATGCACTGCTGAATCCCGAGGAACTGCGCCGCAAAGACGACCTTGCCCTGCTTGAGCCACTGGCCGCACGCGAACAGCACTGCGATCCAAGAAATCGCGCTGACAACGCCTATCGTCTCGCCTCGCACGAAGAACAGCAGGCTGAACAGCAGAAAACCAGCCGCTATCCAGAGTGTTCTTCGAGCGCCTTTTTCGGTTCGAGAGCCGGCGATCAGCATCCCGCCGACGATCGCGCTGCCTACGTATCCGCTCGACGCCAAGAGCCAAGGTGACCCACCCAAGACGCTCGTCACCCCGCTACCGTTTGCGAAAACTAGGATTCTCAACACCTCCCCGCCGGTTGCAACGGCGGCCAGCGCGTGGCAAAGCTCGTGGATATGTGTGTTGTAGTAGACAAGCGGGAGCAGAAACGGGCGGAAAAAAGGGAACAGCCACAGGACAAGGGACGCTAACCCCGCCAGCAAGAGAATCGATTGGTCCTTCCGCAATGCCATTCGTCAACGGTTCATACGGCATTCGAGCGCTTTGGAGGCACTTTTATTCCATGTTTTTGGTCACGACTCATGCTTGAACCCGCCAAACCTGAAGTCGATTGCGAAGTTTGCGCCCTCACGGCCCCGGCATAAATACCGATAGTCAACCTAGGATGCTTAGAGGTCTTTATTCGACCGCTTCCGGTATGGTCGGCGCCCAGCAGTTGTTGGATGTCGTCGCCCACAACCTAGCCAACGTATCGACCAACGGCTACAAGCGAGAGGGCGTCGTCTTCAGCGACGGCTTTACCCGATTGCTGAACGCCGCAGACGGTCGTGAAATCGGCTCGTTGGGCAGCGGCACAACGATGAAAGGGCAGTACACCGTCCACGAAGTCGGATCGCTGACAACGACGGGCAACCCCTTGGACGTTGCTATCCAAGCCAAGCGCGGAATGTTCGCCGTCCAGACCGATAACGGCACGCGATACACGCGCAACGGCGCGTTCACTTTGAACTCGGACCGCGAACTGGTTGCGAAAAGCGGCCTGCCGGTGCTCGATGACCGGGAGAGCTCTATCATCTTGCCGACCGGAAAGATCGAGATCAGCATCTCCGGCGCAGTAAGCGTCGATGGCGAGCTGGTCGCAAACATTGGGATCTTCGATGGAGCCGTCCAAAAAGTCGGCAACGGCCTCTATTTCGGCCAGGGGATGCAGCTCGTTGACGAGCCGAATCTCCAATCCGGAATGATCGAAGGCTCGAACGTGAACGCGATTGAAGAGATGATCCACATGATCCAGTTGAACCGGATCTACGAGATGGCCCAGAAAGCAGCGCAAGGCCACGACGACATGACACAACGGTTGATCCAGAGCCTCGAAGGCCGATAGCGATGCTGGACCGGTCCAGGGATGGATCGGAGGCACGGAGCGCACGCAGAATGCGGGCGCAGGTCTAGGAAGGCGATGCTCAACCCCAATTGAAAATTGAGGATATTGCCAAGAAAATGATACGAGCACTCAACACTGCCGCGACCGGCATGGTCGCACAGCAGCGTAACTTAGACACAATTGCCAACAACTTGGCCAACGTCAACACAACGGCGTTCAAACAGCAGAGGGCGGAGTTCCAGGACCTCGTTTACCAGACGTTCCGGGCGTCAGGCGCCAGCACTAGCGCCAGCACGGCCGTTCCTCAGGCGGCACAGATCGGCCTCGGCGCGCGCTTTTCGGCGTCCGCGACCAGCTTTGCGATCGGTTCGATCGAGTCTTCGGCCAACCCGCTGCACTTTGCAATCACGGGCAGCGGATTCTTTCAGGTCACACTGCCGGACGGAACGACCGCCTACACGCGAGACGGCTCTTTCAACATGGACGCCAACGGCCAGATTGTTACGTCTGACGGTTATCTCGTAGAACCCAACATCGTAATCCCGTCCGGCGCGCAGGCTCTGACGGTTTCGCCGTCTGGAATCTTCACCGCAGTCCTCCCCGATCAGAACGACCCGACGGAGTTGGGCGCCCTTCAGATCGCCATATTCCCGAACCCAGGCGGTCTCACTCGACTCGGCCAAAACCTGTACCGGGGGGGCGGAGCGAGCGGAGACCCGACGCTGGTGACTCCAGGTGAGCAAGGCTCAGGCGCGGTCGGTCAGTACCTCCTCGAGGGATCGAACGTGCAGGTCGTCGAGGAGATGGTCCGGATGATCATCGCGCAGCGCGCCTATGAGATCAACTCGAAGGCGATTCAGACCGCAGACGACATGTTGAGCACCCTCAACAACCTCAAGAGGTAAGAACTGATGTTTGTCGCAGCTGTTTCCATTGCAATCCTGAGCACAGGCACAATCGACTTCTACGTCGACGGACCGGGGTTTGTCCGGTTCGTGCGAGAAGGTCGCTCGGTGTACTCGCGCGACGTCCAACTTACGTACGCGGACTCGCAGATTCGGCACGAAGGCGGCTTGGCGCTCAACCCGAGCATACACCTCGGATCTGCGCCCGACGATCTGCGCGTCGATCTCGATGGTCGACTGTTCGGAACGCTCGGTGAAAGCGAGGTCGAGCTGGGGCGGATCGTCTTAGCGCTCTTTCCAGACGACGTCCGGCCCGTTGTGAGCGGCGGCTTCGTCGTCTCGCCGATCCGGCCAAAGATCAAGGCTCCGGGTACTGACGGTGCAGGCGTGATCCGAATGGGCAAACGGCCGCGGCGCGGCGTGACGGCGCGTCGGACTCCGAATGACGCAGATCAGAAGCCCAGGAACGACCAGTGGGCTGGCGCTCCGAAGATCGAACTGCTCGCGGAAGCGGTGATCGACGGCAATCGCATCGTCCTCGGACAGATCGCGACAATAAGCGCGAGTGAAACCCTGAAGCAGAAGA
This sequence comes from Armatimonadota bacterium, assembly GCA_022563855.1. Lineage (NCBI taxonomy): Bacteria > Bacillati > Armatimonadota > Armatimonadota bacterium. Next base: position 35,728 of record JADFMN010000004.1, read on the forward strand.
TCGGGCAGGTTTCCATCGGTCTCACGCCCGCCTTTGGCGTCTCAACGCGGCTCTCGCGCGACCTCGTGCTCCTCAGGCTTCGCTCCGCGTTCAAAGATGCCGACGCATACGAACTCATCGGAGCGACGTCGGTGACGGTCAAGAGAAAGTCGCAGTTGATCCCCCACGACCGATTCGTCGAAGCGGCGATCGCGGCGGCAACACAACAGATCAGCGAGGACGCGACCTACGCCAGCACCAAGCCGGCGCCGTCTATGGCCGCGCCGTTTGGAGAGGTTGAACTCATCGCCGAGTCTGTTCGATCAAGCGGCTCGACGGTGACGGCTGTCGTAGCGCTGTTCGTCGATGGAAAACGAATCAACAGCCGAACGATCAAACTCGACTCCAGCGACCCGTTCGGCAAGATACGAATTGGTCAGACGGTGAAGGTCATCGTGCGCTCGAATGCGGCGTCGGTCGTGACGACCGGCACCGTCAAGGGGAAGAACGCGGCAGCCCGAACCGTGACGGTTCGCACAGCGACGGGCGCAATGCTCGAAGGGGTTGTGACCGCGGTAGGGGTCGTAGAGGTAGCAGCATGAAAAAGCTCTTTATATCAATCTTGATCGCGGCAGCGGCCGCAGCCTGCTTCGCGCAGACGAGCGACCAGAAAGGGAACCCGGGATCACTGTTGGACACGACGTACGTGAATCCGTTCGTCGACAGCGTCGCGCGTCGGGTCGGCGATCTTCTGACCGTCATCATCGACGAAGAGTCGACGGCGAATTTTGCGGCATCGACCGAGGCGACCAAGAACGACAGAAGCTCCATCAGCACGCAGTTCTTCAGCGATCTTCTGGACCGTCTGTTCAGACCGATCTCGACGGGAGGCAACAGCTCTGTGAGCGGAGACGGCAAGACGAGCCAGTCCAGCAGCATGGCCGCAACGCTCACGGTTATCGTAAAGCAGATCCTGCCGAACGGCAACCTCGTGATCGAAGGGCATCGCACGCTGATCACGAACAAGCAGACACAGACGTTCACGCTGAGCGGCGTACTTCGTCAGGCCGACATCAAGCCGAACAACACGATCGCCAGCTCGCAGATCGCGGAGATGGACGTGAAGATGGACGGTTCTGGACTGATCGCCGACAGGCAGCGCAGGGGAATCTTGACGAGGATAATCGACTGGCTGTTTTAGCGAGGAACTAACATGAAAAGCACTTTACTGATCGTTGGAATCGCGGCCCTCGCGCCGTGCGCTTGGGCTCAGCCCGACCCGGACACCCAGCAGCGAACTGCCAGCTCTCAGCTCAACGACGCCATTTTGCGCGCCGAACGAGAGGGAATCGAGGTCCGCATCAAAGACATCGCCCGCTTCCGCGGCGTTCGCCCCAACCAGCTGGTGGGGTACGGAATCGTTGTTGGCCTGGACGGATCGGGCGATAGCCAGCAGACTCCGTTCACGCGCACGCTGTTGCAGAACGCACTCAAGCTTTGGGGCACCACGTTCGACGAGACGAAGTTCCGTCCAAAGAACTTGGCCGCTGTTTCGATCACGGCAGTGTTGCCGCCGTTTGCCGCGCCGGGCAACCAGATCGACGTCACGGTCAGCTCGCTTGGAGACGCCAAGAGCTTGCAGGGAGGGACGCTTCTGATGTCTCCGCTCTTCGGTCCGACCGACCGGTCGACCATCATCGCCATGTCGCAAGGGTCGGTCAGCATCGGAGGTTTCGGCGCCTCCGCTGGCGGCAGCACGACGCGTAAGAACCATCCGACCGTCGGGCGAATTCCGCGCGGCGCCATCGTCGAGCGCAGCGTGCCGACTCAGATCGTGTTTGGCGATCACGAACTGTACCTGGAGTTAGACCAGGCCGATCTCACGACTGCGCAACGAATCGCTACGGCGCTGACCGAGGCGTTTCCTGCTTTCTTCGTGACACCGCAAGATGGCGGGACGATCAGGATCAAACTCCCAGAGGAGTACCCCACGATGCTAGCGATCATGGAAATCGAGGCGACGAAAGTCTGGGCCGACGTTCCCGCGATCATCGTCGTCAATGAGCGGACAGGCACGATCGTGATAGGTGGCAACGTCCGCATCGGCCCCGCCGTGATTGTGCACGGGTCGTTGCAGGTGCGAATCGACAACCAGCCGATCATCAGCCAGCCTGCGCCGTTTTCGCAGGGCGAGACGGTCGTTACCGAGCAGAACTTCATCGACGTCGAGGAGACGCCCACACAGATCGGCGTGATCCCGCCCAACGCGACGATCAACGACCTGGCGAAGATCCTGCAAACGCTGAAGCTTTCGGCCATAGACATCATCGCGATCCTTCATGCGCTCGCGGACCAGGGCGCGCTCAAGGCCCGGATCAGGCAGCAGTAATGACACAGATCAATTCCAGTTCCGCCGCAATCGTCCGGGCAAGTCTGCAGACGCAGGCCGCTCGGACGGGCCTGGACGACTCGCTCTCGCTCAATCCGGAGTTTCAACGAGCCCTCACGGCGAAGCTCGAGTCTTGGCTCGGTAAGCCGGGATCTGCGAACCGCGCTCGCATCGAGAGGGCGGTCGAGCACCTGTTGGCAGAGCCGGACGCGGCCGGCATTCGCCACATCGATCTCGACAGCTTGCCGCTTGACATGCGCGCGAAGCTCAAGAAGCTGGAGAAGGCCGCTCAGGACTTCGAGGCGATCTTCGTCAAGCAGCTGTTGTCGCAAATGCGGCAGTCCAGCTTCTCGGAGGAGATCGGGCCGATGGGCGACATGGCGAAGGACATGATGGACCAAGCCCTCGCCGAAAGCGCCAGCCGAGGCAGGAACTCGATCGGCATAGCGAAGACAGTTTTTCTCAGCATGGCCCAGAACGTCGCGCGATCGGTCGATCCTGCGGCAACGGGCACGAATACTCGAACGGAGATAAAAGCGTAAATGGCAAAACAGACGAAGAAATTACAAGCGCTCTGGTGGGACTGGCTCAGCACGGCCGAACGGTTGTTGCTGTCCCTGCACGAACAGACCGCATCGCTGACCCTCAGGCGGATCGAACGGCTGGAAGAGATCCAGCCGGAGGTCGACAGCATGATGGGAAAGCTTCGAGAGATTGACGACAACGCTGTGGCGTCGGCGAGACGGCTGGCTGAGGAGTTTGGTTGCGAGCCAAGTCTTCAGGGCCTAGTCGGCGTCCTTGAAAAGGCGGAAGCACAGGAAGTCCAGGCAATTGCGAACCGCGTCATTGTGGCAGGTCGTAGCGTTCAAGACGTGATCGACAAGAACCGCGCGCTGATCGAGAATGAACTGGAGTACGTCAACGGCACGGTTGCACTCGTAAGCCGCGTTGCACACGAACAGCAAGGTCCGTATGCGAACAAGGCGAAGGACAGCAACTTCGTGATGAACCAGGTGGCCTAGACCCGAAGGAGACGAACAATGCCAGGAATCCTTTCAAGCATCAACATGGCGTCCAACGCTCTGAGAATGTTCTCCAGGGCGATGGAAACCTCCGGACACAACATCGCCAATGTCAATACGCCAGGCTACTCGCGTCAGACCGTTGAGTTCAAAACGAACCCGGCTCTGACGATCTACAGCGCCGGATGGAAAGCGCTCGGCACCGGCGTCGGAATGAGCGGAATCGAGCGCATCCGAAACGAGTATCTGGAGCGAAGCTCTCACGGCAGCTCCGGATCGCTGGGCAAGTTTCAGACGATTGCTACGATGCTCAAGAGCGTGGAAGGAGTCTACGGCGAGCCAGGCGACAACGGCGTCGCCGCAGCGCTCGATCAGTTCTTCGACTCATGGTCCGCTCTGGGCTCCAACCCGACTGAGCCAGCGGCACGACTGCAGGTCCGCCATGCGGGCACGGTTCTCACGGAGCGCATTCGCGGCGCTCACAATCAGATAGTCGGGCTCGAGGCGCGGGTCAACGCCGAGGCGAAGGCGACGATCCAACGCATCAACAAGCTCGCGGATAGCATCTCCGAGCTGAACGGAAGCATTCGAGCGTTCTCCGTAACGTCCGGAACGCCGAACGATCTGCTCGACCAGCGGGATTCGGCTATCCGCGAACTGAGCGGTCTAGTCAACGTAACGGTGAGTGATTGGCCGGACGGAACACGCGCCGTCTACATCGGAGGCTTCAACCTAGTCGATAACGTCGGCGCTCACGCGCTCCCCTCGGACTACGACTACATCGCCAGCACCGTTACCGACGGCACGAACGATTATCCGATCAGGTCAGGCACCCTCGCCGGACTGTTCCAGACGCTGGGCATGATCGACGATCAAAAGGCGGAGATCGGTGCCCTCGCGGACGAGTTGAGAACGCAGTTCAACACAATACACGCCACCGGAATCAACGCGAACGGCGACACAGGCATCAATTTCTTCAAGCCGACCGGCATTGCCGGGGCTGCCGACTTCTCCTTGAGCGATGAGGTTTTAGCCTCGCTCAACGCAATCGCGGCGGGCACGACCGGCAAGCCTGGAGACGGAGGTCTTGCGCTCTCGCTGGCCGGTCTTCGAGACACGGCGATGACCGCGCTCGGCGATCAGACGTTCCACGCGTACTACAGCGGCAACATCGGACGCCTGGGGACCAACGTCAGCTTCTATGAGTCCGCCAGGAGCACAGAGGCAGCTGTGGCCGCGCAGATATCGAGTCAAATGGCCTCGGTCAGCGGCGTGTCGCTCGACGACGAGATGGCGGACATGATTCGGTTCCAGCGAAGCTACCAAGCTGCGGCCCGTGCTCTAATGGTGTTCGATCAAGTGGCCGAAGATTTAATAGGGATGATCCGATAACAGGCAAAAATACCGGGGATCGCAGGCACGATGAGAATCAGCACCGCTTACAAGTTCGAAGCCTATAGCAGCAGAATTCAAGAGGCTGCTTCACGGTACTTCGAGGCACAGGAGAGGGTGATGACCGGCAAGCGGTATACCCGCGTCAGCGAGGACCCCGTGTCGGCCATAGTGGCTATGAGCGCGCGCAGCCTCCAGACTCGCCTTGAACAGCTCACGGACAACCTCGCCAATGCAAGGGAGTACGCAGGCACGACCGAACAGGTTCTCGACGAGACGGGGCGGCTGACCCGCAAAGCGTATACCCTGGCAATACAGGGCGCGTCGGACGCCACGACGCAAGAGTCGCGGGACGCGATGGCCAGAGAGATAGCGACGATTCAGAACGCGATCCTGGAAGCAGCGAACACGAAAGGCCTGAACGGAAAATATATTTTTGCGGGACAGAAGACCGACACCAAGCCGTTCACGGCATCAGGCGGCACTCTGACGTTCAACGGCGACACGCTTCCGGTCAGCGTCGAGGTGCGGCCAGGAGAGATGATGCGCGCCAACCTGGAGAACGCAGATGTGTTCTTCATCGACCTCTACGACACGCTGGAGACGCTGCGACTTGATTTGGTCGGCGGCGACATCGGCAAGATCAGCGATCAAGACATCGACGCCCTGCTTCGATCGATAGACACGATTAGCGTTGCCAGAGGCTCGAACGGCGTGCGGCTCAACGACATCACGCGAATCGAAGCGGAGAACACGCGCCGCACCGACAACTTGACGAAGACGATCTCCGACAACGAGGACATCGACCTCGCCGACGCCATTACGCAGATGCAGATGGCAGAGACCGCATACGCGGCAGCGCTACAGACGGCTGGACAAGGTTTCCGGCTTAGCTTGATGGACTTCTTGAGATGACGCAGCAAGCTCTGAAATCCACGCGGTTTGGAACGATCGAGTTCTCGAAGGACGATATCGTCGAGTTCGTCTCAGGGCTCGTTGGCTTCGAAGAACTGCGCTCGTTCATCTTCATTGAACACGGTGAGAACAGCCCGTTTCGGTGGATGCAGTCTCTGGATGACCCGAACGTGGCGTTCTTGGTTATCGATCCCATCCACTACGTGCCTGAATACGCTCCCGAGATGCCGCAGGCTACGGCAGATCGGCTCGATCTCGGACCGGGAACGGGCCGCCTAGTCTATACTATCGTTACGATTCCTCCGGGCAGGCCTGAGGAGATGACGATCAACCTAGCCGGTCCGATCATCATCAACGCCGAACGGCGCATTGCTCAGCAGATCGTTGTCGAAGACGAAACGTATAGCGTCAAGCACCGAGTTTTCGAGCAGCAGATTGAAGAGGAAGTTGCCTAACGCCGATCAACGGTCGGCCGCTGGATTGAGCCATGGAGGGCAGATCAAGTGTTAGTACTGACAAGAAAGGTCAACCAAAGCATCATCATCAACGACAACATTGAAGTGATCGTCTTGGAGGTGCGCGGCGAACAGATTCGGCTAGGTATCAAGGCGCCCCGCGAGGTCGCCGTTCACCGCAAGGAAATCTACGATCAGATTCAAGAAGAGAACCGAGCCGCAGCCAGCGTTAAGACTGACGACGTGCCGGATTCGTGAGCGCTGTGGCTAATCGGCGCCTACCAATCGCGCAGTGGGGCCAAGAAGTACAGAGGACGTTGCCGTACGCTTTTTTGGTCGCCATGATCCTATTCGCGGTCGCAGCGTTCAGCGCAGCGTTTGTCGCGTGGCAAAACGGAGCCCAGTCCACCTTGGGGTACGTGCTCGGGGTCGTGGATCCTTTGCTCGTCGCAACCCTGATGATCCTGTCGTGCCTGGTCGCTCCGGGAGCTTATCTAGGCAGCGCGTTTCGAGGAGTACACGTCGTCACGCTGCCTACGCTGTTCGTCAGCGGAGTCGCGGCCATGAAGATCGTCGGCAGCCAAACGCCATGGATCTTGCAGCGCTTCGAGAACGTTCAACGATTCGACCTGATCTGGACGAACTGGAAGTTCCTCTTCATCGTTTGGGGCATCATGTGCCTGACTATTGCTCTGCTCGGCGCATTGCGCGTCGGCCAAGTACCTGAGGGCAAGTAATCGCGCTGTACAATGAACACGCCATGCTCGTTCAGTTTGGCCTAGCACCGTTGGCTCCCGAGTGGGACAGCTGCGTCGTGTGCATCGGCACGTTCGACGGCGTTCATCTCGGCCACCAGGCAGTCATTTCAACGGCGGTTTCTCAAGCGTTGGAGCTGCAGCAGCCGTCAGTCCTCATCACGTTCGACCGCCATCCGGCCGCCGTGTTGGCGCCTGACAAGAACCCCGCCGCAATCGCCACGCTGGGACAGAAGCTCCGCCGCTTTGAGGCGCTCGGGGTGACGGTCTGCCTAGTGCTGCCGTTCGACGAACGCACGTCTCAGATCGAGGCACAGGCGTTCCTCGACGACGTGCTCGTAGCGAAGCTGCGCACGAACTCGATCGTCGTGGGTCACGACTTTGCGTTCGGCAAGGGCAGGGTTGGAACTCCTGAGTGGCTTGCCGAGCGCTTGTCGACAGTCGTTGTGCCGCCCTGCGAACTTGAGGGACAGCGGGTCAGTTCTACCAAGATTCGCTCTCTGATCCGCTCGGGAGACGTGGAAGCCGCCAAGAGAATGCTCGGAGCGCCGTTCAGCCTGGGCGGTGTCGTGGTGAAGGGCCAGCAACTTGGTCGACAGCTTGGATTTCCAACCGTAAACGTTGCGCGCCTTTGCGACCAGATTCTCCCCGCCGACGGTGTATATGCTGGGCGCTGCGACACCGTCCACGGCGAATTTCGAGCTGCAATCAGCGTCGGCCATCGGCGAACGGGTACAGGGCCGTGTCCCGTAGAGGCGTTCCTCATCGATTATCACGACGACTCGCTGTACGGCACGCTGGTGGAACTGCAATTCGCCTCGATGATCCGCGAGCAGCGCGATTTCGACGACTTCGACGCGCTGGCAGAACAGATTCGCAAAGACGTCGCCGTAATTGAAAACGGCCTAGGGATTTAGGTCTGGCTGCCGTCAATCGCCTATACAATGAACGGTGATGGTTCGCAAAGTCTTGCTCGTCTCGTGTTTGGTTTTTGTCGCCGCGCTCGTCGGGATATTCTACGCGACTGCGCCAAGCGACGAAGAGTTGATCGAGCGGGCTCTAGAGGAGGCGATCGTTGCGAGCAAGGAAGGCAAGCCGGGAGGCGTGCTCGAGCATCTCAGCCGCTCGTTCGTCTACGACGGCCAGCCGGTCTTCGATTGGAGCAAGGTCTCGCAGTACATCAAGGTCGCCAAGCCGGTCTTAGAAGTCGATGCGAACCGACCGCAAATAGACGGAGATCAGGCCATCATCGTTGCCCATATTGAATTCAAGATGGGGTTCCAGGCATTATCCTTCGATGAAAGCATCGACAACGTCGAAATCAGGTTCGGCAAGGAGTCTGGCACCAGATGGCTCATTTTCCCTTCGCCGCAGTGGAAAATTACCGAAGTCAGCACACCCGAATCAGGTGAACTCCCGTCTTTCGCACAGTAGGCAGCGTGGCATTTTTGCGGCAACGCGGTCATAATGCCTTGAGCGACGGGGTTTCTCCCGAAGCAAGTCTAGCGGTGGATACGACATGAAAAAGATAATCAGCTTAATTGCATTGTGTGCTCTATTGGGAGCCAGCCTCGCCGGTTGCACGGGCAACGACGACACAGAGGGCACGGACAACGACACGACGACGACTGATGGCGGTGGCGACGACGACGCGGGTGGCGATGACGACGCGGGTGGCGATGACGACGCGGGTGGCGACGACGACGATGGCGACGACGACGATGGCGACGACGACGACTAAGAACTAGGGTTTAACGTACCGAGATGTACTCAGGCTCGCCGGAATCGGTGGGCCTGAGTCTGTTTGTCGCGGCGCTGGGGCGATTCACTAACTCTCTGCTCGGGCCTTGATCGCGGCCAAAACTCCGTCCATATTCTTGACGACGATGTTGTGAATCACCTTTTTAATCAACGGCCCGATGCCGGGAACGACGTATTCGTACTCGACGTCGCTGTCGAACCGCGTCCCGCAGTTCTCCTCCGTAAAGCGCCACGTACCCTCAAGTTTGTCGTAGTCGCCGCTGATCTGAGAAAACGTGCACTGGTGCGTGCTGTCGTTCCAAATATCTTCCTGCCGCCATCGTATTTTGAGGCCGAATGTGGAGATGACGCCGACCCAATCGCTGACGACCCGGTCGCCATCTCTCTCGACAACGACCAGCGAACTCACGTCGTCCATGTACTCCGGGAAGCTCTCATTGTCCTTGGCGATCGCGTAAACCGCCCCGATTAGCGCGTCGATCCACGTACTTGTTTCAACTGTGGGCATTGCGGGAGCCTGATCGAAGGTTGCCTCCGAACGCCGAAAGTCTACCTGCCGACCGTGGACTGGCCCCGATTCGTCAGATCGCTTGACGGCAGGGGCCTTCTGGGCCCAAAATTGAACTCATTCAACAACTTCGACCGTTGAATATGTTGAGAGATGTCTGGACTTAGATTCCATCTAGCATTGCTACTGCTGTCGCTGGCGACTTTGATCGCCGGCGGTTTTCAAGGTGCCAAATCTGAGCAGCAGGCCGAGCAGCAGGGTGAAGAGGCCCAAGAGCTTCCCCCGATCAAGGTCGATGACCCGAGGCATCAGCGCGACATAGATTTCGACGTCGAAAGGGGGGCAGAGATCGCCGCTTGGATCAAGGAGAACTACGAGTTCACCGAGAACGAGGCGTACATAGAGCGCGTAAGTCGCATCGGAGGCGAGCTAGGCAAGATAGCGCGTGAGAACCGGGTCGAGGCGACTTACGGCGACACTAGGCTGAATCCGTTCAACTACCAGTTCTTCGTATTGAAGGGCGAGGAGGTCAACGCCTTCTCCGTGCCCGGCGGATACATCTACATCTACGAAGGTCTGATCGATTTCTCCGAGACCGATTCGGAGCTTGCCGGCGTCATTGCGCATGAGATCGCGCACGCATCGTTCCGGCATCTCAACGAGCTTCGCAAGGCTCAAAACAACTTGAGCCTTGCGACGATCCCGGCGATAATCGCCGCGCTCTTCAGCAAGAGCCCCGACGCGGGAGCGATTATCATCGGCACTCAACTGTATACGCAAGGGATGATGAGCACGTGGAGCGTCCAGGCAGAGAAGTCTGCCGATTACGGCGGCATTCAGTACCTCGTTTTGAGCCGCTACAGTCCTCTGGGGGCGCTCACGTTCATGGAGCGGCTCGACTACCGCAGGAGATTCAAGCCCCAGATCAAATGGGGAATCTACGAAACGCACCCACCTTCCGATGAGCGTGCGAGAACCGTCCTGCAAAACCTCGCCTATTACAACGTTCCTCTCAGAAGAAGCCTCGTTACGACATCGCTCCGCGCCGTTTCAAAGAAGTTAGATGATCGAACGGAATTATGGTTCGGAAGCCAACTGATTCACACGATGGGCGGACCGGATGCCGAGGAGCGCGCCGACAGAGCCGTCGCTAAGCTGAACACGTTTTACGACGCCGTGCCTGCACTGTTCGAACTTTCGCTTCGCAACGGTTCCGATATTTACGGCATGAATCGAAAACTGTTCTCGGTCACCGAGGCAGACGCATGGGCAGTCGATCTCAGCACTGAGGAGGTGGTTGGCATTGCTCGCAGCGCCATGAAGAAGTCCGTGTTCAACCTCGCTTACCGAATGTGGCCGGCGCGGCGACGCGCGTTAGCGCGGTAACGCAGGCCTTCGCGGACTCAAGTACTCGCAGTCCAGTCTCGCGACCGTGAAAAGACATCGTCGCCTCGTATCCGCCGCGGTCATAGTCCTCCGGCTCTAGAACGTAGCCGATCCATCCATTCACATGGCTGACGACAACGCAATGTGGAAAACCTAAGGATTGCGCGAAAACTTGCACTTTGCGCCCCAAAGAGCTCGTCGGCTCGCCCGGAATTCCAACCAGCAGCAGCCCCCCGATCGACACGGCCACAACCTCAGCCTCCTCCGGCGCAAATCGGCTCACTAGAACCTGATCAAGGGGGCTGGGCGCCCCGAACTCCTCTGCGAAATCAGGGTGTGGGGTAGACGAATCCAGCTCGATCGGCACTCTCGATACGGCCAACTTCGATGTACCGCTCATTACGTGAACCACTTGAGCCTTGATCCGTGCCTCTTGAAAGTTTCCCACAAGGCGCTCCAGGTTTTCCACACCGCTCTCGGCGAGCTGTGCAGGGGACACGTCGCCTATCGCCCCAGGCAAGACCAGGCCGCCCGAGGCCTCCGACAGCGCACCCGGCCAGTCGCCGGACAGTTTCAAAAAGGACTCGTCCAGAACAGTCGCATGTGCGGAGAACACCGTTAGCAAAGGCCGCCCGTCAGCCATCAGCCAGGTCGCGGCCTTGTCCGGAACTGCGCCCTCCCTCCTTGCGCGATTTGCATCGACGTCCGCCACCAACACGGAGATCGGATCAGACCGATACGGCCCGTCTAGCACACCGTTGACCCCCTCGGCGATGCGAGATGCATACCACTTTAGCCACTTCTCCTTATACGAAGCGATGCCTGGTACTCGAAACGTCATTCGGCTGTTCAGCATCTGGCTGTCGGGCGCACTGTGCGTGTGAGTCGCGACGAGCATCAGCTCGACGTCTTTCGGCAACTGCTGCTGCACGGCGAGATAGAGGCTCTCGGGGATCGTGAGCATCTCGGCAGAGACGATTGCGATAACGGTCGTGCCCTGTCGCAAAACGAGAATTCGAGCAAACAGGCGCTGATCGCTCGGCTCGAAAACGGCGTCGTTGCGTGCGGTGTAGCCCCCCAGCGCCAACGGCGTGTCCGGCGTGATGTCAACCTGGCCAGCGCTGTACTGGATTGCTCCGGAGAGAGCTAGTCCGCAGATCAAGGCAGCAAACATGCAACAGGTCAACGGTACCCCTATATGAATCCAGACCGTCTGCTAAAATGGACGCGATGCGATTCGCGGTCAAGCTGACCTCAGACACGTTCGAAGCGGAACCGGGAGTCGCCTGTCCTGCCAGTTTCGAGGTCACGAACACCGGCCCTACTGCGCTGAGTTTCATTGTCACGGTTCGCGGCATCGACCCGCAGTGGGTGACGTCGAGCGAATTGACGTTCGAGCTGGCACCGGGCGAATCTAGCGTTGAAAGGGTGTTTTTGAAGCCAGCCAGAGAGCCCGAGAGCCTTGCAGCCGCGTACCCCTTCGAGATCGTGATCGCGACGAAGGACTCCGCTGAGAGCGATCGACTCCAGTGCTGTCTCAACGTCAAGCCGTTTCACAACATCAGCGTCGATATCCAGCCTAGGCGAGCCGTTGTCACGCCATTCAAAAGAACGGCCGGCGTCTCGGCGACGGTCGTCAATTTGGGCAACGTCGAGCAAACCATCCAATTCCACGCAAGCGACAACGACGACCTGTTCGCGTTCGACATTGCGGATCAGCAGGTGACGATCGCGCCTGGCCAGCAGAAGGCGGTCGCGATCGAGGTCACGGCAAAGCGAAGGGCGCTGCTGGCTAATCCACGCCTGCAACCGTTTACCGTGACGTGCAGAAGCGCCACTAATCGCGCAGTGTCGGCAAGTTCGCAGGCAATGGTCGAACAGCGAGCCCTGATCACCCCTGGCTATCTCGCCCTTGGCGCGCTGATCTTCATTCTGCTGGCTGCGTGGGCCGCGTTCATGCCTAAGGCGCCTGTCGTGGATAACGTCACGGTCGCCCCTACGCGACCGATGCTGCTCGACACTGTGACGATCCGCTGGTCCGTGTCAAACGCGAAGTCGGTCAAGCTCGTCATTGGCGACGATGTCATCAACGACCTTGCGCCGCAAGGAGAGCGAAATTTCATCGCTGAAAACAGCGGTCCGCTCGACATCGCCGTAACTGCATTCCGCGGTAAGCGCGCTAGCACGGCTGTCACGCGGAGGATTTTTGTAGTTGAGCCTGTGCTCCCTCCCGACCCAGTTATCGAAGTATTCCGAATTGAGCCAGCGGAACTCGTTGTCGGCGATATGTTCCAGATCACATACAAGTTTAACGACGCCGTCACTGAGGCAAAGCTCTCGCCAGGCGGCATCGTCCTGGATCCTGAGCTCGAAGGCATCAGATTAACGGCAGATCTTGCAGGCGTCTTCGAATACAAGATCGTCGCGCGGAACTCAGCTGGGCAGACCGTCGAGCGACGGCAAATGGTGATCGTCATTGCAGGTAGCAGGGCTAAAATCGTCACGTTCCGAGCAGAGCCGGCGGTCGTCGATCGCTTGGGCGGCCGGGTCACGATCACTTGGCAATTGACCAATGCAGAACGAGCGGAGTTAAGGTTCGAGGACCAGATGATTCTGCTCGCGATGGAAGGTCAGTTGGACTTCCCGGTCAATCGGGAGACGACGTTCAAGCTGATCGGCTACGATAACGAGGGACTAACGATTGAGCGCGAGATCGTCGTTTCGATCAAGCCGGAAGATCCGCCGACGTTGCCTCCTTGGCCGAACTAAACACAATGTCGCGTGCGCTCATTTCAGTCACTGACAAAACAGGAATTGCCGAATTCGCCCGAGCCCTCGCAGACATAGGATTCGAAATTGTCAGCACGGGCGGCACAGCCGAGGCCATCCGCAATGCGGGCATGCAGGTCACCGACGTTTCACAAGTGACAGGGTTCGCCGAAATGCTCGGCGGCCGGGTCAAGACGCTGCATCCCATGATTCACGCAGGGCTCCTCGGAGATCGCGCCAAAGAGGATCACGTCAGGCAAATGGCCGACGCGGGCATCGCAGGGTTTGATCTCTTGTGCGTGAACCTCTATGAATTTGAGCGCACCGTAACTGGCCCGCACAAATTCGAAGACGCGTTGGAGTCGATCGATATCGGCGGACCTGCGATGATACGTTCGGCGGCCAAGAACTGTTCCAACGTCACCGTCGTCGTCGATCCGGCTGACTACGACTCGGTCGTTTCGCACCTAGCGTCCAACACAATTGCGGACTTGAGGCAGTCGCTCGCCGCAAAAGCGTTTCGTCAAACGGCGTACTACGATGCGATGATCGCGCGGTATATGACCGAAGCGGCAGGCGACGGTCCGTTCACCGAGACAGTAACGATCGGCTTGGCAAAGCGCCAGACGATGCGGTACGGCGAGAACCCGCACCAGACTGCCGCGCTCTACGCCGACCCGCTCCTGCCAGGAGGAATCACGGCTGCGAAACAACTGTGGGGCAAGGAGCTGAGCTACAACAACGTCCTCGATTCCGACGCGGCCTGGGAACTCGTCTGCGATCTTGCTCCGGGCTCCTGCGCGATCATCAAGCACGGGAACCCGTGCGGAGCGGCGTCGGCATCCAGCCCTGCTGCCAGCTTTGTGCTAGCAAAGAAGTCCGACCCGGTCTCGGCATTCGGCGGAGTGGCCGCGTTTCACGGCACGATCGAGGGCGAAGCGGCGGCTGCCATGACCGAGAAGGGCAACTTCCTCGAGGTCGTCATCGCCGAAGCGTTCACCGCAGAGGCTCTTGAGCTGTTCAAGAACCGTTCGGGATGGGGGCAGCGCGTCAGGCTGCTCGAAGCCTCGATCGCTCCCGACTCCACCTACCTGGAGACGAGGTCGATCCGCGGGGGCGCGCTGCGCCAAACGTCTGATGAGGACCCCGGAGACGAGTGGCGGTTCGTGACGGAATCTGGGCCATCTGAGGCCCTCACGGCTGCGCTGCGCTTCGCTTGGCGGATCATTCCGCACGTCAAGTCCAACGCCATCGTCGTGTGCAATGAGAATCGACTCTTGGGCATCGGCGCTGGCCAAATGAATCGGGTTCAATCGGTGCGCCTAGCGCTCGAACAGGCAGGTACTGGGGCCGCAGGCGCGGTGCTGGCCAGCGACGCCTTCTTCCCGTTTCCAGACAGCGTCGAAACGGCCGCCGAAGCTGGAATTGCCGCGATCGTGCAGCCTGGAGGCAGCAAGAACGACGATAAAGTCATTGCGGCGGCGACAAAGTTTTGTATCCCTATGGCCTTTACCGGCGTCAGACACTTCAGACACTAGGGTCAAATCTGCTAGAATGGAGCCCCTGGTAGGAGATTAATCTTGAAGAATCAGAATGATTTTATTTGGGCTGGCGCATTTCTATTCGTCGCCATTATCGTGGGCCTAATCTTCTTGTTGAAGACCCGTAAGCCGGACCTCCCGCCAGCAGTGCCGACGATAGTAACCGAGGATGCTCAGATTCAGGAAGCCAGCGTCGTCTACGGCAACAGTCTGCCAGGCGGCGGCGGTGACTCCAGCGGCGGTGCCGGTAGCTCGGTCGGATTGGCGGCAGGCGGCGGCTCATTGGATCCGTCAGGCGGCTTTGCCGCTCCGTCCGGAAATGTCGGCGGAAGCAGCGGGGAAAGAGTCGGGCGGCCGAGTATGGGTGTCAGCCGGTAACCCTGCGGCGCCATTTAGCGGTTACAGCCCGCCACCGGCTTCTGCGGTGCGCCCCTACAGGTCCCAGCTGCCCCGCAGCTGGCTTCTAATCGCCCGTCGTAACGCGTCTGATTCCTTGTCGACGGTTCAGATCGTTTGCTCGTCTGCGAATGTTGGAAGCAGTTTCGGTAACTGATCTCCGACCGCGACTGGTAACCTTGTTGACCTTCCGATCGATAAGCGGATTACAACGGCTCGATTCGGTAGTGCGGAAAACTGATTTGGATGGCGAACAATCGTCAGAAGCCCCTCATAGCCAGGATTATTGACAAGTTCACCCTCGACGTAGGCATCGACTTGGGTACGGCCAACACGGTCGTCTTCATAGGCGGTCGGGGGATACAGATTCGTCAGCCGAGCGTAGTCGCCGTCAACAGAGACACCGGCAAGGTGTTGAAGGTGGGCGAAGAGGCGAAGAGAATGCTCGGGCGAACTCCAGCGAGCATCGTCGCGATTCGACCGCTCAAAGACGGCGTCATCGCGGACTACGATCAAACCTTGGCGATGATCAAGGAGTTTCTGCACATGGCGCGCGTAATTCGCGGCGGGATCATTCTGCGCCAGACAGTTGTGGTCGGCATTCCGAGCGGAGTGACGGAGGTCGAGCGCGACGCCGTGCTCGATGCCTGCCACAAGGCTGGCGCGCACAAAGCGTATTGCATAGAAGAACCGATGGCCGCGGCGATCGGAGCAGGACTGCCGGTCGGTGAGCCGGTGGGCTCCATGATCATCGATGTCGGCGGGGGCACGACCGAGGTCGCGGTCATCTCCCTCGGGGGGATCGTCCATTCGAGGTCGATTCGGATCGCAGGCGATGAAATCGATGAAGCGATCAGCGCATATGTGCGCCGCGCCTACAACCTTTTCATTGGCGAGCGCACGGCAGAGGCGATCAAGATAACAATAGGCAGCGCGTTTCCGATCGATGAGGAGCTGACTATGAACGTCAGAGGTCGCGATCTCGTCACAGGTCTGCCGCGCGAGGCGGAGTTGACGAGCGAGACGATCCGAGTGGCCATTCAAGAACCGCTCAGGGAGATCGTAGAGGCCGTCAAGCTGACTCTTGAAGCCACACCTCCCGAGCTTGCCGCCGACTGCATGAACAGCGGCATCTATCTCGCTGGCGGTGGAGCGCTGCTGCGCGGCCTGGATCATTTGATCGCAGCCGAGACCGGTGTCCAAGTCCACATCGCAAAAGACCCTTTGAGTTGCGTCGCCTTTGGAACCGGTCGAATGCTCGACCTTGTACACGAGGATCCGGCTATTCGCCGGATGTTGGAGCGAGCATCAAGAACCTAAAAGAAACACGCAGTACGGATTGGGCGGCGGTCGTAGGCCTGTGCATACTCGGCGTCGTCCTCGGAAACGTTCAGAGCCGGGCAAGATTCGACGGCCGGTTGGACCCTCTTACCAAAGCAGTGCAGAAAGTAGTCATGCCAGTCGCGAGAAGAGCGACTGCATCGATGCAGGCGACGCACGATTTTTGGCAGGGCTTTAGGAACGCTCGCTCGCTGCGAGAGAAGAACAGCCAGTTGGCGGAGGCCCTGAAGGCGGCAGAGCAGGACCTCTCTGAAAACGACGCGCTCAGGCGCGAGTTGGACGATCTCAAGCGTGCACTTGGATTAGAAGCGCCCGGCGACCGCGAGAAGATCTTCGCGCCGATCATCGGCTATGCACCTTACGAAAACAGGATTACGCTAGGCCGCGGGAGGAATCACGGAGTAGAGGCGCATCAGCCGATCATCACTGCAGACGGATTGGTCGGCGTAATTCAGACGGTCGATGACGACACGTCGCAGGCGCTCTTGATCACATCTCCCGCCTTGGTCATCGGCGGGCTCGTGCTGGGCGACAGCAACGTCGCCGCGTTGGTGCGAGGAGCAACGACGCACAGATTGGTCCTCACGATTCTAGATGACCTGGAAGTCCACACCGGAGAAATCGTCGTGACGAACGGGTACTCGAAATACACACCGCGCGGCATCCCGATCGGGGTTATCGTCGAAGTGCGGCACAATCCGGAATTCGGCGAGCGGCGCGCGTACGTGCTGCCCCACGTCTCAATCTCGGATTACAGCGAGGTGATCATCCTCAAGTGAAGGTCGTCGCGCCTTGGCTCGCGCTCGCGCTTCTGTTCTGGCTAGCGGCAGGGGTTCAGCACGGGGCGGCGACAAGGCTCGCGGTTTTCGGCGCCAATCCGGATTTTCTGCTGGTCGTGGCTTTTTGCAGCTCGATACTGACGAGGCCCGCCGCTTCTGCCGGACTCGGGTTCTTGGCCGGGGTGCTGCAAGGCGCCATGGCTGGTGCGCACCTCGCGCACCACGTCATTTCGCGGGCTCTCACATGCTTCTTCATCGGGTACGAAAGCAGACTCGAATTCGGCGTCAAAGTCGAGTTCGCTGCGCTGACCGTGGCGATCGGCACGGTCGTATCGCGCGTTCTTCTCGCGATCTTGGCCCCACCCCCTGAAATTTGGCCGTTTCTGCGAGCTACAATTGGCACGGCTATTTACAACGGGGTTCTAGCGGTGCCGACGTATCTGCTAGTCCGCCGGTTATTCAAGCATCAGGTGAAATCACGTATATGAATGAAGGCAAACGTGTGCTAGCAATGGCCGAAGAGCAGTTGGCCGTCGCCGCGAAGTACCTTGACCTCGACGAGGGGTTGCAAATGGTACTCACAAAACCGAAACGGCAGGTCGCCGTCAACTTTCCGGTGGTGATGGACAACGGTGAAGTCCAAGTCTTTGAGGGATTCCGCGTTCAACACAACGCTAGTAGAGGCCCGACGAAGGGCGGTCTACGCTACCATCCCGACGTCAATATGCACGAAACGACCGCGCTCGCGATGTGGATGACCTGGAAGTGTGCTGTAGTCAACATCCCCTACGGCGGCGCGAAGGGCGGCGTCAGGGTTAACGTCAAGCGCCTGAGTCGCCGAGAGGTAGAGAAGCTCACGCGCCGATTCGTCACGGAGATCACGAGCGTAATCGGAGAGAGAAGTGATATCCCTGCTCCAGACATCGGAACCGACGCAACCGTCATGTCGTGGATCATGGACACGTTGTCCATGCACGCTGGATACACTGTTCCCGGTGTCGTGACCGGGAAACCGATCGAGCTCGGTGGTTCAGAGGGTCGTGTAGAGGCCACGGGACGCGGCGTAATCGTCACCGCTGAAGAGGCTTGCAAGCTGATGAACCTCGATATATCCAACGCACGTATCGCCGTGCAGGGCTTCGGAAACGTTGGCTCGGTCGCTGCACGACTGGCCCACGACCTGGGCGCAAAAATCGTCGCCATTTCTGATACGAAGGGCGGCATTTACGATCCCGACGGCCTGCCGATTCACAAGCTCTACCATAAGTACGGCGGCTTCGACGGCGGCATTCACAAATTCAAGGAGTGTGACAACATCACCAATGAGGAACTGTTGGAGTTGGACTGCGATATCTTGATACCTGCGGCTATCTCTCGACAGCTTCACAGCGAAAATGCCGATAAGATCAAGGCCCGGCTGGTCGTAGAAGGCGCAAACGGCCCGACGACGCCAGAGGCGGACAGAATCCTGCGGGACAAAGGCGTGCTCGTGATCCCGGATATCTTGGCCAACGCTGGCGGCGTCGTCACCAGTTACTTCGAGTGGGTGCAAGACCTTCAGAACTTCTTCTGGGAAGAGTCCCAGGTCAACGACCGGCTGTCGAAGATCATGCAACAGGCGTTCGCTGCGGTGCACCAAACGATGCAGGCGCATAAGACCGATATGAGAACGGCCGCAATGATCATCGGAGTCAAGCGCGTTGCAGACGCGACCGTGATGAGGGGCATATACCCCTAGCTGCCGAGGTAATCTCGGCAAATGGCGAACAGTCCGTGGGGCGAAACGAAGCTTGAGCTGCGTCGCCAGATGTTCAAACTGATAGGCGCCAACTTTCGTATCTCGGATTCTGCCGGGAATCTGGTCTTGTTCTCGCATCAAAAGGGATTCAAGCTGAAGGAGGACATCCGCATCTACTCGGATGAGAGCATGAGCCAAGAGCTGCTGATCATCAAGGCGCGCCAAATCCTCGACTTCTCAGCGGCGTATGACGTTTGGGACCCCGTGGCCCGCGAAAAGGTAGGGGCTCTGAAGCGACAGGGTCTGAAGTCGATCGTGCGAGACGAGTGGATCATGATGGACGCGCAAGACCGTGAAATCGGAAAGATCATAGAAGACAGCATGCTTTTGGCTCTGCTTCGCCGATTTGCGACGAACCTCATCCCGCAAAACTACGACCTGGTGCTGCACGATGGAACCAGAATCGCAGAATTTCGGCAGCACTGGAACCCGTTCATCTACCGATTGGCGCTGGATCTCTCCATGGACGGTCGCGGAGCCGTCGATCCGAGGCTGAAGATAGGCGCCGCCGTGCTGCTAGCAGCGATAGAGGGCCGCCAGGGTTAGCGGGACCGCCATCGAAAAACCCCGGAGCAAGGGTATCCTTCCGCCGGTTTGCGCGAGTGGCGGAATTGGTAGACGCGCTACCTTGAGGTGGTAGTGCCCTATCCGGGCGTGAAGGTTCGAGTCCTTTCTCGCGCACCAAACTGGCCCTGGCTGTCAGTTATCTCAAAGATTCTCGCTTTTCTGACGGAACCTCCGGTCGGCTTTCGCCGTTTAGGAGGTAGGTCGTCGGCGAGGCGACTGCTCACGAGGACAAAAAATATGCTGAGTGCAATAATCCTGGCTCAAGTGATCACGATGGCTAGTCCAATGGCTCCAAGCCTAGACCTGCCCGTCGCTCAAGATCCCTACGCCGCCTACAAGAAAAACTTGATACCCATCGGGACGAAGGTGCCAAATTTCAAAGTCAAGGACGACAAAGGCAAGAACTTCGACCTGTACAAAACGTTCAACGACAAGACAAAAGCCACGATCATCAACTTTTGGTTCGCCACGTGACCCCCTTGTCGTGCGGAGTTTCCGCACCTTCAAGACCTGTACGCTAAGTACAAGGACAAGGGCCTCAACGTCATTGCTGTGAACACACAAGACTCTAGCAGCGCCATTCGACAGTTCCGCAAGGATTTCAAGCTGACTATGCCGCTCCTGCTAGGCAGCGGCGATCCTAGGAGCGTGCCCAAGCAGTACGGGATCATCGTCACTCCGACGAACTACGTCTTGGACAAGAACGGCAAGGTTGTCGCCCAGATCATTGGATACGACGAAGAAGCCATGCTCGAGGCGCTGAAGAAGCTAGGCATCAAATAGCCTTCGCTCCGATTCGGCAAGGTTATTGGGAGGGCGCGGATTCGCGTCCTCCCTTCAATTGTCTTACGTGTAAACTGGGCCGATGAGGATTCACTCGATGCTGGAGAGCGGTTCCCCGCTGTTCTCGTTCGAGTACTTTCCACCGAAAACAGCGAAAGGTGAGCGGAAACTTTTCGATACGATTCGGGCGATGAAGTCGCTCAAGCCCGCGTTCGTGTCGATCACGTGCGGCGCGGCAGGAACAACTCGAGCCCGCACCGTCGAATGGGCTGAGCGCATCAAGAACGACATCGGGCTGCAGGTTCTTGTACACCTTACTTGCCTGGGAATGACGCGTCATGAACTCGTAGATGCGATCCGCGCGGTTCGATCGGCCGGACTTTCGAACATCCTCGCCCTGCGCGGCGATCCGGCACAGGACGGAAGCGAGTTCGGCCATCCCGAGGGTGGCTGCAAGTACGCGATCGACCTCATTCAGATCATACGAGACGTATATCCGGAGGCTTGCGTCGTTGGAGCCTGCTACCCCGAGGGACACGTTGAGGAGGCCGATAAGCAGCTCGATCTCGACCGGCTCAAAGCGAAGTGCGACACGGGCCTCGACGTGCTCATAACGCAGTTGTTTTTCGAGAATCGGCACTACTTCGAGTTCGTGTCGCGTGCGCGAGACGCCGGAATCCAGCAGCAGATCATCCCAGGGATCATGCCTGTCACAAATCTGAAGCAGATCGAGAAATTCACGCGGATGTGCGGCGCTACGATCCCTCCCGAGCTGCTAACTAAACTCGAAGCGTGCGGCGATGACTCAGAGGCTGTGCTGGCCGTCGGAGTCGAGCACGCCACCGTGCAGTGCCGAGATCTGATCGACCGGGGTGCTCCGGGCCTGCACTTTTATACACTGAACAAGTCGCCTGCAACGCGCATGATCGTGGAGAACCTCAAGTAAGTGCCGAATTCGAAAGAGCAGGTCGAAGAGAACGGTTGCGCGCTCATAAAACGCGTACTAAACCCGGAATCTCTCACCGACCTTCGATCTATTCTGTCAGAATCGATCCCGCCAGGCAAACGTGCCGGAACGCGACGTCTGCTCACGATCCCAAAGATTAGAGAGCTCGCTGAAAGCGATGCAATCCTGAGTTTAGTGCGGGGAATCTTGGGCAGAGGCGCCAAGCCTGTTCGTGCAATTCTGTTCGACAAGCGGCCAGGGGCGAACTGGCATCTTGGCTACCACCAGGACCGCGTGATCGCGGTCAAGGAGAAACTGGACGCCGAAGGCTTTAGCGGCTGGTCTGTGAAAGAAGGAGTGCCGCACGTTCTACCACCGGCATCAGTTCTGGAACAAATGCTGACGATCCGCCTGCACCTCGACGACTGCACGCCCGGGAACGCGCCGCTCCGCGTTTCGCCCGGTACGCACCGACTTGGCATACTCGACAAAGCCGATGTGCCGGCGCTCGTCAAAGAGCACGGCGAGATCGTCTGCGCCTGCCGCGCGGGCGACGCGCTGCTCATGCGCCCGTTGATTCTCCATGCGTCTTCCGCTGCGGAGTCGCCGCACCACAGGCGCGTGATTCATATCGAATACACAGGCACCGAATTGCCGCATGGTCTGGACTGGTATGAGTAGCCGCTCGCAGTTTCGGGGCGACCCGCTAGGTTCGGATATCATCAGCCGTGCCCCAACCGTTCTCGCTACAGATGTTGCAGGCGTTCGCCGAGAAGCACGAGCTTTCGGGCGAGGTGCGCTACATCGGCTCTGGATACGTCAACTGGGTCTACGCGGTCGGCGACAACGTGATCGTACGCGCGACGAAGCAGGACATGGATCCCGAGGACTCTTACACGGAGGCCGTCGCGGTGCCTGCTGCGCGTGTGGCTGGACTGCGAACTCCAGAGCTCCTGGTCTTCGACGACGACCGCGATGCGATCGACTCGGTCGTCACTGTCTACGAAAGGGCGGACGGTGTTGCGCTCGGCTCGCTAAGGGTCGACCAGTCGGAGCTGCCATCACTCTATCGCGAGTTCGGTCGCGAAGTCGGTCGGTTGCACTCTCGCGTGAAAGAAGTCGACGACCCGAACGGCTGGCTCGACGAGCAGTACGACTATAAGCTCCAACAGGAGATCGACAAGGCGTTCGATATGAACAAGCTGGAAACGGTCAGCTACGACTGGTTGTGCAAATGGGCACAGAAGCTAGAACCCGCTACTCAGTCTGGCTTTGATAAGAAGTTCATCCACAACGATATGCACGCAGCGAACACCATGGTGCTGACAGATCCGCTTCGCTTGTCTGCGATCATCGACTGGCGCGACGCTTGTTGGGGCGACCCCGCGCAGGACATCGTCAAGACGCCCGTCTGGGCCGCGCCGTGGTCGATCGAGGGGTATCGGGAAGAAGGCGGGATCGTCGATGAGCTTTTCGTCGGTCGGGTGATTGTGCAGAACATCGGCATCGCAATGGATTCCCTAACCGGCGGTTGGGAAGATGTTGGGAACACGCCCTGGGAACCGATGTCCTCGAGCTTCTTCATCAACCTCGTACGCTTGATGGCGATGGATCTGCCTGACGAGTGGCGGCCGTGGATGCCGGACGCACCGATCTAATGTCGCCGCATCCTTTAGGTTGCGATACGCAGGCTGAAGCCTGCGGCTACATACCGACCTGCTCGGCCAAAACCTCGCGTCCTTTTGCGATAGCCTCGTCGATCTTGCTGGCGTCCTTGCCGCCAGCGGTGGCGAAGTCGGAGCGGCCACCGCCGCTGCCGCCAGCTACGTTGGCGACCTCGCGGATCAGGTTTCCTGCGTGGGCTCCGGCGTCTTTCGCCTGCTCGCCGACCTTGCAGACGAACGTAAGTTTTCCACCTGATACCAACACGACCAAAGCGACGCGATCCGGCTTCCCATCGATGAGCCGGTCGGCAACCAGTTGGGCGTCTTTCGGATCGGCTTCTTCTAACTTTTCAACCGCAAGCTGTACAGATCCAATCTGTTCGACCTGCTCTTTGGAGCCAGCACCCTGCTGGGCCAGGCGCTGCCTCTTGAGCTTCTCCTCTTTGAGGCTCTGTAACGTCTTTTCCACAGATGTGAGTAACTCCGCTGGCTGTGATTTGAGCAGTCTGGCGGCTTGTTCGACCGTTTCCCGCTGCTGGTTTGCCCATGCGAGCGCGCCGTGTCCGGTGACCGCCTCGATGCGGCGCACACCGCTTGCAGCGGACGCCTCACTAACGATTTTGAACATCCCGATCTCGCCGGTGTTCTTCACGTGGATGCCGCCGCACAACTCACGGCTGAAACTCTTTTCGGCCGGCGGCATGTCTCCGATCTGCACGACACGCACGCGGTCGGCGTACTTCTCGCCGAACAGCGCCATCGCGCCCATGTCTCTAGCTTCTTGCAGGGGAAGATCATCGTAGGTCTTAACGAGCTGGGCTTTCATCACCTCTTCGTTGACGATCTGCTCGACCTCTGCGATCTCGTCGTCGGTTATCGCTTTACCGTGCGTGAAATCGAAGCGCAGGTGCTTCTCGTCGACGAGCGAACCGGCCTGTGTGACGTGGTCGCCAAGAACTTTCCGCAGAGCCGCGTGCACGAGGTGCGTCGCCGTGTGGTTGCGCGTGATCGCGTTGCGACGGTCATGGTTAACATACAATTCGGCAGTTGCGCCGACCAGCTTTTGAGGCGCTGAATGACTGGATGTCATGTGTACGATTACGTGGTCGTCTAGCCTAACATCGAAGACGTCCAGGAACTCATCGTTCACATGTATTTGCCCCGTGTCTGAAACCTGGCCGCCAGCTTTTGCATAGAACGGCGTTACGTCGAACGCTATTGCCAAGCGATCATCCGAGATCTCCCGTACTGCGAGAACTGATCCTCCAGCGCCGCAAGTCCGGAAGCCGACGAATTCGGTAGCCTGATCAGTCAACGCTTCGCCGTTCTCGATACCTCCGTAGACCGTGTCCATCCCCGAGCCAGACCTCGACATTTCCCGATCCAAATCGATTGCCATGTAATAGGAGTCCATATCGACTGATATGCCGGCCTCTCTGCACAATTCGTCCGTGACCTCGACCGGAAACCCGTAGGTGCTATGGAGGTTGAAGGCCTCATGTCCAGAAAATGAGAGTTCGTCCAGCGAATGCAAGAACTTTCTTCCTGCTGGCGGGAGGAACTTGGTGCCCAGATCTTCTCGAACGGCATCTACAATTGCCTTGAAATCCGTCGGTTCCTTGACCTCACCCCAGACTGCCTGCAACTCGCGATAGGCGTCAACTAACTGATAGTCTTCCGCCCGATCCGAGCCGAGCGCATTCATCATTTGAATAAGCCTTTTGTCCGATGGTTCGGGCATCTTGTCGTACTCGTCGATGAGACGACCCCAGCTTGAAATCACATCACAAACTCTAGTTCCAAGAGCGATTCGGAACCTCTCTCGACCGTCACTCAGCGTCCGGCGGAACTGCTCCTCTTCGTTTTTCAGCGTTTCGACGACGACTGCCTTGCGCTCGTTCAGCTCTTGGTAGTGCTCGCCCAAAGCCGACACCACCCCCTCGTAACAGCGGTGCAAAAACAGCTCATCGAAGCCGAGAACGCGCACCCCTTTCAACACCGCCCGTCGGATCAGGCGGCGTAGGACGTAGCCGCGCCCGGTGTTCGAGGGGAGCACACCTTCGACGATACAAAAAGAAGCCGCTCGGAGGTGGTCAGCGATGATACGGATGGCGACGTCGTTTTGGGGATTCGTGCCGTACCGAACACCCCCTCCCCTACCCTCCCCCAAGGGAGAGGGGGTTATGGCCTCGATCGCGGCGATGATCGGCGTGAAAACGTCGGTCTCGTACACAGACGAGAACCCGCCTAGAACGCAAGCCGTCCTTTCAAGCCCCATTCCGGTGTCCACCGATTGAAAAGGCAGATCGGGCAGCCCGGTCTTCTCGTACCCCTTGTCGGGACGAGAGGGATCGCGCAACGAGCCCTGCCAGTTATAAGAGATGAAGACGTCGTTCCAGATCTCCAGCCAACTGCCGGCCTTTTCGTCATGCAGAAACTCTTGGAGACCGTACGACCCCGACGGCGGCGGCTCGTCGTTTGGCACCCAGTAGAACATCTCCGTGTTCGGCCCGCACGGCCCCGGAGGGCCAGAGGAGAACGCCCCGGCCGGCCAGTAGTTCTTCTCCTCGCCGAGCCGGAAAACACGCTTGGAAGGATCAAGGCCGGCAGACTTC
This sequence comes from Armatimonadota bacterium, assembly GCA_022563855.1. NCBI lineage: Bacteria > Bacillati > Armatimonadota > Armatimonadota bacterium. The sequence goes on from JADFMN010000004.1 coordinate 61,489, forward strand.
AAGTGCCCCGCCCACAGGTCCCATGCCTCGTCGTCGGTCTCGAAAACCGTGAAACAGAGACGAGCAGGATCAAGCGCAAGCCACTCCGGAGAGGTCATGAACTCCCACGAGTAGGCGATCGCGTCCTTCTTGTAATAGTCGCCGAACGAGAAGTTGCCGAGCATCTCGAAGAACGTCAGGTGGTTGAGGTTGCCGACCTCGTCGATGTCGCCGGTCCGCATGCACTTCTGCACGTTCATCAGGCGCTTGCCCGGCGGCTCAGCGACGCCGAGGAAGTACGGCTTGAACTGCACCATGCCCGCGCCGGTGAACAGCAGCGACTCGTCTAAGCGGCCGGTCACGTCGTACGGCACGAGGCTCCCCGAGGGGTGCTCGTCGTGGCCCTTCGACTTGAAGAACGCGAGGTACGTTTTGCGCAGTTCGCGGGCGTTCATCTCTGGTCGCAGAGGGTACCCGCGCTTAGCGCTTGATCTTCGTGACGGCCTCGGCTACTTTCCTGACCTCGTCGCCCTCCAGCCACTGGGTCATCACGATCCGGTCGGCCGTGACAGTTACTTTCCGTAAGAGTTTCTGGAGGCTGCGCCCGTTCGACTTGTGGATGAACGTCTCGTTTGGCGTGACTATGACGGTCAGCCCTCCATCCGGCGAGGTTTCGAAGTCGATAGCTTCGGGGTACTTGCGGCGTACTTGCGACCACGTCGGTCGCCTGCCAGCGTGCGCTCCCAAGTCGGGAGACACCGCTTCGGGCACCTCATCGGGAATATCACCACCGGCGTCTCCAGGGCCGGGTCTATAATAACCGCCCAAGTACCATCTGCCCTGATCTCTCGTCAAAGTCCAGTTTGTCGGTGGCATCTCACTATCCGGGTCTGTCGCCAAGCTACCGGTGTGTTCGTTCAGCATTTCATAAAACTTCTTCATCGTCTGACCATCGAAGTATTCTCCCGCGTCGATCTCACGGTCCAATTCGTGCCAACCCACGTTGCGATAGATTGAACGGCGACGATAAATCCACTTCTCCAAGTCTTCCAAGTCTTTCGGATCAATCGACTTTGTCCCAAGTCCAAATTCTAAATGAAATCCCATGCCTAAAACCTTGGGTGCCACAAACGTCACCCAATAGTCGGTCTGAGGGTTGAGATCATCTGACTTGACGACCGTGACGGTTCCGCTCGCGTCCGTAACGACTACTCTGGCACGACCACCTGAAGCTCGAAGATCTTCGGAAACGATGTGCCAAAAACCGCCGTCCTTCCACAGCCAATACCCCTGTCCGGCGCGCTGGGTGATCGTCGCGACACCTTGCTGACTGATCCAGAGCGTGCTGCCGGTTCCACCGGGGCTGCCGAGGCCGAGCAGAATACCGACGTCCTCAGCCGAAACGACTGCCGACAAAACGAACATCGAGGCGATTAGGAACGATCTCATCCTTGGCCACCATCCACGGCTATTATACGACGGGTAGGCTCGAAATGCGGCGGACATGAACTATTACGACATTTGGGTGAACCTGAAACCGGGCACGGACGACATGGAGTTCGTCAAGTGCCTGCGCGCGGCGAAGAGGTCAGGGGCCCTGGAAGAGCTTCACAGCGCGGTCTACAGCAAAGTGACCGACTTCAAGGCCGCGCTTTACCGCGACTTCCCTGACCCGGTGCGAGAAGAGTGAAAGACCCCGATCTAGTCATCGTAGGCGGCGGGGTCGGCGGGTGCGCCGCGGCCCTGGCGGCCTGCCACTTCGAGCTTCGCACCGTCATGACCGAGCAGTACGACTGGATCGGAGGACAGCTCACGTCGCAGTGCGTGCCGCCTGACGAGAACCCTTGGATCGAAGAGCTTGGCTGCTCTCTGTCTTACAGCGAGTTCCGCCAGCGGGTTCGCGATCATTACGTCGCCCACGAAAAACTCACCGAAGAGGCCGAGAGCGAAGAGTTTCTGAACCCCGGCGGTGGCTGGGTCAGCCGCCTGTGCCACACGCCGGAGATCGCCCATAGGGTCCTATACGACCTATTGGACTTATATGTCATATCCGGTCAGCTGCAGATCTGCACCGGGCTTCGCCCTGTCGCTGCGAAGACCGACGGAGACAGGGTCGTCAGCGTCGATTTTATTGGCGCGTCCGGAAAAGTCGAAACGCTGAGAGCGTCTTTCTTCATCGACGCGACCGAGACGGGCGAGCTCTTACCGATCACCCGCACCGAGTACGTCGTCGGTGCGGAAAGCAAGAGCGATACGGACGAGCCGCACGCGATCGACGGCGATGTGGAGCCCGACAACGTTCAGGGCATCACTTGGTGCGCCGTGATCGGTTATGACAAGGGCGGAAGCCACGTGATCGAGAAGCCCGAGCAGTACGAGTTCTGGAGAAACTATCAGCCGAAGGGCTGGCCGGACAAACTCCTCAGTTTCAAAGCCGTGCACGCCCAGCGGGGCGCTGCGATCGACTTCCCTCTCTTCGGAAACGGTGGATTCAATCTTTTTTCGTACAGACAGATCGTCGACGGTAAGAAGCACAAGGACCGCCGAGAGGACGCGACGGTGATGAACTGGCCTATGAACGACTACTGCGTCGGCTCGATCCTCGACGTGCCCGCCAAGCTTGTCAGGGAGCGCCTGGAGGCCGCGCGCCAGCTCACGCTCAGCATGCTCTACTGGCTCCAGACTGCGGCCCCCAGGCACGACGGCGGCACCGGCTACCCTGAACTCAGGCTCCGGCCCGACCTGACTGGCACGGAGGACGGCCTAGCGATGGCGCCATACATCCGCGAGTCGAGGCGGATCAAGGCGATGTTCACGGTCAAAGAGCAGCACATAGCCGCCGAATGCAACCCACGCCGTGACCGCGCTCCAGCGTTTGAGGACTCGGTCGGGATCGGCGCCTACCGCATCGACCTGCACCCCACCACGAACGGGCGGCCGACCATTGACCTCAGCAGCCTCCCATTTCAAATCCCGCTCGGCTGCCTGATCCCTGTGCGAACGAAGAACCTGATCCCAGCCTGCAAGAACATCGGCACGACTCACATCACGAACGGCTGTTACCGCCTGCACCCGGTCGAGTGGAACGTCGGAGAGGCGGCAGCGGTCATCGTCAAAGTTTGCAGGGAGAGTGGCGTCTCTCCGCAAGAACTAGGCAGCTCGAAGCCATTGATCCATGAAGTGCAAACGCAGTTGGCCCATTTAGGCGTTTTGACTTCATGGGGCGACCTTCCCGTACACGCGCTTTAGTCGCTAAAAACGACCGCGTCGCGCAACTTCTGCGCAACGGCGACGTTCGCTGTGTGACCGCTCCGCAACGCCACGACGTTGAGCAGCTCGACCGGAACGCCAGATAGATACAGGTCGCCGATCAGGTCGAGCATCTTGTGCCGCACGGGCTCATCCTCGAACTTTGTCTCGTTCACATAGCCGTATGAGCCGATCAGAAATGCCGTCGTCTCATCGAGCCCCTGTCCAAGCCCTGCCTCGCGCACCATCTCCATCTCGTCTTCGAACGCGAAAGTGCGCGCGGGCGCGACCTCCTCCGCATACGCGCGAGCACCCAAGGAGATCTCAAAGTGCTGGCTGTGCGGCCAACGGTCTCCGCACTCGAATTCGAATCGCCAAACCCCTGATCCGCTCGACACTTCGACACGGACGTCATCCTCTTCGTGAACGATTGTTTCGCTCGGCCCGGCGACAGACCGCTCACCGAGAACCGTGAGGCCAGCCGCGCTGATCCCGTCGAAGTACGCCTTGCTCGCTCCGTCCAGCGCGGGCAACTCGCCGCCGCTCACCATCACCTCGGCGTCCGTTACGCCGTGAGCGGCGAAGGCGCTCATGAGATGCTCGATAGTGGAGATCGTTCCCAGCTTGGTGCAACGCGCGGTATCGGTCACGTTTTCCGGTATCGACTCGAACCGCTCGCCGTTGTGAGTGAAGGCGAGGCCGTGCTCGCCAGCCTTGATTTCCACTGTGACGGGTTCGCCGCTGTGCAAGCCCAACCCCTCGAAAACCGCAGGATGTGTTAAAGTTTTACGCCTAAAGTTCATCACTTCGACGCAGCTCCGCAACCTCGGATTCGAGCTTCTTGATGCGATTGAGAAGCTCTGGCAGGCGGTGCTGCAACGCTATCATCCGCATCGCTTCCAGCATTGGAGTGACGGGAGTTCCAAAATACTCGCCAGGCTCTTGCACGTCCTGAAACGCTCCGCTACGACCTCCGAGGACGACGCCGTCCGCGATCTTTATATGGTCCGAGACCGCAGCTTGGCCTCCCAACATCACCCGACTTCCCAGCCGCGAACTGCCTCCGATCCCGACCTGCGACGCCATCACCGAGTGCGCACCGAGGGTTACGTTGTGTGCGATTTGTACGAGGTTGTCGAGCTTGACGCCGTCGCCGATTCGCGTCTCGCCGCATGTCGCCCGGTCGATGCAGCTGCCTGCGCCAACTTCGACGTCGTCGCCGATCACAATGCTGCCGACTTGCGGAACTTTCGCGTGCCGTTCTCCGTCCCAATGAAATCCGAATCCGTCAGCTCCGATCACTGCGCTGGAATGCACAATGCAGCGGCTACCGAGCGTAACGGATTGGTAGAGAACAACGTGTGGGTAGAGCACGCAATCCGCTCCGACCTCGCACCGCTCGCCGACGTAGCAGAACGGGTAGACGCGGACGCCTCGACCGATCTTTGCGCCCCGCTCGACGACGCAGTACGGGCCGACAGACGCCGTGTCGTCGATCGACGCATCCGGCGAAACGACGGCTGTCTCATGAACGCCATCGTTGATCGGCAACTCCTGTTTCATGGCGAACATGACCGCGCCGAAGGCCTCTCTGGGCGATTCGACGACGATCGCCGGCCGCTCAAACGGCGGTGCGTCTCGATACACAATGATCGCGCCGACGCTCGTGTCCAGGCAGCGCTTGAGGTACGCGTCCGACTCGGCGAAGGTCAGTCCACGAAGATCGTCGCTGCCCGCCGGTACAACCCGCTCTATCACCAAGTCGCTCGGGCCGCGGCACTCGCCTCCGACGAGATCAGCGAGCTGCCCTAACGACCAAGTGCAAACTGCTTCCGCCATGAAACAAAGTCCTCCGTCACGTCCTCTTCCCCGGGGTCATCGCTCAAAACGTACCCGCGCAGTCGCGCATAAGTTTCGGCGTGGCGCGCTATTTCCTGTTCGGTTTGTTGCCGATTCGGGCTTGCGTTCCACGGTTCGAGCGAGCCCGGCACTCCATCAACGGTGGCAATGACGCCATCGACTGCGACTAGCACGGCCTCAGGATCGAGCGCCGACCGCTGCACATCTTCAAGCTCGGCTTGAGCCGCTATGCGCGCCGCCTGTTCAGCGCGATCTATCGCCGCCCTGCGCCTCACATCCAACTCCAACTTGAGCTGATCCATATCTTCGCTCAAGGCTGCGTCGAGAGCGGCCAACGTTGCGCTAACCGAGTCCCGGTGCTTGCTGTTCGCCAGCGCCAGCTGTTCCCTAAGCTGCTTTGCTCGCTCAAAACGGCTGGTTGCAACCTCGTTGCTGGCTGGAGGAACGCGCCGCGAGTCTGGGTCTGGATCAGGAAATCGGGCGAGCCATGCAAGCTCCTGCCACATCTTGCCGACGTGATTTGCGTGGACCTCGAACTCCTCGCGGATCGCCAGGAAAGTCGTGTCGACGCGCTTGTCGTGCTCCTCCAAAATCGACCTTCTGTGTTCCGCATCGTATGACTCAACCTCTCGCAAGTACGTCCCCTCCAACCGTTCTAGCGCTTGCAAATACGCGCGCTCTTGGTTGTCGACATAAGCCTTCATCGCTAAAGCGGCCCGATCCTCCGCCGAGCCGATGAACAGGCGGCTGCTGTCCAGGTCGTCGATTGATAGCTCGGCACGCGTAAGGTCTTCTCCACCAAGGCGCACGAACTGTATCTGCTCGCGTTCAGCGTCGGCAGCCGCTGCAAGGTCGATATAAACAAGTTCGGGGTTCGGGCTGCAGCCCAGAACCCCGACGACGCTGATTGCAAATGCGGCTAATCCGCTACTGCGAATCCACATGCGCTATGACCTCTTCCGTGACGTCGTTCGCCGCGTAGACAGCCGTACTGCGACTGAAGACGACCGTGTACCCGTCCCTCTTCGCGATCGCCGCACTTGAATCGTACGCCTTTTTGATGGCGTCGCTTTGGGCATCTGCCTCGATGATCTGGAGCTCGCGCTGGAACCCAGCGCCGAATTCGCTGATTCTTGTAACAGTATCGTCGAGAAGACGACCGTATCGCTGCAGCGTGTTCCTCTCAGCCTCTGTCGGACTCGTCTGGCCGTTGATCCGATCGTACTCCGCAGATGCGGCAATGATGTCCTGTTTGACCTTTTCATGTGCCGCCTTCTCTTCTTCCGTAGGCGCGTCTTTCCGCAAGAAGATAATGAGCTGCTCCGCCTCCTCTTTCGTCATGATCATGTAAAGTTCCATGAAGTCGAGAAGGTCCTGCCGCTTGGTCAACTCCAAGTTGAGCTCGTTCTGAAGTTCTCCAGCCAACCTGCTCTCTCGAATCACGCGCTCCAAGTCGACGACGCCAAATTTCTGCGTCCCGCCTTGGAATGCACCGCCGACAATCACAGCCGCAAGGCCGAATGCCACGACCCAGCCCCCGACTCCAAACGCGCTCAATTTCCTCGTCGTGTTCATTTGTTCATCTCTAGAAACTAGTACCGAATGTGAAATGCGTTCGACTCCCGCCGTCTTGATTAAAGGCAAAGTCGATCCGGATCGGGCCGATGGGCGTCCTAAACGACACGCCGAGTCCGTACCCTAGCCGCAAATCCATTTTACTTGATTGAGTGAAGGAATCGATCCCACCGTATCCACCCCACGCTCCACCGTAGTCTGTGAATGCGACGACGCTGAACGATCGCTGAATCGGATACCTGTACTCCAGTGTCGCCAGGAGCGACTGTTTTCCCCAAAACCGTTGGTTCGTGTAGCCGCGCAGAGAGTCGGACCCCCCAACGAACAGCTGCTCGAAGAACGGCACATCTCCCGAGATCACACCGTACTTGATGCGGAACGCAACGACGGAGCGGGGCTTATCCACCGGCGTATCTTCCGGCACCGGACTCGACCAGAAACTGCGATACTCAAGCGTCGTCCTCAAGAAGTAATTCGGGCCGAGAATTCCTGTGAAGCCTTCGAAAGTACCCGCAATCTTGTTGATGTTCGTGTACGTCGGCTCCAGCATAATGCGGGCGAGATGGCCTTCATAAGATTCGACAGATGGGTGCCGCGTGTTGTGATCAAGACCTAGCTGGAGCACGGCGATGACTCCGTCCTGCATTATGAAGTTGGTCGCGCCAGGATCAACGTTCAGCGTCAGTAGATTCTCAGCGCGGACTCCTATAAACGCGCGGATCGTGTCGTTGAGAGGCCGACCCACCACGAATGTACCGCCCGTTCTCCGCTCGTTGAACTGTCCTCCGATCGGGCTGTTGAACCCTCCGATGCCGTTGCCTGTAAAGTGATAAACCACACGCGAATACACCCGAGCATTGATGCTCGTGCCGAGCGTGTCGAAGAACCGGTCGCCCCATCCCAACTCTGCGCTCACACCTCCGCCGCGCGTTGCTTGCGATAAGTTGACCGATACGGTTTGCCCCATTCCGCGCCAGTTCGACTCGCTGAAACTGATTTGGCCCACCAAGTTGCTTTGCGGATCGAGCGAGACGCCGGCGTTGAATTGACCCGTGCGAGCCTCGACGAACACCATCTCCAGGTCGTAGTGGGCTGGCTCGTCCTTCGTGATTGTGCGCGCGGTGATGTTGTCGAACCAGTAGGTCGCGAACAACTCTTCCCTATCCCGCCTAAACTGCAGCTCGCTGAACGCTACGCCAGGCTTCGTCTTCATGATTCGACGAATGACGCTCGGTTTCGTACGGTTCAGGCCGATGAACCTAATGTCGTCGACAATGGGCTCGAGTATGGCGATTCGCAAAGTCCCCTCCGATAGCGGATCGGGCTCTAATCTGTCGATTTGCATGAAGTACCCCCTGTCGAAGTACTCCTCCTCCAACGCGTCACGGATCAACCGTAGGTTGCGATTGTTGAGAATCCTCCCCAGTTCCTGAATCTCGGTGACGATCTCTGTTAGGCGCTCTGTCGATACGACCGTGTTGCCAGTGATGAAAACTTCGATGATGATCGGGTTCTCGACCAGGTCGACAACCACCTCAACTTCAAACTCCGACACGAGTGGGCGTGTGAGGATCTGAACGCCCTTGAAGAACCCGATGTTTAAGATCCTCCCCTCGTCGTTCCGAAGCTCCTCTTGCCGAAGCACGTCGCCTTCTCTCGTGACCATCGCGGCCATGACGGCCGCACTCGATATGATCTTGTTGCCGCGCACAGTGATCGTCTTGACGATGACGTTCTGGCTATAGGTGACGGCGCAAATGGAGAGCAGCGAGATCAGGACACAAAAACGGTTCAACAGATGATGACTCCTAGGCGTTCGCCCGCCCATTCAGACGATCTGTAAACTTTACCGTTTTGCAACAGCGGGTCGCTCGCCTGCTAGAACCTACGAGCCCAACTGAGGCGAATTCGCCACGAAACGTCCTGGGTCGTCGCCAGCCCGAGGCGCAACCTACTGAAGAATTTGTCGTGCAGGGGCGGTCGGAACGTCAGTTCCAATTCGTACTTCAACCGCCCGGTCGTAGGCACTGAAAGCTGCCTGCGACCGTGCAGCATCAAACCTCGAGCGAGCGTCTTTCCCGCGCCAGCGATAGCTAGGTCGAACGGGTTGTAGTCGATCGTGAGGTAATCGAGCTTCAGCCCGGTCGCCAGCTGGCCTGAAAGAGACGAAGTAACCGACGGCAGTCCAACCGAGAACAAATCTCGCAAGCCCCCCCGGCCGCCGCTCAGCGCCAGTCCTTCGATCAAGTCCTTTTGACCGAGCATCGCCAGCAACTGTTCTGAATCAAAATCCGGGGGATCGCTCGAAGCCGTAATCCTGAGGCCGCCGGACTCCAGCAAGTTGCCCTGGATGTTCAGCAGCACGTCGTACCGCTCGTACTCGGCTTCCCCACGCCTAGCCACTACGTACGTCGTCCCCTCGATGTTCACGACGACCTGCGCGAGCGGAGACCCGATCTCCGATCCGCTGTAAAGCAGATTGATCGTGCCGCCAGACTGTATCTCGATCTTCGCGGTCGGCAAGTTGAACTCTCCTCCAGAGACGGTCAGCGGTATGGTGATCCTGGGCGATTTCATGCTGCCGGCTAGAGTGCCGCCGCCGAAAAACTGTATCTCGGCCGTCCTTGTGATGAATCTGGAGCCACTGCCTGCTGTTATGGCGATGCCATCCAGCGTTGGATTCAGTTCAAATGGCCACTCGGCTGCAGACTCGGGAAGCTCGCTCGGAAGCCAGACTGTTAGGTCTGCCAGATCTACTGTTCCGCCGATAATTGGATCGCTAGCCGTGCCGCCGATGGTCAGATTGCCGGACTGTATCGCAACCGATGAGGCTCGTACCGATGGGGCTCGAACTGACTTCGGCAGCTTAAACCGGACGTGGAAATCATTGAAATCCGCGGAGCCCTCCAACTGGATTCGGCTGCCCAAGGAGCCGTCCACGTCCAGCGGATCGTTCAGCGTAGCATTCAACAAAAGCTCTGCTGAACCGCCCTCGTCGCTCAAAAGATCTATCTGCAAATTAGATTGCAGTCGCTCCCGCGTACCGACAAGCTGAAGCCTTCCCTGGACGGTTGCGTCTGTCTGGATGGCAGCGAGCGCGGGTACCTCTTGCTGAATTTCGCTCAGCTTTCGCGCATCGAATTCCGCAAGAAGATTGATCGGCTGTCGTTCGATCGCGTCCTTCTCGAACGCGCTAAACGGCACTTCGCCGGTTATCGTGGCCCACACTCCTTGGTAGAACGCTCGACCGTGCCTCAGCTCTATCTTGCGGTCCTCGATCACAATCTCGACCCGCCTCAAGCTCAAGGGCAGGTCAATGGCGTCTTTTTCGCTGAAGTAACCGAGATCGTGCGCAGTCAATGTCGCGTAGCCTGACGGATTATCGGTCGTCCCGCTGAGGGTCAAGGTCAGGTCGTCAATGCGCCCGACCATCGCCGGTGCAGACGGGATCAGCTGTTGCAACCACGCCAGTTTGAAGTTCGTTAGGCGTGCCTCTGGCACGTCGAATCGACCGTCGGGAAAGATCGTTCCGCTGCCAGAGAAAGTGGTGCGATCCATCTCGTCGCCTTGGCTCCAGGTTAACTGATGGATTCGCCATACTCCGTCGTCCCGACTACCGCTTGCCTGGACCTGACCGCCGGAAACTCCGGACACTTGCAGCGCCTCGAGCGACGCCGAAGGGATCTCAACATTAAGGTTTTCCACCGGTCCAGAAACCTTGACCGTCGCACTGAGCGCCCCGCTCGTTCTGTCGGCCAGTTCCCGCAGTACCTCGGGTATTCCTTCCACTGATTTGTCCACGATTTTGAATAGATCCTGCACAGACAGACGCGTCGCCGACCCGCTGGCCTGTAGCAACCTATTCTTCCAGTCGTAGACCGACGGGTCGAGCAGGATGTAGCGCTCAATCGAGCCGATCTGGCCGCTCGCCTGAACCGAATGGCCTTCGAATACCGCCTTCAGCGACCCACTGCCGACTAGCTGGCCGTTGACCGTCAAGTCGTCCACTGTAAGCGTCGATTCGCCGTCTACGCGGTCGCCCACGCTGAAAGTCAGAGAGCTTTCTCCGGACACTGATCCTTCTAGACTGGCGACGCCGATATCGACCGGCGCGAGGCCGAGCGGTAAGGATTCGAACTCCGACTTGACCGTCGCCGTACTAGTTTCGAAGTTGAACGCTCCGGTAGAGCGGAAAAGGCCATCACCGACTCCGAACACGCTGCTTGTCAGCTTTGCAGAGTAGCGATCGACGTCGAATTGCAGCCGTGAGTCTCTAAATGGAACGCCGTAAACGAGAGCCTCCGGCACGGACACACTGGCGAGAAGTCGGGGTTGTTCAAGGCTGCCGGAAAGAACGCCTCCTGTGATCTGCACCGATCCGACGAACTCCGGTCCGACCCAATCCTGCAGCAATAGACCGTCACCCACTAGACTGCCGACGAGATTGTGCGTCGTCCAATCCATTCCGACCGAAGCGAGGATGCGCGAAGCGCCGATTCGAGCAACGGTGTCGTACGCCCAAATCTGGTCGCGGTCGACATATATTTTCGCAAGTATTTGTGGGATGTTGCGACCGAAGATTTCTGCGCCGTAGACCTCCGCACTGATTTCCAACAGCGGATCCTGGCGCGTGCCGGAGACCGTCCCTTCGACGAACGCCAAGCCAGCCAGCCGATCGTAGAGACCGTTGACATCGATCCCGCCGCCGTGCAAAGTGAAATCGAGGTTGTCATCCCAGTCCATCAGGCCGCTCGCCGTGAGCACTCCGTTTCCACCGACCATGGACAGCCGATCGAGAGTCACACCGTCGCCGTCGATATGCGCTCTGCCCTCGAAAACCCCCAGGGAAAACGGCGGGTCCCCTTCAGCCAGCCGCACTGTGCTGGAGCCGCGAACATACAAGTCGATGAGCGGCTGGGCGAGCGTTCCAGTAATGGTCGCGTTCGCCGCGAAGTCGCCACGAACGCGGTCGGTACCCAGCCGCTGAGCAATACGATCCAGCTGCCCGCCATCGCCGATCACGAAGCCCGCTATGGCGCCCGTTGCGTACTCGACGGAGAACGACCCTCGGAACGGCACACCTTCCCACTTTGCTTGATCGATCTCGGTGCCGAACCTCTCTGAACTGACCGCAATAGAACCTACGACGTCCGTCACGGTCTCGCCGAGGGCAGTCAGCGAATCGGCGTTCGTCTCGCCGTTCAGGGTCAATACGCCGTGATGGACATCTATCCAACCATCGAGAGAAGCGTTCGTGAAATCGAGCTCACGCGGTACGAAGCTTCGGATTAGCGGCGGTAAGTCCGCGACGGTGGGCACCTCGGCCGAGAGGCGACCCGCGATGCGGAAGCCCTTGCTCCACTGCAGCTGCCCGTCAAAATCGTACGACGTTCCGCCCATTTGGCCGTCAGCGACGATGCGCAGATCCCCGCCGACTGCTGCTACGGTGGCTTTGATCGAACTGTCGGTGAGCGTCTCCGACGTCGAAATACCGTCGCCATGGACTTGCAGGGAAGCTAGCAAGGATGCGCCTTCGTCGTCGAAGGTCAGCGTCGCGCTGCCGTCCAGTATAAGGGAGAAAGCGGTCACGTTCGCCCACTCGCCGAGAACAGCAGGATCCAAGAACCGATTGATTACCGGAAGCAGCGACGCAACGTCGTCATTACCCCACCTTGTTGCAATCTTCTTCAAACGTCCGTCAGAAATCTCAAGACGAAACTCCGCGTCGCTAACCGCGTCCGCATCCAGGCGCCATGCGGCGTAAAGATCATCGCCTGCGCCATCAACGTGCAGCCTCTTGATCTGCGCCTGCACGACTCGTGAGATCGCCTTAGTGTGGTCGCGATACTCTATGTCAATTGAATCGAACACTAAAGTAAACGTTGTGTCGCGCTCTCGTTCGTCGGACTTCGGAAGAAGCCGATCTATGTCGAAGCTGCCGTCTTCCCAGCGATTGACTAACAGGTCGGCGTTGTGACCTCGAATCAGAGCGCGCGAACCGTCCATCACGATTTCGAGCCGGGCAATGCCTGCGGACCGTTCTCCGTCTGGATCGAACACCTCTACGTTGAGAAGAACGAGCTCCCGCTCCTTGATATCGATGCTGAACGACTGGGCGCGCATCGTCGCCGTGCCGTACTCAGTCTCGTACGACAGTTCGACGGGTGCGCCGGGCGCGGTGAGGACGGTGAGACAGCGCAACGCGTAGGAGCCGCCCAAGACCGCCATCAGGACGACCGGCGCCCATCCCACCAGCGCTACGGTAAGCGCGAACAACGCTCGCCAGCAGACGTGCAGCGCGTTCTGCATCTCTTAAACTTCAGGTTATCAGAGGCCGCCCTGAAAAGCAATGCGCCGACGACAAATCAGGCGCGCTATGCCTGAATCGCCGCTGAGCGCATTCGATCAAGCCGCTCCTTCATGACCTTCTCGCTAAACTCGATAGCGTTATAGGAAGAACGAACGAAAGGGGCGCTCGCTACGAACGCAAAGCCGAGTTCTTCTCCGATCGTCGCGAACTCTTTGAAAACTTCGGGGTGGATGTACTCGACGACCGGCAAGTGCGACATGGTCGGGCGGAGGTACTGGCCGATGGTCACGGCGTCGACCCCGCACTCGCGCAAGTCCTTGAGCGTCTGAACGATCTCCTCTTTCGTCTCGCCCAGCCCGAGCATCAGGCCGGACTTCGTGTAGATCTTCGGGTCGATTCTCTTGACGGTCTTCAACACGTCCAGCGACCTTTGGTACCGCGCTTGCGGACGAACGATCTTCTGCAGTCGGCTGACCGTTTCGACGTTGTGGTTGTAGATTTCGGGACGCGCGTCGCACACGATCTTGATCAAGTCCTCGCGGCCCTGGAAGTCCGGAGTCAGCACCTCGATAATGACGAGCGGCAAACGCCTTTGCAACGCCTTGATCGTCTTGGCAAACTGCTCCGCTCCTTGGTCTTTCAGATCGTCGCGGTTGACGCTCGTGACGACCACGTGCTTGAGGCCGAGATCCTCGGTCGTCTTTGCGATGTTCGCAGGCTCGAACGGATCGACGTCCAGGCCCTTGCCGACTTTGATCGCGCAAAACCCGCACGAACGAGTGCACGTGTCCCCAAGGATCATGAACGTCGCCGTCTTCTTCGACCAGCACTCGGCAAGGTTGGGGCAGCGCGCTTCCTCGCACACGGTGTGGAGGTTCTTCGCGCGCATCATGCGCTGCACCTCCTGGATCGTGTCCGGACGGGGCAGCCGGATTCTCAACCAGTCCGGAAGCCGTTGCACCATGGGTGAATTATAGCAGTTGGGCTGCTCGTGTCTCGGGCCGTTCTACCGGGGTCTCAAGCTACATCATCGAGTTCGGATCAACGTCGATATGTACGCGCACGCTCTGCTTGTCCAGCCCTTCCAAGGCTTCTGCGATTGGGAGCACGTTTGCGTCCTTTGACAGCTTTATCAGTAGGTGTCTGCGCCACTCGTTCTTGATCTTCGCTATCGCACACTCCGTTGGACCGAGCAGCTCAACTTCGGGCAGCGCCGCCTTCAATCGCTCGCCGGCGTCTGCCGCGACCGCAACGACGTCGTGCCTGGTCGACCCCGCGAACTGGACGTTGACGAGCCGGTAGAAAGGAGGATAGTGCGCCTCGCGGCGCTCTTCGAGGATGACCTTGTAGAACGATTCGAAGTCGTGGTCTCGCGCGCACAGCACCGCGACGTGGTCGGGATTCATCGTCTGGATCACGACCTCGCCCGGCGACTGACCGCGACCTGCCCTTCCCGCGACCTGGCTCAACAGCTGAAACGTCCGCTCCGACGCACGAAAGTCGGGAATGCTGAGCGACGTGTCGGCGGCGATCACCCCGACGAGCGTGACGTTCGGAAAGTCCAGCCCCTTCGCGACCATCTGTGTGCCGACCAGCACGTCGATCTCGCCAGATCGAAACTTCGCCAGGATCTCTTCGAGGGCGCCCCTTCGGCGGGCCACATCCCGATCCAGTCGCGCGACCACGGCGTTCGGAAACTCGGTTTTCACGGCCTCCTCTACTTTCTCCCCCCCGATCCCAAACGGCGCGACCCGATTGCCTTCGCACTCCGGGCATGAGTCCGGCGCAACCTCGAAGTACCCGCAGTGGTGGCACCTCAGTTTCCGGTCGTGCCGATGGTATTTCAGCGAGACCGCGCAGCGGGTGCAGACGAATCGGTGAGCGCAGTCGCGGCACATCAAGAACGGCGCGTACGCCCGTCGATTCAGGAACAGGATCACCTGCTCTTTCTTGGCCAGCCTTTTCTCGATCCCGTCCCGCAGGGAGTCGGTGAAAATCGAGAGCCTGTGATCTCGGTACAGGTCCGTCAGATCCTCGATGTGGACGTTCGGAAGTTTTGCGCTAGCAGCGCGTTTCGGCAGCCGCAGCAGTTTGTAGTCGCCGGCTTCTGCCGCTGCGTAAGACTCGATGCTCGGCGTAGCAGAGCCGAACAGAACCGGCGCAGAGAACTCCCTTGCGAGAAACTCAGCGAGCCGGTGCGAGTGGTACCTCGGGGCGTTCTCCTGCTTGTAGCTCGCCTCGTGCTCCTCGTCTACGATGATCAGGCCGAGGTTGGTCAGCGGCGCGAACAGCGCGGACCGTGCGCCGAGGATCACCGGAGCCTCGCCAGAGCGCACTCTCATCCAGCTCTCCAGACGATCCAGCGGGCTCATGTTGCTGTGCAGGACGGCGACCGACTTGCCGAACCGCTCGCGCAGCTGCGCGATCACTTGCGCGGTCAGCGCGATCTCTGGCACCAAGTACAGAACTTGTTTGCCCCGCTGAAGCGCCTCGGCGGCCGCGCGCAAGTACACTTCGGTCTTCCCCGAGCCGGTCACTCCATACAGCAAGAACCTTTCGAAACTCCCATCCTTGATTGCCTTCGTGACGGCTTTGATCGCAACTGCTTGATCTTTGTTCGGCGTGGGCGGTGGGGCTGCGAGACCGGGCTCTGATTCCACGCGGTCGAGCAGCCCTCCTTCGATGAGCGCCTTGATCGTCTGGTCGCTGACACCGCCCAGCGCCTTGATCTCGGCGATTGAAAACGCCGCTGCCTCAGACCCCTGCAGGCGCATCAGCGTCACCGACTGAGCAGGCCTCTTCTTCCCCGGCCCTTTTAGGAACTTCTCGATCTTGTCGCTGTCGGCAGTGAGGCGCAGCATCCCTTGCACCCTCTTTCCTGGGCCGCCCATCGACACTGACATCCCACGCACGACCAAGCCTCGCCGCTCCAAGGCGCGCAGAGCGTTGCGCGATCCTCTTGGCAGCGGCTTGCGCGGCGAGTCCTCTAGCTCGCCGGCATCGACCAGCGTCGCCAAGGCCTCGCTCTGCGCTGGCGTCAGTGCCTCGTCCGGTTTTTTGGTCGAAGCCGGTTGCCACACCGTCACGAGGCGGTCGCGAATACCTGGCGGCGAAATCAAGCCGATTGCCATGGGGAGCGGCGAAAGCGTCTGCCGCGCCACCTCGTGAGCGAGTGCGATCGAACTCTCAGGAAGAGTCAGCCCATCGATCTTCGGCCCAAGCGGCTTCAGCAGCTTCTCCGCGAACCCCAATTCCGACGGGGGCGTCTCACGAAGCCGCACGACGAAACCAAGAACCCGCCGAGGCCCGAGCGGCACGAAGTAAGCCTCGCCAATCCGCGTGTCTGCCGTCGCGCTATACGTGTAGACAGCGTGAACGCCGGCAGACTTTGAGTCGATGCCGATGTCAGCGACGAGGATTTTTGGGGACACTTTTATGAACTACACTCCGGGGTAGCGTTCGGATTGGTTCGGATTAGTTCGGATTCGTTCGGGTTTGCCTTTCACTTTCATTCTTCTTCTAGGTTGCCGTACATTTCGCTGATCTCTTTGACGATGTTCCCTTCGACCTTCGTCGTCAGATTTGAAAGCATCGAGCCGATCTTCGCCGTCCGATCGACGAGAGATTCGATATCGTCGATGAATCCGATCTCGTGGGAGACGATGAGCAAGGTTTCGAGTTCGTTGATCGATCCTTTGGCTATCCGCAAGTACTGAGAATACGATCGGGGCGTTCGCCGTCCGTACCCTTCGGCGATATTCGCCGGAACAGAGACCGCCGCTCTGCGAATCTGAGACGTCAGCCCAAATTTCTCCTCGCCAGGAAACGTCGCCGTCAACCGATACAGATCAACGACCAAATCCATGCTCAGCCGCCAAACATCAAGCTCTTTATAACCCATCTCAGCTCACATTGCAAATCCGAACCAATCCGAACTAATCCGAACTAACCCGAACCAACCCGAACGTCCCCCGCCGCCCGCCTCTCCGCCTCCAACAACCGCAGCATCCCATCGCGAATCGCAGCGTAATCAGGATCGTCGAACACGGAGTTCTTCTCGCGCGGGTCGTTCTGGAGGTCGAACAGCTCCCACTCGTCGAGGTCGTAGTAGTAGGCGATCTTGAAGCGGTCGGTGCGCGCGCCGTAGTGCCGCGGCACGTTGTGAACGCCCTTCTCGTAGTAGTGGTAGTACATCGAGCGACGCCAGTTGCCCGGACGCTCGCCGCGCAGCAGCGGCATGAGGCTCGCTCCTTGCATACCGTCCGGATCTGCCGCGCCCGCCAGGTCCAAGAACGTCTGCGCGAAATCCAGATTGAGGACGATGTCCTCGTTGCGCGCCCCGGGCTCGGTCGTGCCCGGCCACTTGACGATCAGCGGTGTGCGCAGAGACGGCTCATAAATCCAACGCTTGTCGTACCAGCCGTAATCGCCGAGATAGAAGCCTTGATCGGATGCGTAAACGACGATCGTGTGGTCGGCGAGCCCCGCATCCTCCAGGTAATCCAGAACCCGACCGACCGAGTCGTCCACTGACTGGATGCACCGCAGGTAGTCCTTGATGTACCGCTGGTACTTGTAGCGAACCAGGTCGTCTCCGGACAGATTGGCGTTGGCGAACCACTCGTTTCGCGGTCCGTACGCCGCATTCCAGAGCGCTTTCTGCTCGTCGTTCAGCCGCTCGGGGGCGTCGCCGATCTTCAGGTCGTAAGCCAGTTGGAGATGGTCGCGCACGCTCATCTCCTGGGTCTTCGCGCCGGAGTTGCGGTTCGACCAGTCGTCGAACAGGTCCACCGGCTCGGGGATGTCGATCCCTTCGTACAGGTTCAGATACTTCGGCCCGGGCCTCCACGCACGGTGCGGCGCCTTGTGCTGCAGCATCAGCATGAACGGCTCGTCGCCGCGCCGCTCGCTCATCCAGTCGATCGCCTTGTCGGTGACTATGTCGGTGACGTAGCCGGTCACTCGGTACCGTCCGTCGGCGTTGATGAAGTCCGGGTTGTAGTAGCTCCCCTGCCCCGGCAGGATGTCGAAGTAGTCGAACCCGGTCGGCGTGCTTCTCAGGTGCCACTTGCCGATGAGCGCGGTTTCGTAGCCCGCCTGCTGCAAGAGTTTCGGGAAGGTCTGCTGCTCGCCGTCGAACGTCGTGCCGTTGTCGCGGACTCCGTTGAGGTGGCTGTGCTTGCCGGTCAGGATCACGGCCCTGCTCGGCGCGCAGATCGAGTTCGTGACGAAGCAGTTCTCGAACAGCATTCCGGCGGCGGCCAGGCGGTCGATGTTCGGCGTTTCGTTGATGACCGATCCGTAAGCGCCGATCGCGTGGCTAGCGTGGTCGTCGGTGAAAATGAAGACGATATTCGGTCGCGCCTGAGGCTGTGTGAAGAGGCCACCGACGATCAACGCGCTTGCCAAGAGCATTGAGCGAAGTTACCTGATCAAGGCCCTTCTGAAATATCCATCGTAATCCCGACCACCCTGTCTTCTTTGTACACAATCGTGAGCTGGTACTTTGCCGAAAACTGGCCGCTTCCGAAACCGGAATCGTACTCCCAATCATAGATGTGCACCCAGTATCCAGCAAGCCTGGCATACGACGTCGCGTAGCCGATCTTCTCGTACACGTCTGAGAAATTTGATCCAAGGCCAAAGCCGTGCTCGGTCTTCCATTCGCCAATGTCTCGCTCCGTCTGCTCTGATAGATAGACATGAGGATTCCAGATGGCTACTGTGATAAATCTATGAGTCCCGTCTGCGTCGCCAGACAGTACGTAGTAATTCCCGTTTGCGTCCTTCAACGCCTCCGGTCTCGCGCCCTGTCCCTCAATCGACTTGGGGCCGATCTTGAGCGTCAAGAACGGCGCGTCCTTCAGGCTCTTGATTTCCTTTCGGTTGATTCGCCAAATCGCCCTACTCGCCAAATCGCCAACCGTGTAAACCGTAGCGAGCGAGCCCGCAAACCTCTGGTAGCTCACTCGGATAGGACGTAGATTATCGATAGCGTTCAACAGCTGATAAACGGCGCCCTGCCCCTCTGCCACCAGCGCGTCAAAAATCGGATCGCCTTGAAAAAACGCACCACCTGGAACGAGAAACGCCCTCGGCTTGACGCTATGGAGCTGGCTGACCATCTGTTGCACCCTTGTGTATTGATCCGAATCTGCCAGGAGGTCTTCATTGAGTTCTGGATCCGGGACGCCTGACCTGTACACCCGATCCGAGACACCACGATACAATCTTCCAGCGAGCCTGCAAACAGAACGTGAAATATCCTCATGAAGACCACTGTAGCGCGCTTTGCCCGTTGCCGAAAACTCCTCAGCCCTTATCGCCTGCCACTTCAAGACCTGTGCTAGCAACCTAAGCGCTTCCGCGTTGTCGCCAGTCATGTAGTAGCCGACAGCACGGTTGTAAATCCGCTTGAAATACGTTGCCACCAATCCGCCCTCGATAAAGGTGCCCGCTGGCGGGTACTTTCGGAATGAGTCTGCTACCAGGTCAACAAGGTCGCTTCGTCCTGACGCTTCGAGACCGATGAGGCCTGGATACGCCGTCCTGTCTCTCCAGAACGGCGAGCCTTGCTCTCGGTTGGAGATAGCTAGGTCGATGTCGACCTGGCCAAAGTCTGCCTTGACCTCTCGGACTATTCCGTCCAGACTGACCGCGCGCAGTTTCTCGCCTTCGCTGATTGGAAGGATCCAGCCGTAGCTCTCGATAAACTTGTCGCGCGTATAAACGGGGCGCGACAGTTCATCTTTAAAAAGCACAAGCTCGACTTTGTGAAACGGTAGCCCCTTAATCTCCGGCATCCCGCACTCTTGCAGAACTGCGACTGCAGACCTCGTCTGCTCAAGAACACTGATTTGCGGGCGTTCCTGCCCGATGATGAGCGCCCCGATTACGGCAACTAACATATTGAATTAGACGACTGCAGATTCAACGAGGTTCTTCAATGCTTGTGATATGCAGGACGCATACGTGCATGTTGCGCGACATGCTATAACGGTACCAATGTTAGAGATCGAGAGTACAGTCGAAGGGCACTACTCCACGGGCGGGCTGCTGGATCGCGTGCAACAGGCGGTGGAGGCGGGAGGCCTCGATTGGGATGCGCTGACTGCCGCCGATCTCGGGCCGATCGACCACTTCCACATCCGCGGCCGCGACGCGACGCTGGAGATGATCAGTCTGGCCCAGTTCAAACCGGAAATGACCGTTCTCGACGTCGGCTGCGGCCTCGGCGGGCCGACGCGGGCGCTTGCAGCGGAAGTCGGGTGCCAAGTTCACGGCGTCGACCTCACAGATGAGTTCGTCGAAACCGCGACAGCTCTGACGGAAAGAACCGGGCTTTCGGACCGCGCGACTTTCGAGTGCTGCAGCGTGCTCGATCTGCCGCACGAATCCGCCAGCTTCGACGGCGTGCTGATGCAGCACCTCAACATGAACATCGCGGAAAAGCCCCGGCTGTTCTCAGAACTCGCTCGCGTCTTGCGGCCCGGCGGCACGCTCGCTATGCACGAGATTCTCGCGGATCGGGCGGACCAGCCGTACTTCCCCGTCCCCTGGGCGTCTGCGCCCGAAGGGAGCTTCATGTGCCAAGAGTCGGCGTTTCGCGAACACCTGGCCGACGCTGGGTTCAAGATCGGTGAGTTTCGCGACGTCACGCAGGAGTCAGCCGATTGGTTCGGCGCCGTGCTGGCCAAGACCGCCGAGTCCGGCCCGCCCAAGATGGGTCTGCACGTGCTGCTCGGCCCAAGATTCGGCGAGATGGCCAAGAACACCTTCAAGAGCCTGTCTGAAAACAGGGTCAAGGTCGTCATGGCCGTGTGCAAGAAAGGCTAGCTCCGGAGTGCGTGTGCCTTGGCACCGCTCGTCTGATAGGAGCTTGCCCCGGTCGAATTTCGACAAGGTTCTTCCAAGTCGTCCGCTTTGCCGTCGCCTGGTCGTCGCCCCATAGTCGCTCTTGTTCAACGTTCAGGATTACGCCCAAGCCGATTGGACGGGGGCGAGATGCGGACTCGAAATCGTGCTGCGAGAGCCGTCCCGTCAACCGCGCTCCTTTCCTTCGATCCGCTCAGGACAGGCTCGCTCAGGATGACGGTTGAGGGGACTAGGCGAAGCACTCTGCATTCAGCACTCAGCACTCTACACTAACCCTTCGCCGCCGTGAACTTCAGCGACGTCAGGTACCGAATCTGCACGACCGTGAAGCCGACGAGGATCGCGCCCATCACCCACGCCGCGGCGGTCGCGTAGCCGAACTTGAGGAACACGAACGCGTTGGTCCACACCTCGAAACCGACCGTGTGCGTTGCGTGCAGCGGCCCGCCCGCCGTCAGCACGAAGATGTTCTCCATCGCCTTGAACCCGGCGATGAACACGCCCAGCAGGTTGATGAGCATCAGCGGCTTGAGCCCCGGCAGGGTGATGTACCGGATCTTCTGCCGCCAGTTCGCGCCGTCAATGTCTGCAGCCTCGTACCGCTCGTCTGGCACGTTCTTCATCGCGGCGAGGTATAGGATCGAACCCGGCCCCGCACCAGCCCAAATGCCCGGCAGCACGACAGCGAACATCGCAAGCGACGGATCGCCGAGCCAGTCGTGCGTGAGCGGAACCGCCGCGCCTGTCAGGTTGTTCCACGCGTTGATGAAAGGAGAAACAAGCCCGTTGATCACGCCCGCCTCGCTACGGTCGTACAGCTGCCGCCAAAGAAAAGCGATCACGATTGGGCTGGTCATCGCCGGCAGGAAGAACAATGTGCGGAAGAACACTTTCCAGCGCGGAATCTCGTTCAGACCAATCGCCAAGAAGACCGGTATCAGGAACCCGATCAGGATCGTCAGACCGACGTAGACGAAGCTGTTGCCGATCGACTTCCAGAACAACTGCTCGTTGAATACGGCGATGAAGTTGTCCAGCCCGACCCACGTCGTCTCGCCCATGATCCGGTAATCCTGGAACGCGATCACAAGCCCGTGCATCAGAGGCCAGTACGACCAGACGAACACGCTCAAGCAGGCTGGAATGAGCGCAAAAACGAGGAATCGCAGCCGCCCGCGCCTCTTCAATCCTGCCGGAACATCGTGCGTCTTCGGCGCTGCCGCGGCCTTGCGCCAAGCCCATACGATCACCGCCAGAACAGTCAGGCCGAACGCGATCGCGATGCCGAGCGCCCACGCCCTGCGCGCGCGCATGATCTCAGCAGGCGTGTAGCCCAGCAGCTTGCGATCCACCTCCGCCGCGACCTCCGCGAGAATCTCCGATGCCGGCTTGTGCGGGTAGAGGATCGCTTGATCGAGCGCGCTGTCAAGCACGACGTACACCTGCTGGCAGTTGCGGCCGTACGGCTCCGGCTTGCCTGTGGAAAAGAGGTTCCGGTTCGCCTCGACGTACGCGGGATCGACGGCTGAGGCGAGGTCTTCGTAACCAAACTCGCTGAGCAGCACAGGGTTGACCAAGTGGCCGAGTCCGAGCTCGACGAACGCGTCGGTCTGCACGCGCGCCGCGTCCTGCCCGACGAAGAACTTGATGAACTTCCAGCACGCCGCGAGCCTCTCGGGATCCTTGACGTTGGCGTTGATCGCCCACATCCCTGCGTTCACTTCGTTCTTCCGTCCGGCCGGCCCCGCAGGCATCGCGCCGATCCCGATCAGAGCAGGGTTGAGGTCGCTGATGCTCAGCACGACGTCGTTCGTGTAGGCGAACCACATCGAGATCTTGCCGGACGCAATGTCTGCGCCGAACGATGGCGACAGCGCCGCGGCGGGGCCAACTGTGCGCCCGTCCGGACCGACCCACTTGTCGAGCGCAAGCTTGCGGAAGAAGTCCAGCGCGACCGCGCCCTCAGGCGTCGCGAACGCTGACTTCCAGTATCCGCCCCCGGCCTCCTCCACGACCTCGCCGCCTGCCTGCCAGACGAAGTTGACCCAGTGGTACGCCTTGCCGCCCAAACCCGAGCTGAACCCGAAACCCGACCGGCCGGGAGCGGACTCGGTCAGCCGCTGCGCGTACTCGTAGAACTCGTCCCAATCCTGGGGCGGAAGCGCAGGGTCGAGCCCTGCCTCCAGGAAGTGATCCTTGCGAAAGTACAGCGCCTGCGCGACCTGATAGAACGGCACGGCGTACACGCGACCATCGAAGCTGCGGACGACCTCCATAACCGTCCGGTTAAACCGGCTCTCTACTTCTGGATCGCCTGCGATCAGATCGTCGAGCGGGCGGCAGAACCCCTGCTCAACGTAGTTGTAGTACTGCCGAAAGTTGACGTAGAACACGTCGGGCGCAGTGTCGGCGGCCATCGAGATCAGGAACGAGCTTTCCGCGAACTCGTTGGCCAATTCGAGCCCGCCGGCGTTCACGACCCGAATACCCGGATTTTGGCGGTGAAACTCGTCGAACACCGCCCATCGAGCCAGGGATCGCGAATCCGTTGCCTCTCTAGGTGGGATGCCCTGGTACGGGCCGGCCATCATGCGGACGGTTATCGGCTTCTGGGCTAAAGAAACCGCTGTCAAGGCTGTGAACAGCACAAATAGGCTGGCTGCGCGACGCACGGTGAATGAAGGCGAGTATACGCACCGGAAGTAGCTGCCTGTGCAGCAATCCGGCTGCACTCAAGGCATAATGAAGGAACCAACCTAAAACAAGATTGGAAAATTACTTTACGTTAATGGTTGACAAATAGTGCATATATGTCTATACTTTGACCGTTTCGAGTAGGAGTATTACCGTGGCAACGAAGGAAATCAAGAAGGATCGCGCACTGGAACTGGCCCTGCAGAACTTGGAAAAGCAGTTCGGCAAAGGAGCTGTCATACAGCTGGGAGGCGACGATCTGCCGTCCGTCGAGTCAATATCAACCGGGTCGCTGAGCCTCGATCTAGCGCTGGGCGGCGGCATCCCGCGAGGCAGGATCACTGAGATCTACGGAACTGAGGGCAGCGGCAAGACGACGATAGCGCTTCACATCATCGCCGAGGCCCAGAAAGCGGGCGGCATGGCGCTGTTCATCGACGCTGAGCACGCCATGGACATCGAATACGCCAAGGTGCTAGGCGTCGACGTTGATCGGCTGTACGTCGCCCAGCCCACGACGGGCGAGGAGGCGCTGCAGATCATGGACGGCATGGTGTCCTCGGGCGCGATCGACCTCATCGTTCTGGATTCCGTCGCAGCGCTCGTGCCGAAGGCCGAGATCGATGGCGATATGGGCGACGTCCATGTCGGCCTGCAGGCTCGAATGATGAGCCAGGCGCTCCGCAAACTCGGCGGATCGATCAGCAGGACTAACACGGCGGTAGTCTTCATCAATCAGATCCGAGAAAAGATCGGAGTGATGTTCGGCAATCCGGAGACCACTCCGGGCGGCAGAGCCCTCAAGTTCTGGGCTACGGTTCGGCTGGAGATTCGTCGCGGAGAGCTCCTGAAAGACGGCACCGAGGCGTTCGGCGCCCGCTGCAGGGTCAAAGTCGTCAAAAACAAGGTGGCTCCGCCGTTTCGGCGAGCCGAGTTCGACATCATTTTCGGCAAGGGCGTGAGCCGCTCCGGCGATCTGCTCGACCTCGCCGTCGAGCACAACCTCATCACCAAGGCCGGGACGTACTACAACTACGGCGAAACCCGCCTCGGGCAGGGCCGTGAGAACGCTCGGACCTTCCTTGACGAAAACTCGGAGATGTTCACCGAGCTGGACGGCAAAATTCGAGAACTGCTCGTAACGAAGCCGACTAAAGTCAAAGTTGCCGATACGGCGGTAGTTGCGGCGAACGGCAAACAGTGAGCCAGTTAAAGCTGACTGAGTTCGACGAGGCCCTCAAGTCGGCTCTAACCTGGCTAGCAGGGCGCGACCGCTCGGAGCATGAGCTGAGAGAGAGGCTCAAGGCTCAAGGCTCGACCGCTGAGACCTCCGATGCCGTCATTGAGAGTCTCATTGAGCGCGGCATAGTCGACGATCTGCGCCTGGCCAGCCGACTGGTCGAGCAAGCGGCAAGCACCAAGGGCGTGCTACGAATTAGGCTTGAACTGCAGAAAAGGCGCATCTGCGAGGCGACGGCAAACGCGGCGCTGGACGCGCTGGACGGCCAACCTGAGCTTCAACGGGCGAAAGACCTCTTGAACGAGCGGTTTTCAGGTTCGCGCGAAGTCGGCCGCGCCACAAGATTACTCGCCCGGCGCGGATTTGCAGAGGAAGCTGTCCGAGAGGCCGTCGAGCAGCACTTCGAACTCCTGGACTCCTAGTCGGCCGGTTTCAACCTAGTGTATGCTTGCTCAGCCTCTGGCTCACCGTATTTCGTGACGCCAGTCGCACGCAGGCGGACTTGAGCGAATACACCATCCTGTTTCTCGGCGACATCGTAGGGCGGCCCGGTCGAAAGATCGTCTCGGAGCGGCTTCCCATGCTGATCAGTGAGCACAATCCGACGTTCGTCGTCGCAAACGGCGAGAACTGCGCAAGCGGAGTGGGGATCACTCAGGACATAGCCGAGGACCTGTTCAAAATCGGCATCGACGCGATCACTCTCGGCAACCACGCGTTCAACCGGAGAGAGGTGTTCGAGTACCTAGACGGGGACCGGCCGATAGTCAGGCCGGCTAACCTGCCTGCTGCGGCCCCCGGCAAAGGCGTAACCGTGGTTGAAAAGAACGGAGTTCGATTGCACGTCGTCAACCTGTGCGGCCGAGTCTATATGACCGGATACGACGACCCGTTCCCTGCAATAGACCGGATTCTCGAGGAGCTGGACTCGCCGAACGTGCTGGTCGACTTTCACGCAGAAGCGACAAGCGAGAAAATGGCGTTCGGATTTCACGTCGACGGCAGGGTCAGCGCAGTCCTGGGAACCCATACTCACGTCACGACGGCCGACGAAACGGTGCTGGAGCGCGGCACCGCGTTTATCTCCGATGTCGGCATGTGCGGACCCGTCCCCAGCGTCCTCGGCATGGACAAAGACGTAATTTTGCGGAGATTTCTCACATCCATGCCCACAAGATTTGAGGTTGCGCAACAACCTGGTGTAATCTCTGGGGTACTGATTCGCGTCGAAGGAACTACAGGTCGCGCCAAGTCGATAACTCGAATTCGCTACCCGGATCAGCGTTGAGGAATGAAATGAACCTTATCAGCAAACTTGCCACCATCGCTTTAGTTGCCGCAGTCGCAGGCCAAGCGGTCGCCCAGGACCTATACACTTCGACGAGCAGCTTGCCCGATCAAGGAATCTCGGTCAGTGCCTGGGGCAGCGGCACGATCGCTGAGACGGACGAAATGGCGTTCGAAGGTTCAACCTCAATTCGAGTTTCGTCCCGCAACTTCTTCCAAGGCGGCATCATCAGCTTTTCGACGCCCATCGATCTTGCGAGCGCAACAGCCGAATCGAGCAATATGCTTCAGCTAGTCCTTCAGGCGCCGGACGAAACTGTCACACTCGGTGGCGGCGCGGCGGGCGGCGGTCGAGGCGGTCGAGGCGGACTCGGTGGCTTGGGCGGCGGCGGTGGCCTTGCCGGCGGCGGCGAAGAAGTGGCTTCCTCTATCGATGCAGGACTATCAACAGTTCGCTGTATCATCACCACGTCAGATGGAAAGAAGTCCGAAGTTTTCTTTGATCTGACATCTGCACTGCCTGACAACAAAGGATGGATGAGAGTCGGCGTTCCATTGGTCGCGATTCGTGGATTCTCAAGCAGTAACAAACAGATAACTTCTTTAGCTTTTTCCGGCGATACGATCGGTAGCTTTTACCTTGGTTCCATCCACATTCTGAACGATACGACGCCGATCTGGGGCGAGCCTAATGTGCGAGAATTGAACCTGGCATTCGGTGATGAATTCGTGTTCTTCGCCAGCGCCTCTGCGGGAGCAACGTCACTGAGATACACATGGGATTTCGATTCCTCAGACGGTGTCGATATCGATTCTGAGGGCAGGGTGGTAAGGCGAACGTTTAGAGTGTCCGGTGATTTTATTGTTACCTTAACGATTCATGACGCGTACGGCCTTAAGGAGCCTTACAGCACAATAATTCTCGTAACAGTTAACCCTTAAGGGCTGTGTGTTTGTGCAGAGTTGGCTGTGATTGAATCGTCAACTCTGCTAGGTTAATGCTGACTCGCATCTTGACCGCGCTAGTAGCGATTCCGCTGGCGCTGTTCGTCATTTTGACACCCCTCAGTTGGCCGCTGTTGGCTGTGTTTGCAGCCATCCTGGTCAGCGGTGGGCTGGAGATTGCCCGGCTCCTCAACTCCCGCGGCTTGATTCCGCTCGCCCTTGGGGGAAGCCTAGTCGCGGTTGCAGCGATCAAAGCGCCGCTTGAGTTGGTCCCTTCCCTAATTCTGGGCGGCTGGGCGATTGGCACCATCGGCCTCGCCTGCAATCTTCAGGCAAGGTGGGTGCGCTCTGCGCTGCTCGGCGCCTGGCTCGGATCTGGTCTGCTGGCATGCTATGCCCTTCACGATCTCGTCCCAGTCGAATTCTTGGGTTATGGCAATGGCCTCGTGCTTGCGGTTATTCCCCTTTGGGTCGGCGACTCCGCCGCGTACTTCGTTGGAAAGGCGGTCGGTCGCCGACTGCTCGCTCCCAAGATCTCTCCGAGCAAGACGGTCGAAGGTTCGGTCGCCAATTTGATCGGATGCCTGATCGCAGCGTTTGCGATCGGTCGGTACTCGGGCCTGCCCTGGTCTGTGTCGCTGGCGTTCGGCTTGTCCACCGGCTTGTTCGGTCAGGTCGGCGACTTGTTGCAGAGCAAGCTCAAGCGCGACGCTGGCGTCAAGGACAGCGGAGGCCTGCTTCCCGGTCACGGCGGTATCCTAGACAGACTTGATTCCTTGCTTTACTCCGCGCCGATCAGCCTCTGGTGCGCGATCCTGTTTGCCAGCAGTATGTTTCACGTGAAACCGTAAGACTCTTATGATCGCTATCGACGTCGCCGACCTGGTCAAGACGTTCGACGTCACTGAGAGGCGCGATGGCGCGCTCGGGGGCCTCCTCGGACTGTTCGCTCCGAAAAGGAAGCGGGTCGAGGCTGTGCGGGGAGTCACCTTTTCGATCCCGAGGGGGCAAATAGTCGGTTTCCTGGGGCCAAACGGCGCGGGCAAGACGACAACCCTCAAAATTCTTTCCGGCATTCTCCGCGCCACATCAGGGAAAGTGTCGGTCCTTGGGTACTCCCCGTTTGATCGCGACCATCGTATGCTAAGGCGGATTGCGCTCGTCATGGGCAATAAGCAGCAGCTGTGGTGGGATCTGCCAGCCATGGACAGTTTTGAGGTCTTAAGGGAGATTTACGGCGTTCCGAACTCAGAGTATCAAGCGCGGCTCGACCTTTTGGTCAATCTGATGCAACTTGAGGGCGAGGTCAACACTCAGGTTAGACGCTTGAGCCTCGGCGAACGCATGAAATGTGAGTTGGTCGCCTCGTTGCTGCACGGGCCCGAGGTCCTGTTCCTCGACGAACCTACCATTGGGTTGGACGTGGTCAGCCAGCGGCGAATTCGAGGCTTCCTGCGGCAGTACAACGAGCAAACCGGCTGCACGATCGTCCTGACGAGCCACTACATGGCGGACGTTCAGGCGCTTGCGGAGCGTCTTATCGTGATCGACAAGGGAGCACTCGTCTTCGACGGCACTTCCGAGGAGCTGGCGGGTCGGTATTCGAACCGGAGAATCCTCAGGCTCACGTTCGAAAGTACGGCGGTCCCGCCTAGCCTCGGCGAGTTTGGCCAGATCGTCTCTCAAGAGGGCAGCAGCATCTCCCTATCGGTCGACAGGGCAAAAGCGCCGGAGACGGTATCGCGCATCCTCCAACAACACACGGTACGCGACATCGCAATCGACGATATCTCGCTCGATGAGGTGATTCACGACCTTTTCACGGGCCGCGAGTAAGGCTGCCATGTTTCACGTGAAACGTCTTGGTACACTGGTCGGCAACCTTTCACGACAGGAAAGCAAAATTGCAGGAACCGACTCTATCTTCAAAATACGACGCTTCTCAGGTTGAATCCAAGTGGTACGCAAGGTGGGATTCGGCGGGCCTGTTTGAACCTGATTCCAACCCCGGCAAGCCCACGTATACGATCACGATCCCGCCGCCGAATATCACCGGGTCACTGCATATGGGCCATGCGCTCTGCTATCCACTTCAGGATCTGTTCGGCCGGTACCGTAGAATGCGCGGCGACGCGGTGCTGATCCTTCCAGGCCAGGATCACGCCGGCATAGCCACCCAGAGCCT
This sequence comes from Armatimonadota bacterium, assembly GCA_022563855.1. Taxonomy (NCBI): domain Bacteria; kingdom Bacillati; phylum Armatimonadota; species Armatimonadota bacterium. The sequence continues at coordinate 90,688 of JADFMN010000004.1, forward strand.
GATCGACAAGAAGCTTCGGGAGGAGGGCACCAGTGCGACCGAGATCGGTCGAGAGGCGTTCGTGGACCGTACCTGGGAGTGGCGCAAGGAGAGCGGTGGGCTGATCCTGAACCAGCTCCGGTCTCTCGGCTGCGCGTTCGACTGGAGCAAGGAACGGTTCACGCTCGACGACAGGTACGCAGACGCCGTTCTGAAGGTGTTCATCGACTGGTTCAACCGCGGGCTGATCTACCGCGGCAAGCGCGTCGTGAACTGGGATCCGGTGCTCAAGACCAGTGTGTCGGACATCGAAACGGAGCGCAAGCTCGTCCAAGGCAAGCTATACCACATCCGCTACCCGTTCGCTGATGGGTCAGGCTCAGTCACCGTCGCCACCACTAGGCCGGAGACGATGCTCGCGGACGTCGCGGTGGCCGTTCACCCAAAGGACGAGCGGTACAAGAGCCTAGTCGGCAAGACTATCACGCTTCCACTTGTCGAGAGAGAGATACCGCTGATCGAGGACGAATACGCAGATCCCGAGTACGGCACAGGGGCAGTTAAGATAACTCCTGGCCACGACGCAAACGACTTTGAGGTCGGGCAGCGCCACGACCTGCCCCTGCTCATCCTGTTCGACGAGTCGGCCAGGATCACCGAAGACGGGGGTGCATACGCCGGTATGAGCAGAGAAGAAGCCCGAAAGCGGATCGTCGCCGACCTTGAGGACCAAGGACTCCTCGAGAAGGCCGAGCCGCACGAGATTTCAGTCCTCGTCAGCGATCGAAGCAAGAGCTTTATCGAACCCCTCGCCAGCGAACAGTGGTTCGTCCGGCAGACGGAGCTGGCCCAGGAAGCCATCCGCGTTGTTGAGCAAGGAGAAGTTCGATTTGTACCTGATAGGTATACTGATGTCTACCTTTCTTGGATGAAGAACATCCATGACTGGTGTATCAGCCGACAGCTCTGGTGGGGCCACCGAATCCCGGTCTATTACACCGAAGACGGCACTGCGTACGCGGCTTTGAGCTGGGAGGACGCCCAATCCCAGGCAAGCGATAAGAAAATCGTCCGTCAGGACAACGACGTGCTGGACACCTGGTTCTCGAGCGGCCTGTGGCCGTTCGCCACGCTCGGCTGGCCAGAAAAGAGCGACGACCTCAAGAACCACTACCCGACCGACGTACTCGTCACCGCCAGGGACATAATCTACCTCTGGGTCGCCCGCATGATCATGATGGGGCTCGACCTCCACGGCGAAATTCCGTTCCGAACCGTCTATATTTACGCTACGGTGCTCACAGAGGACGGCCAGCGAATGAGCAAGAGCCTGGGTACTGGCATCGACCCGATCGAGATCATCGAATCAAGGGGTGCGGACGCCCTCAGATACGCCCTGTTCAACCAGACTGGGTCGAACCAAGATATGCGCTACGGCGAGCGCAGGATCGACGAGGCACGAAACTTCTGCAACAAAATCTGGAACGCAACCCGATTTGTTCTCATGAACCTGGACGGTTTCGACGGGAGGGAGCCTGAAAAACTCGAACCGGTCGACCAGTGGTTGCTGAGCAAGCTTGTTCAAACCGAAAACTCCGTCCGCAAGGCGTTTGACGAGTACGACATTCAGAGTGCAACGCAAGCGCTGTACCGGTTCTTCTGGACGAACTTGTGCGACTGGTACATCGAGGTGAGCAAGGCTCGCTTAGCCTCGCAGGAGGCGCGACACGTGCCGCAGTGGGTGCTGACGACGTGCCTCGACGCGTTCCTAAAGATGATGCACCCGATTATGCCGCACATCACCGAGGAGATTTACGCACATCTGCCGATCGAGGGGAAGGCGGAGTTTCTCATGCAGGCGAGCTGGCCCGTGCTACCTGATTCGTACCTGCAGCCCGAGGCGGAGGATCTCGTCGAATCGTGGATCGAGTCGACCCGTGCGCTGAGATCGCTCAGGGCCGACCTTGGGCTCGCGGCCATGAAGTCCGTGCCGCAGGCTCATTTTGAAGGTGATCTGAGGGGTGGCGAGGAGATCATCGCCGGACAGGCGTGGGTCGAGGAGCTCTCGCAGGGCCGACCGAACGGTAGGTTCATCTCAATCACGTCCGGCAGCGTGGATTTCCACCTTGCTACCGCCGGCCTCGTCGATGAGGCGACAGAAACGGCTCGTCTAACCAAACAGTTGGCCAGGTTCAAAGCAAACCTAGCGAAGGCTCAACAGAAGTTGGCCAATCCGAACTTCGTCGAACGAGCAAAGCCAGAGGTGGTCGAGAAAGAGCGAGAGGCGGCCAAGGAGCTGGAAGACCTCATCCGCAAGACTAAGGAGCGGATCGAGATGTTCGAAAGTTAGTCACCCGAACGAATTTGCCTTCTTCGAGGCGGAACGACACCGTGCCGACCGAGTCCGTACGCCAGACGGATGCCCCAGATTGGATTGCCCGCAGCACTGCCGACGGGTGCGGATGCCCGTAGACGTTGTTTCGACCAGCGCTGAATACGACGTGCTCCGGGGTTGTCGCCGCAAGCCAGAGCCGACTGGTCGCGCCCTTGCTGCCGTGGTGGCCTGCCTGCAAGACGTCTACGTCCCAGTCTATGCCCGCTGCGATCGCGCCCTGCTCGACCTCCTGGCCGGCGTCTCCAGTTAGCAGTACGGCCGCGCCCTCAACCCCGGCCATCACAAACATCGAGCCGTCGTTAGCACTCGTGCTCGGTGTAACATTGGGAGAGTACAAGTCGAGCCTTAGGTCGCCTAGTTCCGCCCACGAGTGTCCTGCAACAAATTTGAATTTGCCGACCGGCAAGCCGGACTGCCGCATGATCGAAAGCATTTTCTCATCGTTGCTGAAGTGTCCTGCGACGAGGACGCGACCGATGCGATACCGATGCGCCAATGCCGAAAGCCCGCCAGCATGATCGCCGTCGGGATGGGTCAGAACGATCACGTCGATCTTCCTGACGCCGAGCTTGCGCAGCGCAGGGATCACGATACGGTCGCCCGCGTCGTAGCCGTCGTGCCTCGGGCCGGTATCAACGAGGACGACCCAGTCCTCGTGCAAGATCACCGTGCAGTCGCCTTGACCGACGGACAGGAAGTGCACCGAGGTGCCAGCGTGCGATGACCTCTCAGCCAGTAAAGCCCCGAAAAGCAAGGCTCCCACGAGCAGAACAAATAAACTAAGACGACCTAACATACGGCTTCCAAATGAGTGCAAGGCCGACGTAAATGAACGGCAGCCAGTACGCCGACATGGCGGGGACAAAGACGCTGGCGTACGGAATCCGACCGAGCGTCTCGATCGTCGCGACAACCCAGCCGACGAACGGTTCTACCGCAACGGCCAGCATTCCGTCAGCAAGGGCAGGGAACACAAGCGATATGCCCCAGCACAGCAGCGATCCGCAGACGATCACGCCGAGAAGCGGTACGGTCAGTAGGTTCGCGAGCACGCCGACTACTGGAATCTCGCCAAAGTGGTACGCAAGCAGGGGCGAAACAGCCAGCGTCACGATGAAGCTCGACTTCACCACGCCGACGCCCCACTGACGTAGAACGTGGAGCATCGACGTAGGCTCAGCGTCGAACTCGCGCGGCATGAACAGCACCAGGCTGAGGACGGCGGCCGTAGAAAGCTGAAAGCCGACGTTTAGAGCCATCTCCGGTGCGATCAGCAAAGCGACGATTCCGGCAGCCGACAGCGCTGACAGCCCGTCGATCGGACGGCGCCATAAATACGCCGTTGCGAGAATTACAGCGGTAATCACCGCTCTCAGAATAGGAGGCCGCATCCCTGCCGCGCCTGCGTAGATCAGCAAGCAGACGGTGAGGATGGCTAGCTGCCAAACACGGGGCACCCGCGTTCGACCAAGCAGGAACATCAGCCCAAGCGCGGTGACGATCACGTGCAACCCCGACGTCGAGACGATGTGCGCAGTGCCCGTTGCCCGCAGGCTCCGCCAAAACTCCGGCGTCAGTTCATCCGTCGCGCTGAAGCACACGCTGTCGATGATGTTTCCAGACCGCTCGCCGGCGGCGCTTCCTATGAACCGGCGAAAGCTGTGCCGAACCCAAAGGCCGGCTCGCCAGAAAGGCAGTCCGCTCCTGATTCGCTCGAACGAATCAACCTTCAGCCTCCGCGATGCGCCTCTCAGTCGGCCCTGCCCCTCGTTGAGAGGCGAGACCTCGCCTACGACGCGCAACCGATCCCCCAAAGCAACGTCCGAGCCTAGCGGGAACCGCGCCCAATACCGAACGCCGTCTGCCTCGATGACCGCAGACATGCCTACCGCAGTATCGCGCGGCATCGTCAGCACGCTGGCGTTCACGGCAATCTGCTCTTCACGAACCTCCGTGGCCAAGTTCATCGGCGGACTCAACCACCAGGCAACGCCGGCTGCGAACAGAGGCAACGCTCGCTTCCAGTGCGCTTTCGGCAGCAGGGTCAGCGGGAGGACGAACAGAACGTTCCACGGGCTCCAAGCAGCGGCCGCCCCAACGCACAGCCCCGCGAAAACGAGCAGGAGAGGCCGATTCTCGAACTCATCCCGCATGGCGATTACTCTCGCTTACGAGGCCGCGTTCCGATCCTGATCTCCTGAAACAGCCCTCTCTCACCGGCGAGAGCGTTCAATCGCGACAGAATCTCCTCCTTCCGCATTGCCAGCTCTTGCGCCCAGGCCGAACCGGACGCAGTGACCCAAACAGTTCCACGATCGAATCGGTCCGGCTCGGTCTTCTCGGCGAGCAGCGTCCCGACCACCTCTTCCCACCTTCGCATCACCTTCTGCGCCCGAGCGCCTCGCAACACCTCGGCGTGCCCGATGGCCGTTGGCATGATGTCTTGCAGCTTCTTCATCGCTCTCGCACTGCGCCGCATCGTACCTCGAACAGTTTTGACCGCCCGATCAGTTCGGTGCCTGCCTGCTCCGGCTCGGTGCAGGTCAAGAACACTTGCCCACCTTCCTCGAGCGCCTTCGCCACCAAGTTCGATCTCCGGGATTCGTCGAGATCGGAGAACACGTCGTCCAAGAGCAGAATCGGAGGGACGCCGGTTATGTCGATCGCGCACTGCAGCGTCGCCAGCTTGATCGCGATCACCGCCGTGCGCTGTTGCCCCTGTGACGCGAAATGTCGTGCTAGCCGACCCTCGACTAGCACGTCCAGATCGTCTCTGTGTGGCCCACAGGTCGTGAAACCACGTTGGACGTCCGCCGACCGAGCCGACTGTAGCCTGGAAAGCAAATCATCGGAGTTCTCTGCGTCGTCTTTCGGCGCGTATTTGATCTCCAATGACTCGCCGGCGCTCAGCTGCGCATGGGCGGACGGCGCCGTTTGCTGCAATCGCTCGGTCCACCCTTTCCGAATCGCTCGAATCTTCACGCCGTGCTCAGCCAAGATCGCTTCGTAGGTCGCAAACAGCTCATCCGAGGGAAGAGACTCCTGTGCGGCTCTCAGCAGGGCGTTTCGCTGCGCTAGGGTCTTCCGGTACACCGTCAGGTGCTGGAGGTACGCAGGGTAGAGCTGTGCCAGCTCTGTGTCCATGAAATGACGGCGGTCCGACGGCTCGCCGCGCGCAATCAGAAGGTCCAACGCAGAAAACGACACGCTCGGCAAACGCCCGAGCACGTCGGAGGCACGCGGTAGAGACGCGCCGTTCAGTTTGACCATCTTCCGAACACCGACCTTGAGTTCGACTCCGATCGTCGTTCCACTGGGATTGATCTCCGCGTGTATGCTAGCCTGGCTGCGCCCCTCGCGAATGGCCAGAGCGTCCTTGGTCGCTCTGAGAAGCCGACCCGTCGAAACCAAGTGAATGCTCTCGAGCAGATTCGTCTTGCCCTGCCCGTTCGCGCCGTAAATGATGTTGCAGCCTGGGTGCGGATTGATCTCGGCAAAGTCGATGTTGCGAAAATCATCGACCTTGAGATGGGCGAGAGTAGAGATCGTCTCGGGGTTGTCCACAGATGTTTCCTATATCCTATCTATTTATGAGAGAACTTATTATTACTATTAGAGCCGGTTTGCGGTGGACAACGCTCATCAACTAAGCTCAACCCAAACCTGGCGAGAGAGAGCGATCGGCGTGGAGACGACTGTGGGTAAGGGAAGGACAAGTCAGGGCAATCACGTCCAATCAAAGCATCGCACAGGCTTACCCCACGCTTTCCACAGAGCAGTTCTCAGAACAGTTTCTTCTGACGGCCGTACTTCATGATGACCGCTTCCATCTGGTACACGGGATGGACGTTCTCGACCGGCAGAATGCCCTCCTTAGTGGCGAACGGTTTCCATATCTCCTCGACGCTCCGGATTTGCACCGTCGGCGGCAGCTGCGGAAATCGGTCGCAAAGCCTCTTGATCGCAAAGTATTCCTCGGTCGTCATGCTGTCCAACTCGCCGACCGTGTCTTCTAGCGGGTGCAGACCGTATCGGTGCGGCGTCGGCTGGAACTGGGGATTTGCGCGTGGAACGTGAATCACCAACGTGCCGGCAACGAGATCACCGAGCCGCTGCGACCGTTCATTAAGGAATATTGCCACTAACCCGACGATGTAAAAGCCCAGGAAATCCGCGATTCGCATCAGGTTGCGGAAGGCCGCACCCCGCAAGGTAACAGGGGTTCCGTCAGCGGAGACCACCTTGATCCCCATCACCTTCTTCCCAATCGTGAACCCGTTCCAAAAAGCCTCTTGAAGGATGAAGTAAAGGAAAATCGTTGCGAAGATGATGAATATCATCAGGCCGAGGGCCATCTCGCCGAACCCGATTACGGCGAGAAACCCCCCCGCGAAGGCGACTATGTTGAGAATGATGAACAGAAGGACAGCGTCCAGCAAGTGCGCTAGAATCCGACTCCCCAGTCCAGCCAGCCGGTAGCTGACGACCGCTTTTTCTGGAGTCAGCACAAAATGCTGGTCATTCATGCGAGAATTGTATCATCTGAACGATGATTGTGCCGACGCGCCTGTTTTGGTGGCTCGTTGCAGCCGGGATTCCCATGGCGGCGATCGGTATTGTCGTGCCTGGATTCGAGCGGATTCTCGTTCCGTGGAACATTGCGCTATTCGTGCTTTTGATCGTGACCGGCCTAGTGGCCCGAGGCTGGAACATCCTGCGCATCGAGCGGCAAACGAACTCGATTCTCTCCGTCCGAGTTCCGAACGTGGTAACGCTGAAGCTTGAAAACCTGACCGACACCGATCTCTATGTCCGCGTCCGGGACGAAGCGCCCGCTGGATGCACGACTACAAAAAACGACTTTGAAGTTCGGATCCCCGCTGCGCGCGAGGTGGAGTTGAAGTACACGGTGACGCCAGAAGAGCGGGGGTCGCAGGAGTTTCCAGGAACGTGGGTGCGGTACAAAGCCTCGTTGGGTCTGGCATGGGTTCAAAAAAAGTACGACAACGCCGAACGCGCCGCCGTCTATCCGAACATTAGGGCACTGAGCGAGTTCGACCTGCTGCGCCAAAAGGGGCGTCTCAGCTTAATGGGCGTCCGTCGTTCAAGGGCTAAGGGGCTCGGCCAGGAGTTCGAGTCGCTGCGCGACTACAACGACGATGATTTTCGACTCATAGATTGGAAGTCGACGGCGCGCAGGGGCAAGCTGGTCGTCAAGAACTTTGAACAAGAGCGCAACCAAGCGGTTATCGTCTGCCTCGACGTCGGCCGGCACATGCTAGCCGAGGTCGAGGGGCGGAAGAAGCTTGACTACGCGCTCGATGCCGCACTTCTCTTGCTGCACACTGCGGAGAAGATGGGCGATCAGGTTGGACTGCTGCTGTTCAGCGACGTCGTGGTCAGGTTCATTCCGCCCAAGCGCGGCCGCTCTCAGGTCGCAACGATCCTCGACACGGTCCACGCGATTCACGCCGAGCCGGTACAGCCGAGCTACGAGGGCGCGTTCGCGTACTTGGCATCGCGCTGGAAGCGCAGGTCGCTGATCGTCGTGTTCACCGACGCCGAGAACGAAAGTCAGGCTGCCGAACTATCTTCGTCCCTCATGTACCTGAATCGGCGGCACCTTCTCATGGTCGTGCGCGTTGCGGACCCGCGGCTCAGGGAGCTGTTGGAGCAGGATATTCGTAACCCAGACGATCTGTTCCTGCGGGCGTCTGCGCGCTGGTACTTCAACGACCGACGCCTAGCGGATAGAAAGCTCGTGGCGGCCGGGATCGGGAGCATCGAAGCCGAGCCGAGCGACCTTTCGGCCGCGCTGGTGTCGTCGTACCTGCGCGTGAAGGAGCTCTCGCTGATCTAGCGGGTAACGATGTCTCACATTTCCGACTCGCAATCTCTCGGCGATCTGCTCCGCCGCTCGGTGAAGCGGTTCAGCGGTCGGCAGGCGCTCATGGTGCCGGAGGAGAAGGGGTTCCGGAGGGTCAGTTTTGACGAGCTGTACGACGAGGCTTATCGGTATGCGGGCGCACTGCGCGCTGCGGGCGCGGAGAAGGGCGAGCGGCTGTGCATCGTCGGCGAGACCTGCGTGCAATGGGCTCTGGTCGATTGGGCAGCTCAAACGTTGGGGGTCGTGACAGTTCCGATCTATCCAACTTTGCCGGCGGACCAGGCACAGTACATAGCATCCGACAGCGGCGCGAATTTGATCATAGTTGGCGACGGAACGCAGGCCGCGAAGTTTCAGGGGTTGGACGGAGTGAAGGTTGTCGGGTGGTCAGACGGTGCGGGCGTCCCGTCTCTGTTCGACCAAGACGCAACGCTGACGCGCGTCGAGTGGGAGAAGGGCATCGACGCCGTCGAGCGACACGAGCTGGCGACGCTGATCTACACCAGCGGAACGACCGGCCCGCCAAAAGGCGTGATGCTTTCGCACGACAATTTCATTTCGATCTGCGCCGATATTCCGGTCGCTCTGCCGGTCGATGAGACAGATGTGTTTCTCGTCTTCCTTCCGCTGTCGCACGTGTTCGCGCGGCTCGCCGGTCACGTGCTGCCGACGGCTATCGGCGCGACGATCGCGTACGCTGGTTCGGTCGCGTCAATTGCGTCGGACATGGTCGAGGTTCGACCGACGATCATGTTCGTCGTTCCTCGGTTTCTCGAGTCGGTCCGCGCCCGCATCATCGCCGGTGTCAAGAAACAGTCTCCGATGAAGCAGCGGCTTTTCAACATGGCGCTTGCGCAGGGTTTGAAGAAGCAGCGCGGCGAGTTTGCGCCGCTTGGCGGCTTGCTCGACAAACTTGTCGGAGAAAAAATCCGCGCGCGAACAGGAGGAAAACTTAAGTTCTTCGTCTCGGGCGGCGCGGCGCTTTCGCCGCACGTCAGCGAGTTCTACATCGCGTTCGGACTGACTGTCTTGCAGGGGTACGGGCTGACGGAGACGACGGCGGCGAGCTGTCTCAATTCACCCGACGACAACCGTCCCGAAACCGTCGGCAAACCGCTCGGCTGCGTCGAGTTCAAGATCGCGGAAGACGGCGAGATTCTGCAGCGCGGGGCGAGCGTGATGTTGGGGTATTACAACCTTTCCGAAGCATCGAAAGAAGCGATCGGCGCGGACGGCTGGTTCCACACTGGCGACATCGGCGAATTGGACGCAGGGAGCTTGAAAATCACAGATCGCAAGAAGGATCTGCTGGTTTTGGGCAACGGAAAAAACGTCGCGCCGCTGCACGTTGAGAGCACGATCAAGGAGAGCGACTTCATCGAAGAGGCGGTGCTGTTCGGCGACGGCATGGAGTACTGCTGCGCGCTGATCGTGCCAGAGTTTGACCGCATCAAAACGTGGCTGAAAGAGAAGGGCGAAAGCGAAGGCGACAACGCGAAGATCGTCGAGCGCGACGACGTAAAAGCGCTCATCAAGTCGGAAATAAAAACTGCGAACAGCAAGCTCGCAGATTACGAAAGGGCGAAGAAGCACGTGCTGCTCAGCAAACCTTTCACACTCGAAACCGGAGAGCTGACGCCATCGCTAAAAGTGAAACGTCGCGTAGTGAAGGAGATGTATGCCAACGAGCTTCAGTCTATGAAGCGCTAGTTTGGGAGTGCGGTGATTCATCACCGCTTTTCTCGGCGAGGCACGAAACGGGCTCATTAGTCCGGTGTGACGAATAAGTCCTGAGTCTTGTTCTCGTATTGGCGGGATTCGTACTGTTCAATCGCGTGCAGTGCCCAACCTGCCTGGCAGCCAATCGGATCATCGTACGATTCACTATCTTCTTCCAATTGCTGAACAAACTCATCGGTAAGTTCTACCCTCCTATACTACCCCTTGTAGCGAAGATCGTAAGATCCTTTAACGTGGGTCAACTTCATGCGATCATCGCCGTCGAATTCGTAGTCGTAGCGACCCGTTTGGTTGCCTGCAAAACAATTGCCGCAGCGTGACATATGGTCGACGAAGAACGATCCTTTGTCAACGTGCCAACGTCGAAACGACATGCCAGGCCCGTCCGCCACCTGCGAATCGCTTTCAAGGATGAATGCCGATGCTCGGAACCCGTACATCTCGGGCTCTTCTTGCATCCACATGCCGACAAAGTTGTTTGGCTGCGTCCCATGCGGACGGTGAGGATGACCGCGCAGCGGATCCACTATCGAGTAGATCATTCCCATTCCGGGAAACGGGGCAAGAACGAACAGCGCAGGGACTGCAACGCAAGCGGTGACTGCTAACCGTTTGATGAGCCGCTTGTTAATCTTCATAGCCATCAACTTCCATTATTTCAGCTGCTGTGACCTCGTCCAACGTGTCCGCTTCGAATAGACGCCACTCGAAGTAAACACCGTCTCGTTCCAAATTCCGCTTGGTCCGCTCTAGCAACGGGCTTGCTGGCGCGATCGAGCCGAACAGCGTCACACCGATGAGCGCGATTACAGCGAAATAGACGCTGATCCGCGATACCAACAGAAACCTCTTGCCGTACATTCTTGGGCCCTCGCTCTACCCCTCGGTATCATTGTATCAGATGCTGGAGCTAACGACAAGAACAATCGAGCTGGTGAAGCAGCACCCGCTGCAGATCAGCAGGGGCACCAGCGCGGGCTCTAGCAACGTTTTCGTTTGCATCTCAGACGGCGAGCACACCGGTATCGGCGAGTGCGCGCCGGGGGTCGGCGAAGACGAGGAAGACCAGGCCCAGCGCGCCGTGAATCAGATCGCGGACCTCGCTGGCGCCGGCCTCTACGACCTGGCGATCCACGAGACCTACGAGCGCATGAACACCATGGGGATGGACGCGCCAGCTATGGCGGCGGTCGATTGCGCGCTGTGGGACCTGCTCGGCAAACAGGCGAACACCCCGCTCTACAAGCTGTTCGGCCTGTGCAAGCCGTTCGTGCCGACCTCGATCACGATCGGCATCAACCCGCCGGAAGTCATCAAGGAACGCATCCCCGAAATGGTCAAAGAGTGGACGGACTTCGAAGCGCGCTCGCTCAAGATCAAGCTCGGAAATCCGAAAGGGATAGAGGCCGACAAGGCGAGCTACGAAGCCGCCAGGGAAGCCGCGAAGCCGTTTCAGATGAGCCTGCGAATCGACGCGAACGGTGGCTGGAGCGTCAGTGAGGCCAAGCACATGATGGCGTGGCTCGCCGACCGCGACTGCGAATACGTCGAGCAACCGCTGGCGAAAGGCGAAGAGGACGCGCTGCCGGAGATCTTCGAAGGCAGGCCACTGCCGATCTTCCTCGACGAGTCGATCCGCACGAGCGCAGACGTCCCGCAGAACGCAGACCGTTGCGACGGCGTGAACATGAAGCTGATGAAGACAGGCGGCCTCACCGAAGCCCTGCGCCTCGTCGCAACTGCGCGTGCACACGGTCTGAAGACGATGATCGGATGCATGGGCGAATCGAGCATCGCAATCGCCGCGGGCTGCAGCATTGGCGCGCTCATGGATTACATCGACCTCGACGCGCACTTCAATCTGGCGCCCGATCCTGCTGGCGGAACAAAGACCGTAGCAGGCGTCGTCGTCCCTACCAACCACCCCGGACACGGGGCCTACTTGAAGGAATAGTGCTGCAATCCGGCGACAGAATCGCGATCTACATGGAGGGCGCGCTCGCGAGTCGCGGCAGCAAGATGGGGATCGGCACGCTTCGGTATTCGCCGCACGTAATCGCGTGCTTGATCGACAGCGAAAACGCAGGCCAGGACGTCGTTGCACTCACTGGAGTTGATCGCAGCGTGCCAATCGTTGCGAGTCTCAATGAGGCGAAGGAGCTCGGAGCCAACGTGCTGCTGCTCGGCATCGCGCCACCAGGCGGGTTGATTCCGGTCGAGTGGTACGCGACGTTGGACGAGGCGGTCGGCATGGGGTTAAGCATCGTCAACGGCCTGCACGATCTGCTGTCGACGCGATATCCGAATCTGGCAGACGGCCAGTGGATTTGGGACATTCGCCAAGAGCCGGACGGCGTCGGCGTCGGCACGGGCGAAGCGCGCAACTTGAAGAACAAGAGGGTCTTGTTCGTCGGCACGGATATGTCGGTCGGCAAGATGACCGCAGGGCTGGAGCTGCACAAGCTGGCTCGCTCGCGCGGCATAAACGCGGAGTTCATCGCGACCGGCCAGGTGGGGATCACGATCATGGGTCGCGGCGTTCCTCTGGACTGCATCCGTGTCGACTTTGCCGCAGGCGCGATGGAACGGGCAGTGCTTGACGCATCAACCTCAGAGCTCGTCATCATCGAAGGCCAGGGGTCGCTCGTCCACCCCGGCAGCAGCTCGACGCTGCCGCTGCTGCGCGGCGCGCAGCCGACTCATCTCGTGCTGTGCCACCGCGCCGGGATGACCGAATTGATCGACCAGCCGTGGGTGAAGATCCCGCCCCTGAAAGACCTCGCGCAACAGTACGAAGACCTCGCCGAGGTTTGCGGCGTCTTCCGACGACCGGTGACTGCTGCGATCTGTCTGAACACGTCTCACCTCCCCGAAAAAGACGCCGAGCGGGTTCTTCGAGAGACGGAGAGGGAGGTCGGTATGCCCGTTTGCGACGCAGTTCGATTTGGTGCAGAGCGCATTCTCGATGCGCTTAATTGCTAGTCCGAAGCGTACATAAACTAGCGACGAGCGGCGACGAGCAGCTTGCGCCACTTCGGCTCGCGGAGGTCGTCGGTCGCGACGCCCTTGTTGCCTTTGCTGCTGTGGATGAAGAACGCTCCGCCTTCGGCGGTGAACCCCATGAAGATGCCCGTGTGGCCGATCAGCCCGCGCTTCTCTTCCCAAAAATACAGCCGGTCGCCGGGCTTCAAATCCTCGATACGCGCCACAGCCTTGCCGACCTTGTACTGCTCTGCGGCCGTCCGCGGAAGGTCCACGCCGATCTGCGCGAACAGCTCCTTCACGAAGCCGGAGCAGTCGATCCCGCTCTTCAGGTCGTTGCCACCCCACTTGTACGGCGTCCCCATGTACTTGTAGCTCATGGCGAGGACGGATTTCGCGTCGCCCGTAGGCAATCCCGTTCCTTTGGTCTTTTTCGGGATCGTCACGTTGTACGGCAGTCGCGCGATCTTGTCGTCGGGGATGAACCCGTGCTTCCCGTTTCGGAGCAGAACCTTGAGCCACCCTTCCTTCTCGTACGAGTTGATGACCAGGTACTCGAACGGCTTAACGTTGTAGTAAACGGTCGAGCGCGTGCTGGCCGTGCGATAGATCTTCGTCGCCTCGGTTGCCTGCCCCAGTTTGCCTAGCGTGATCCGCTCCTCGTCCTGAGCGAAAACGCTCACGGCGAAGAGTAGGCTGAGGGCAAGGGCGGAAAACTGGCGTCGCATCGGCGGTAAGGTTCAAATTATAGGCGATTTTCGCAATTCCTTCACTGCGCAGAGACGAGATTCAGACCTTGAAGGATCAGTCGCCCGTCCGTACCGCCTAAGATTTCGGCAGTAGCGCGCTCTGGGTGCGGCATCATTCCCAATACGTTGCCCGCCCGGTTCAATACCCCCGCAATGTTGCCGATCGAGCCGTTCGGGTTGGCGTTATCCGAGGCATTACCGTTTGAGTCCACGTACAGGAACGCGATCTGGTCGTTCCGGCGCAGTTCCTCAAGCTCTGAATCCTGGCATATGTACCGGCCCTCTCCGTGCGCGATCGGGAGCTCGAACACGCGGTCCACCCCTTGCGTCCATAGGCTGGAGCGGTTGACTGCCTGTAGCTGCACGTTCTTGCAGACGAACAGCTCGCTCCCGTTGAGCAGCAGCGCGCCAGGGAGAACCCCGCTCTCGCACAAGACTTGAAACCCGTTGCAGACGCCGATGATCGGCCTTCCCTCAATTGCGAACGCCTTGATCGCAGACATGATCGGCGCGCGCGCGGCAACCGCGCCGCACCGCAAGTAGTCGCCGTAAGAAAACCCGCCAGGAATGAACACGGCGTCGAATCCGATGAGGTCGTCGTAGTCGTGCCACACGTAATCAGCGTCGACTCCGATCTGTTCACGCAGCGCGTATAGGGCGTCCTGATCGCAGTTCGATCCCGGAAACTGGACGACGGCAACCCTCACTCGGCGACCTCGACTCGGTAATCCTCGATCACGGGATTGGCCAGCAGCTTGTCGCACATCTCGTTCACTCGCGACTCGTCGTAACCCTCGACCTCGAGGGTGATGAGTTTGCCGATTCGCACTTCGGAAACCTCGTCGAAGCCAAGCTTGGCGAGTGAGCTTGCGATGGTCTTGCCCGCAGAATCGAGCAGGGAGGGTTTGAGCGTCACAAAAATCCTGACCGAAGCCATGGAACAATTTTGGCAGAACGCGCGGCGGGCTCGCCGGGATCGCTACGCGGCGACCGACGAGTCGAAATCAAATGAGATGTCCAGTTGCGTCTTCTGCTCGAGGTTGATGACGAACGGAGTGAACAGCGTGCCGTACCGAACCTCCGGAGCCGGCGTGAAGTTCTTGTTGCTCGACGTCGCCTCAAGACCTGCGCCTAGCAACATCAGCGTGAATCCCGGTGCGTCGCGCTTGCACACGAGCGACAACCCCGTGACGGACTCTTTGATCCATACATCACGGCGAGCTTGATCGTGCCAATAGAGCTCATCCGGCGAGAAGAACCTAAAACGGGACTGCTTGAGGAGCATGAGCGTGTCCTGCAAGTGGCGCTCAGAGTTCTGGTCGACGCACTTGGAGACTCTCAGACTGAACTGAAAGCATCCCTCAACCCGCGCAGTGGATGAGATGAGTTTATGAATGGCAGCCAGCGGTGTAGTCGTTCCGGGTAAGTGAGCGCAGTACGGCAGTTCGCGGATCTCGAACGGTTCGCCGCCAAACCGAAGCGGACGGAACATCTGGCACGTGCCGAACAGGTAACCGACCGAACCTGGCTGGACTCCGCCCTTGGACAGAGAGAGCCGAGAGCCTGCGCGCTCTGCCGACGCGTAGAACCGCGTGTACCCTTGCCACCGCCCGTCCTCGGGGCGCACGCAGGACACACCCTTGGAACCGGCCGTGCGGCTGACCATCAGGTGCTGAGTCCTCAGGCCGACGTTCTCCCCGTCCACGGACTCCCGGTACAGCAAGCCGATCGAGTGGCCCCAGTCCCTGAGCAGCCGCAGAACGTCGGCGGGCAGCCCAGGCGGCGCCACCATCCAGGCAGGCCGCATTCCGAAGTTCATCATGATCCTGCGGATTTGCATTACGGTGTCGACGTCTGGGATGTCGCAGTCTATTCCAGCCGTGGCGACCGTTTTGGCGTTGTCCGGCCATTTCCAAAGCAGGTAGAACGGCTTTTCGCAAGTTTCGATCGATTCAACGATTGCCCTAATCCAAATCTCGCGGATCACGTCCGCGTGCGGCGTTGCGAAAATCGGCGAAGGGCACCCTTCGACGCACTCGCGATCCTTAGCGTAGTCGAAAACTGTGCCGTCCTCGGCCCGCAGCACGCCATCCGCAAGGTCGATGCTGTCATCGCCTGGACCAACGGCGTCGCACGATACCGCTCGGCCCATCAGCATCAGGCTCAACGTTCTGCCTACGTGCGGGCCGAAGTAGATAGCACGGGCTGTTCGCTTCAGCAGGCACTCGCCGTTGCTCTCCGCCAGCACGCATTTCCCGTCGATAGCTTCAGCCCGCTCGCCGCCGAAGAACAGCGATGCAGCCGACCCGTCCGGCCACAGCCGGTCTGACGTCTCTGGAGCTTCGATGCGAGCCCTCGAGTACCGCTGGTCAGAAACGTGCCGCAGACCGATCTCTGCCGATAGCCCCCAGGTTGAACCGCTCACGACAAGCCGTCCACCTTGCTCTTGCCAAGCCTGAATGCTCGATTGCTCAGATGCGCTGAGCACGCTGGCGCCGCAAAGAAGCAGAACGTCCAGGTGATCGATATAGTCGAGCATAGTTCGTTCGACCTCGACATACGGAAGGCCAGCATGGCCGAGGGCCTCTCGATACCATGCGGCGTAGACGTCACCGTCGGCAAGCAACAGCCCAAGTTGCGCGTAGCCGCTTTTCACTGTATTGGCGTACTCCGTCCCCTTGATTCAGTTTTCGGCTCACGAGCCTGCGAACATTATGCTCCTGCCGCAACACGGCGTTCAGTAGGCTGCAGAACCCAGATCGCACCACGGGATTTGAACCAACAAATAGGTCATGTTACACAAATAAACATAAATCGTATAATTGTGTAGTACCATGATTGTTATGCCAGTTGCGGAAGCAGTCTCAACGGAACAGGCGATTCTGGACGCCGCCGATCGGATGATCGGTCGCTACGGCCTGCGCAAGACGACCATGGAGGACGTGGCCCGGGAAGCCGGGTTCAGCCGCGGGACCGTCTACGGCTACTTCAGGTCCAAGCAGGACCTGGCCTTGGCGTCGATCGACCGCGTGGTCATGCAGGCGCACGAGCAGATGGATAGGGAGTCGCGAACCGGCGAGACTCCGGCCGAGCGGCTGTATCGGATGCTCGTCGCACGGGTGGCAGCCAGGATCGAAAAGGTGCGGGATAGCACCCAGAGCCTCGACACGATCTTCGCCGAGGTCCGGCCAGCGTATATGCAGAGGAGACGGGCGTACTTCGATCAAGAGGCGCGGATGCTGGCTGAGGTCATCGAGCACGGCCAGCGGATGAACGACTTCGGCACGATGAACGCCTTAGAGACGGCGCAGCTCTTCGTCGAGGCCACGAACGCCTACATCCCGTACAGCCTCAGCCTAGAAGAACTCCAACAGCCTGGGGACCTTCAGGGCCGAATTGAGAAAATGGCGGCGATTCTCGTCGCCGGAATCAGTCGATAATTGCTTGCGGCAAGCACTGGCCCGGAGGCCGGGGAAGGCATCTCGGCACGCCTCAGATAGAGCGGCGTCCTCCTGGGCGACCTTGGCTTTCGCTCCCCTGTTCATTTGACTTGCAGCGCTGGAAGCTGAAATGGCAGGAGCCAGTCGCAAGCGAGGTGTCACAGGATCCTCTCCTTCGTCAAGCTCAGGACAGGCTCACTCAGGATGACGTGCCACGCCCCAAGCGAACACGGACAAACTCTGCGGGCCTGACCGTGGCACACCAAACCCCCGAACCCCCCGCAGGTAACCTAACGTCGCTATGGCCAAGCGCCCAATTACGGCGGCCGACCTGCTGAAGATTCAGTTCGTCTCCGACCCGCAGATGAGCCCTGACGGATCGCGAGTCCTGTTCGTAAAGACGCACGTCGACAAGGACAAGAACAAGTACGTCGGTAACCTCTTTACCGTCGATGTCGAGAGCGGCGAAGTAAAGCAGTGGACGCAGGGCGAGAAGCCTGGCGGCATGGGGCGCTGGTCGCCTGACGGCTCTTCGATAGCCTTCGTTGCCGGTCGCGTTGACAGTTCGTCGCAGGTTTTCATCCTGCCGACCGAAGGAGGCGAGGCGCGCAAGCTGACGTCGCTGCCAGAGGGCGCGATCGGTGAGATCAAGTGGTCGCCAGACGGACTGCGCATCGCCTTCACCTTCCGCGAGGTTGCCGAAGATCGCACGAGCAAAGCAAGCAAAGAGCGCAAAGAGAAAGGCGGAAGCCCGCCGCCGTGGGAGATCGACGAGCTGTGGTACCGCATGGACGAAGACGGTTACTTCGGCGGCCAGAGGTTCAAGCTGTACGTCGTCGACGTCGCGACCGGCGAGCACCGAATGCTGTACGGCAAGGACAAGCTCGGATTCTACAGTTTCGACTGGCTGCCGAACAGCTCCGGCCTCGCGGTCGCGCACTCGGCGCACCGCAAAGAGCCATTGCTGAAAAAGCCGAACGACCAGGTCTACATCGTGCCGCTCAACGGCAAGGTCAAGATGATCTCCGGCCTCGCGAAAGGGCCGAAGGGGAACCTCAAAGTCTCGCCGGACGGAAAGCAGGTCGCGTTCCTCGGCGACCACATCCAAGAAGAGGTGTGGGGCATGCGGAACACCCGGCTTTACGTTGCGCCGATGCGCGGCGGCGGGCAGAGGTGCCTCAGCGAACGGTCCGACTTCTGCCTCGCAACGTACACCCTGAGCGACACCGGTGCGGGGGGAGAGGGCGTTCTCGAATGGGCGCCGAACGGCAAGAGCATTTTCGTCATGGCCGGCACCGAGGGCACCGCGCAAATCGGCAAAGTCTCGGTCGCAAGAGGCGGAGTCAAGCTCCTGACAGAGGGCCAACACGTGCTCGCGCCAGGTTCAACAAGCGCGGACGGCAAGATGATGGCTCTCACGCGAGGCACGACAACCTCTCCAGCAGAGGTCGCCGTCTTCGACGGAGAGGAAGTCAGGGTACTAACGGATTTCAACAAGCAGCTCTTGAAAGATATCGAGATTTCAAAGCCGGTCGGTACGTGGGTGACCTCTGCAGACGGAACGAAAGTCCACACCTGGGTCATGAAGCCGCCACGGTTCAAGAGAGGCCGGAAGTACCCGGCGGTCTTGGAGATCCACGGCGGGCCGCACTGCCAGTACGGCTGGGCGTTCTTCCACGAGTTCCAACTGCTCGCCGCGCAGGGTTACGTCGTGGTGTTCAGCAACCCGCGCGGGTCGAAGGGGTACGGCGAGGCGTTCTGCGAGGCGATCCGGCGCGATTGGGGCAACAAGGACTGGGCCGACGTCGAGGCCGTCAAGGATTGGATGGCTTCGCGGAGCTACGTCAACACGAAGAAGATGGGCGTGATGGGCGGCTCGTACGGCGGGTTCATGACCAACTGGGCGATCGGCCACACCAACGACTTCGTCGGCGCGATCACCGACCGCTGCGTGTTCAACTGGACCTCGATGGCCGGCAACAGCGACTTCCCGCTCAACCGCGACGACTACTTCGGCGGCTGCGCGTGGGGACCGCTCAAGAACATCGAGGATCTATGGCGACAGTCGCCGTGCTCCAGCTTCGACAAGGTCAAGACCCCGACGCTCGTGATACACAGCGAGGGCGACCTGCGCTGCAACGTCGAGCAGGCCGAGCAGGTGTTCTACGTGCTGAAGTCGATCGGTGTCGAGACGCGCTTCGTGCGGTATCCGGCGAACTCCTCTCACGGCCTCTCCCGCAACGGCCCCCCGGACCTGCGGATTCACCGGCTTGGGGAGATCGTAGACTGGTGGAAAAGGTGGCTACAATAGTAGACATACGTCGGCTAGTTATGTTACCATCATCTTGCAGGGAGAATTTACTGATGGGTGATCAAGAATTTGGAAGTTCGTGGACAAGTGACAAGCTAAGAGTATTGAGGGAGTACCTTAGCGCGTATCTCCACATCCTTAGGGGGCCAAAAGCCAAGGGATTCTACAGACTGACATATCTGGATGCATTTGCGGGTACCGGGAATATTGCGATAGGGAAGCGCGACCCAAGGGGGCAGGATCGGCTGATTGATGTCGGGGACGAAGAGACCCTAATTGCCGGCAGTGCCCGAGTAGCGCTCGAGCAGGAAATGAGTTTCGACGAGTACGTCTTCATTGAGCAAAGTTCAGCTAAGGTTGCGCGATTGGAATCGCTCAAGAACGAGTATCCAGAGCGGGCCGACAAAATTCGTGTCGTAAGAGAAGACGCGAACTCGTTCCTTCAGAGCTGGTCGAAAACAGTATCGAGGCAAACCAGGGCAGTTGTGTTCATCGACCCATTCGGAATGCAGCTCTCTTGGGAGACGATGGTTTCGCTCGCAGAAACCGGATGTTGCGATGTGTGGATTCTGTTTCCCCTCAGCGCAGTGAACCGTGTTCTAACCGAGAAGGGAAAGTTGCCCGACCAGTGGGCAAGCAGGCTTGACGTTTTCTTTGGCACCAAGGAGTGGAGGAAGGCGTTTTACAAGGAGCGAGAGGTTGAAACCCTGTTTGGTACCGAGATCGAAACTATCCGACAGGCGGATTTCAGTGCCATTTCGGAGTATTTCGCAGACAGGCTAAACGGCATATTTGCCGCCACAATCCGAGAGCCAAGAGTCTTAAGAAACAGTCGAGGTACACCGCTCTTCTTGCTTTCATTTGCTACCGCAAATCCTAAATCGGTTAAGGTAGCGATTCGAGTAGCTCAGTACCTAGCGGAGAAATAAATGGCTTCGACAAGCTCGATCGAGTGGACGAACATGACGTGGAACCCGGTGACGGGATGCACGAAGGTCAGTCAGGGCTGTAAGCACTGCTACGCCGAGCGCATGGCGAAGCGGCTCAAGGCGATGGGTACGGAGCGGTACAAAAACGGGTTCAAACTGACCCTCCATCCTGATCTGATCGAACTGCCGAAGCAATGGAAAAAGCCGCGCCTTATCTTCGTGAACTCCATGAGCGACCTCTTCCACGAGAATATCCCGCTGGAGTTCATCGAACAGATATTCACGACGATCAAGGAGTGCCCGCAGCACACTTTCCAGGTGCTAACGAAGCGGAGCGAGCGACTGTCGCAGGTAGCCGGGGAGCTTGAATGGCCTGAGAATCTGTGGATGGGGGTCAGCATCGAGGACGACCGCGTTATACAGCGTGTCCATGATCTGCGGACAGTTCCTGCGGCTGTAAGATTCCTCTCTTGTGAACCGCTCATCGGCCCGCTGGACGATCTTCCGCTCGACGGGATCCACTGGGTCATCGTCGGGGGCGAGTCCGGCCCGAAGGCGAGACCGATGGACGGTGACTGGGCCCGCTCGATCCGAGCCCAATGCTATGACGCCAATGTCAAGTTTTTCTTCAAGCAGTGGGGCGGTGTGCGCAAGCATGTGACCGGCAGGGAGCTTGACGGAAAATTCTACGATGACATGCCGGCGCGCGCATTTTCGTAGTCACCACGTATACACTCAAACGTACGTCGGGTACCCGGTCGGTGGCGGGTCGTGGAGCTTCACGCCGCTGACGAATCGGCAAAAGGTGTCCGAAAAACGTCCCCTCTCCCGGAGCGGAGTTTTCGGCAAAACCGCAGGTCACCAGTTCCGGGGGAGGGACAGGGAGGGGGTAGAAAGCAGTACTTTGGCGAAGACTGAGCAGCGCCTCCAATCTGGCGACCCGTCCCGTCTGCGCAGGGCAGGCGCTCGCTCATGACATCCCGCCCGACCGCCGCGCGTCTATCCAGTAGACTCGCCTCGAAAGGAGCCGGCAAAATGCTGACCGCGATCTTATTAACGATACTCGCTACCTCGCCTTCCACGTACGCAAACGACGTCGTCTACAAGCTGGACGGAGTAGGCATCATCGCTCCAGATGAGACTGCGGCACGGTACGCGATCGCGAGGCTCAGAGAGCTGAACAAGGGGTTCTACCGGGTCGAACCGATGGACGACGGCACTTTCTACCTCGACTACAGTCGGAGCCTGCTCCACGATCCGCAAAGAGTGTCGACCATTCTCAAAGGCGAATACAGAGAACCGGATGTCCACGTCGCGCAAGGCGCGGTGGAGGAGGAGGGCGCGCGGTCCAGTACTTTCGCTAAGAGGGTCGAAGGCGGACTGTCGGTGACCGCCAGTTCCAGCGACCTGCACGACGTCCTCTTCGACGTCATGAAGGAAGCGCGGCGCTCGTACCAAGTCGGGCCGAGAGTCAATGGGGTGGTCACGTTCAGTTACACCTCAGAATCGATCGAGTCGATCGTGGGCATACTTTCGCGACAGGTCAACGCCCTGTTCTTGATCGAAGGCAAAGATCTGATCTTTATCGACGACGCTGGCATTATAAAGAGGAGGAACGTCGGCTTTCGCGGCATCCGTCCCTATTGATGCGCGGGTGCGGTGGGCAACAGAGCCTGGCCAACGAACACACGCGTCGATACAGCGACGCCCTCTATTTCATGCCTCCGCGCTTGCAGTCTGCAGGGTTCTTTCTGTGAGTTGCCGACCCGGCTAGCCGGCCCCCCAGCGCCGCGATTCTGTACAAAAAGATCGAAAAACCCGAACCCAGTTGGCTCGCAGCCGTCAAACATAACGCAGGGAAGCGACTGCTGCGGCAGGAGGCTGCGTCATGGATATATATATCTGATATGTTACAGACAGATACAAACCTGCAATGGGAAAAACTCAAGGTTGCTGAGCCCAAGCACGAGTTCAGCTACGGCACCATCTACCGGGGCAAGGTTCCCGGCGGCTGGCTCATCACCATGTTTTGGACGACTGGCCACAGCGATGGCGGGGTCACGATGACCTTCATGCCCGACTCCGACCATAGCTGGGACGGCGGAACGCTGCCGAACTGACCCGGCGACAAAGCCGAGTTCAAATCCCCGGTCGCACGGAGAACGCAGTGCGCCGGGCGAGCCCGATTGCGCTAGCCCGGCAACAAATCTTCTCAATTTCGCGTGGCATGGCTGTCCCGATGTGTGCCGGGATCAACCATCAGCTTGAGTTACTTCCGACGATAAGGTCAGAATCTATCCTGATGGAGCAAAAGAAGGGCAGCCTCTTGGATGAGTTGAACAAGAACCACAGGCAGTGGGCATTGGGCGGAATCATCGGTCCACCACTGTTCGGCGACGCTTGGATCGGCAGCGTCATCGGTATTTGGGGAGCCGATTTACTCACGTACTTCGCATTGGGCACTTGTGCTATGGCGACTTTCCTGCTTCCGATTCGCGCGATAGTCTGCCTGATCGACAAAGACGATTTCCGCGTTGTGCTGATGTTCCTCGGCTTGGCAGCGATCAACGCGCCGTTCCTGTATTTCTTCTTGCGATAACACCCAGACCGCAACAACCTTTCACCAGGTGTAAACCCGCACCGCCGACCGACACTGGCTGACGGTAGCGAGTCCGCAATCAAAAGGACGATCTACTTCAGCGCCTTGAGATAGATGTCCTTGTACTCGATATCCATCTCAAGCCCGCCATGGAGCTGCAGCGCGAGGCGTCCCTCGGTGCGGCCCTTCGGGTCGTCGATGTCCGTGATGACCACGCCGTTCACCTTGATCAGGTAGTGCGTGCCGATAGCGGTGACCTCTAGATCGGTCCACTCTCCCGGCTTGTACTTCGACTGATCGTGAAGCTTGAAGTCGGGGAAGTGCACCCAGCCGCGACCGCCGGTCTCGTAGATCCCGCCGGTCTCCAAAGAAGTGTCGACCTCGACCTGGAACCCGTGCACGATCACCTCGTCGTCGACCCTCTCGGTGCGGAAGTAGAACCCGCTGTCGCCCGCGCGGATGCGGAACTTGAGCTTCGCAGTGAAGTTCTTGACCGGGTCCTTCCAAAGAAGAATCCCCTGCGGCTGGTCTTTGGTGCTGGTGCCGGCGATAACGCCGTCCTTGACCTCCCACTTCCCCCCGCCGATCGCGGTCCATCCGTCAAGCGTCTTGCCATCGAAGATACTTTCGTCGTTTGAGAACTGCTGGCCAGACGCGAGCACTGCGCAGACTGCGACAACGACTAAAACGGATCGTCGAACGAGCATGACGACATTCTGGCGCATTCGGCGCGGGCCACGCGAGCCTGCCGTTCAGCCGACAGCAACCGCTCGATCTTCGTCGACCGATTCTGTGGACGTCACAACTACGGCAACCGAAGCAGGGGCCATAATGCTGATCACGGCGTAAGGCAGGGGTGAGGCCGTAGGTTGCAAGTGTTACCCCTGTCCGAGCGGTTGAAAGAGGCAGTGCGAAGTGGATCGCCAGAAGAGGCGCTTTCCGCGCTTTTCGTGCGCGAACTGGGTTGGGTGCCGGGGGAAGGAGCCGACGTCGTCGCACTTTCGGGATCGCTCTCGCTCGTGATTGTGGCCGATTCTAACACAGCGCCGAGGGCTCGGGAGATTGGCGCAGTGCTCGACTCGGACTCGCGCACGATGACGTTGCTAGCGCTGACAGAGGGCACAGTATCCCGTCTCGATATAGACCGCGAGCACCCAAAGTCGATGGTATTGGACAGGCTGCGTCTGCTGCGCCGCGAGCAGGGCGTGCACGAGCGGGACGAAGCCAAGGATGATCGAAGGCTGGCCGCGTGCTTTCAAGCCAAAGGAATCGCCGACTCGTTCCTCGCCGACTATCGTAGCTTGTTCGAGAAGTACGTAGATCGAGTTGAGCCGATGCCGGCAGCGAGGTCGCGATCAGCCGCGGTGCAAGATTCGCGGGCTCTGAGAGGCCAGCTTCTGAATCGTTGCCTGATCCGTGTGCTGCTGCTTGCGTTTTTGCAGAGCAAAGGGTGGTTCAGATTCGCGGACAGCCAGAACTACATCGCCGAACTGTATCGCGCGTGGAAGGCCGCACCGGGCGCGTACCGATTTCACCAGCGGCTCGCGATCCTGTTCTTCAACGCCCTCAACCAGCCGTCGGCAGCTGCGCGAGAGTTGCTCCGCCCGCAGGTCGGAGACGTTCCGCATCTCGGCGGGGGCATCTTCTCCCCTGAGCAGTTCGAGAGCGAGTCGGCGGTGATCCCCGACGAGCTGTTCGACGAGCTGATCGGTGAGAACGGCCTGTTGGGGAAGTACGAGTTTTCGACCAAGGAGAGCGGGCCGAACGAAACGGTTGTCGCCGTCAATCCGGAAATTCTCGGCGCGGTGTTCAGCGCGTTCATTCAAGGCGACGACAAGGCGGCAATCGTCGACACGAAGTCTCTGCGCGAGGGTTGTCGCGGTGTTATCGCTGCGCACATGGACACCGCCCCGGCGTTGGATCTGCCGCCCGAGCGCAAGCGGCTCAAGGAGTGGATGGTGCGCGTGAGAGCGATCAACATCATCGACGAGGAGTGCGGCGCGGGTTCGTACCTTGTGGCGATGCTCGAAGAGATCACCGCGCTGATCGAACGCATCTCGAAACAGCTGGGGAATCGACCTCTCCGTCGATCTGCGTTGAAGGCACAAGTCGCAAAGGACAACCTCAGGGGGCTCGACAAGAGCGATTTGGCGGTTCAAGTGACGATGATGAGGCTCGCGCTAGCCATTCTTTCAGAAGAGTCTGACGATGCGCCTCTCGCTCTCCCAAACTTGCGGCAGGTCGTCCGCGTCGGGGGCGCGCTGAAACCAGATCGGCCCGCTTCCATTCGACCGGTTCCTCCAGAAAGCGCAGAGGTCGAGTACAAGTCGACGTTCGAGTGGAACTCGCGCAAGGGCGCCCGCGACCCTTCGCTTCGCCTTGCGACGCTCAAGACCGTTGCAGCGTTTCTGAACAGCGAGGGCGGCAAGCTGTATCTCGGAGTGAGCGACTCCGGAGAGCCGATCGGGCTTGCGGGCGACTTCGGTCTTTTCTCCGAGGGCGGATCGCGGGACGGCTTCGAGGGCAAGCTGCGCGAAGCGCTGAAGAACCACTTGGAGCCGCTACCGCTTGGCAACGTATCGATCATGTGGCAGAGATTCGGCGATCTCGACGTTTGCGTCGTCTGCGTGACGCCAACCTCGACAGTCACGTACGTCCGGAGCAAAGACGACCACGGCCAACAGGTCGAGTCGATCTACGTGCGAGACGGGAACCGAACGTTGGACCTCAAGGGCAAACAGCGCGACCAGTTCGTGTTATCGCGGCATTCTTGACTTGCGGGGTAGTGTGGGAAAATGGAAAGGCTTATTCCGGCAGCGGTCGCGCTTGCGGCCACTTGGATCATCGGCGTAGGAGTGTTCGACGAAAATGCGGGGTTTCCTCCAGTGAATGAAGCGGTGTCCGACGACGTTCTAGAGGACACTACCGCTGCCCGCTGGTGGAAAGGCAACCTCCACACCCACACGTTTTGGAGCGACGGCGACGACTATCCGGAGATGGTCGTCGACTGGTACCGGAGCCGCGACTACAACTTCCTGGCGCTCTCCGACCACAACATCCTGAGCGACAAGGAGCTTTGGATGGACATGAGCGGCGGCCGCGGCGCAGGGAGGCCGCTCGTGCGTTATCTCGACCGGTTCGGCGACGACTGGGTCGAGACGCGAGTGCGAAACAACAAGACGCAAGTCCGACTCAAGACCCTGAGCGAATTCCGAGGGCTGTTCGAGGAGCCCGGCGAGTTCCTGTTGATCCAAAGCGAGGAGATAACCGACAGCGCGGAGGGCAAGCCGGTACACGTAAACGCCACGAACATTCAAGAACTGATCAGGCCGCAGCGAGGCAAGACGGTGTTCGAGGCGATGCAGAACAACGTGAACGCAGTCTTGGAGCAGCGCGAGCGCACTGGAGTTCCGATGTTCCCGCACATCAACCATCCGAACTTCGGGTGGGCCGTGACCGCCGAAGACCTGATGAAGCTTGAGGGAGAGAAGTTCTTCGAGGTGTACAACGGGCACCCGTCGGTCCGAAACTTCGGCGACGCGAACCACGCGGGCGGAGAGCTCATGTGGGACATCATCCTGACGGTGCGGCTCGCGGAGCTTGGCAAAGAGGTGATGTACGGCATGGCGACGGACGACGCGCACAACTATTTCAGTTACCAGATCGGGAGAGCCAACCCCGGCCGAGCCTGGGTCGTGGTGCGGGCTGTCGAACTGACAGCCGCGAGCATCGTGGCGGCGATGGAGCGCGGCGACTTCTACGGCTCTACCGGCGTCGTGCTGCGCAATATCGTTTATGATGGAAAGAGTTTGAGCATCGAGATCGAACCGGAGGAGGGAGTCACTTACCAAACGATGTTCATCGGCACCCGTCGCGGGTACGACCGGAGTAGCGAGCCGATCCTGAACGCCGACGGAGCGCCGCTCGCGGTCACCCGCAAGTACAGCGACGAAATCGGCGAGGTCTTCTCCGTGGTCGATGGGCTGTCGGCGTCTTACACGCTTCACGGCGACGAGATATACGTCCGTGCGAAGGTGGTCTCCAGCAAGACGAAGGTGAACCCGTTCACTGCAGGCGAGACCGAGGTCGCCTGGGTGCAGCCCGTCGTCCCTGGGACCGAGTGATCTGCTACAGCGGTGCGTGCTCCCAGTGGTCGTACGTCTTCGCCCGCAGGTCCTCCATCACGGTCGCCGACTGGCGCAGCCGCATGCTGAGAACTCGCGAGAGGTTCGCGAGCATCGTGAACCCGACCTCCCTGTTCTGCGACATGTACGCTCGCAGCTCTTTCGCCGGGAGACGCGCGAACTTCACCTGGCCCATGCAGACCGCCGTAGCAGAGCGCGGTCCGGCATCGACCAGCGCGACCTCGCCGATCACAGAGCCGGGACCGCAGTCGCCCATCTTGTCGCCTTTGTCGGTGTAGACGCACACGGTCCCCTCCAAAATCACGAACAGGTCGCTGCTCTTGTCGTCCTTCTTGATCAGACACTCGTCGGCCAGCAGGCACCCGAACTCGGCCAGTTCGGCGATTTGGTCGATCTCTTCGTCCGACAGTCCGGCGACAAGGTAGTTCTTCTTGAATACGTCTGCGTAGTCAGCGATCATTTGCAATTCTCCAGAACAGTAGCTGAGTCAACCTGTTCAACATCAGCCATGGTTCCACCGGGGTTCGTAGAGCCCCGCTCCATGATACTGGCGGCAGGTGGTCGGGCGTCAATACGGACCGGCAATTTTCCGCGCAGTTGTGGTTCGAGCGTGCCACGGTCAGGCCCGAAGGGCTTGTCCGTGCCGCCGTTCAACGGGAGGGCGAGCGTCCCCGCGAGCCGCGCGAACTAAGGGTTTCCATCGTCCAGCGGCAGTTGCGAAGTGATGTGTGGACCGCAAGCCAAGGTCGCCCAGGAGGACGACCCTCCATGGGGAAGTCCCGAACCCAGTTGGCAGTTTGCAGTTGGCAGTTCCACGAACCGCGAACCTCCGTACAAAGCAGAACCAACCCGAACACAGTTCTCAGTTGGCAGATTGCAGTTGGCAGATCCACGAACCGCGAACCTCCGTACAAACCCGAACCCCCAAACTTCTCAACATCCAAAGTAAACTCCAAGCCAATGACTCAAACCCGAGACGATGCCTGGAACCTGCTTTGCGAGCACACGCCGAGCGACAGCCTGCGACGGCACTGCATGGGAGCGGAAACCTGCATGCGGTGGTACGCCGAGAAGCTGGGAGAGGACGTCGAGAAGTGGGGCATCGCCGGGCTCTTGCACGACTTCGACTACGAGCAGCACCCCGACGAGCATCCGCTTTGGGGGATTGCGCTGCTGAAAGACCAAGGGTGGCCGGAAGACGTGATCCAGGCCATCGGAGCGCACTACACCGCCAAGACCGGAGTCGAGCCGACCGCGCCGATGGACAAGTACCTCTTCGCCTGCGACGAGCTGAGCGGGTTCATCACGGCGGTCACCTACGTCCGACCGAGCAAGAGCATCATGGAGGTGAAGGTCAAGAGCGTGACCAAAAAGCTCAAGACGCTCAACTTCGCCGCAGGGGTCAACCGCGACGATGTGTACAACGGAGCCGAGGTCATCGGGACCGACCTGAACGAGCACATCGGCAACTGCATCACGGCGATGCAGGGGAACGCCGAGGCGCTCGGCCTCAAGGGCGACGTCTAGGCGCCTCCGTCGTCGTCATCAGTGAACACGGTTGCAGCGAAGTTGTTGCCGGTGACCCGTTCGTTGTCCTCGTTCGTCGAGAGAGTAATGTCCGTCGCTTTGAACCGGTCGCCGATCGACAGCAGCAGCATTGCGTCCTGTTTTCCCTCGCTGCTGAGCAGTGTAAGCGTCTCGGCTTCGCCATCGTAGAGCGCGCTGTGCGCCCACCCGAACCTCCAACCTGACGCCAAGTCCTGCCGCGCAAACGGATTCCCGGTGATGACGGCCCGCCGTTCGCCGTCCTTGTACCAGTACTCGACCTGGTCGGCGACGACCTTGGTAGGGAACTTGCGAATGTTCTCTGTGTCGCGCAGGGCTTCGATCTGCTCGTCGGTTGCGGCCTGCGGATCGGTCGGCGTGCCGTCGCGGTCCATCCGGGGCACGTCCAGTATCTTGGTCTCCTCGAGCTTCTCGTCGTCCTCGGCTTTGATGAGCATCGTGACAGAGCCGACGAGCTTCACTCTGCGCTCGTCGCGGTAGACCGTCGCTTCGTCGCACTTCAAGTTGACGTCGACGCTCCAGTACCGCACGTTCCCGGTCGCGATCAGCACGTCCTCCTCGCGGTAGTGGGTGACGAAATCGGCGACGACGATGATCTCGCCATCGGTTGCGCGGGCCTCTTCGTAGCGGCCCACATCCCCAACGATCTCCATATGGAGGCCGTGGATCTGCCATTCGCGGCGTTCGTCTTGGACCGGGTCCTGCAGCTTTCCGGTCCACGAAACTTCGCCTGCAGTCAGGATTCTGCCATCGGTGACATACCCCACTTCGGATGCGATCAAATAACCTCCGTCGAGCGTCCCGGTCACTTCACCTTGGATCGTCAGAGTGCCGGTGTCCTTGTCGTACTGAAACTCGTCGGCGAACAAGTCCATCCGATCGTTCCAAACGTGTACGCCCTCGTCGGCGAGCAGCTGTCGAGTGTAGTACCGATACACCGCTCGCTCGGCTTCGTAAAAAAAGTCGTCGTCTTCCTCCATCCAGAAGTGGCCGTTTCGGACGCCGGTCATCGTAATCGTGCTTCGGTCTCTTGTCACCGACGCCGAGTCCACGGTTGCGCTTGACGTCAAGCGGTCGAACTCGTGAATTTTGAACTCGAAGTTTGAGATCGCAATCCCCTCGGTCGCTCCGAGCGGCTCGTCCCCGCCACGGAACTTCACGAACGCGTCGGCGCGCAGTATCTCCGCCATCGAAACCCAGCCGACGCCGATGGTCAGCAGCGCAACGGCGGGCACTCCAATTATGCGAACCACTTTCTTAGCTGATCGTGACATTGACAACTTTCAGATCGTCCGGCGAATTCAGTGTGACAGGCTCGGACCCGGTTTTGTTTCCAGACGTCGCCACGATAGTGTACGTTCCAGCGGGCACCCAGAAGCGGTATTGAGCGGCGATATCGGCAATGGTAGTCCGGATCGTCGTTCCCCCCTGCTTGATCTCGACGGTCGCGCCGATGCCATCGCCGACAGGGAGTATCGTTCCGGTGATGTTGAACGGCGGCGGCGGCGGATCGCCGGAGCTCTCGGGCGAGAGCGGAATGGTGCCGACCTCTATTACGCCGCCGATCGGCGTCGTAGGCGGGCTGAACAGACGAGTCACGAACTCCTGCTTAGTGACCTCCCCGATCAGATCCCCGAACGCGGCGGGACTGCTGAACGAGTACGCGACTTCGATAAGCGTGAATTCTCCGCTGACGTCTGTGACCGCGCTTCTGCCTGCAAGCTTGACGGTTGCGTCTGCGAGAGCGCTGAGATCAGACGCGTCGACGACGGTACCGTGCACGGTGATCAGGTCAGGTCCGATGTAAAGATCGCCGATATCCACGGTGCCTTGCACCGGCGGAAAGGTGAAGGTCATGACAACCGGAGGCTCCCCGCCGCCGGCGGAATAGCTGACTAGCACGCTGTCCGTGTTGACTGAAACCTCGAGCGTGAAGGACCCGTCCACGATGTCCGATTGGGTCGAGCCGAGGCCTGCGGCAACGCTTGCTGGCGGATCCGGCGCAGCGTTGCTCTCGATCCAAAGTATGCGACCTACTAGAATCGCGTTGGCCGGGCCGCCTCCGCCCCCTCCTCCCCCAGCGCATCCAAGCAAGACGAGTCCAGCAAGGAAGATCGCAGCGCAGCCGCGCCTCAACGGCCTGCCCCCGTTCGCACTATAAACTTGTGGGTCTGCGCACGAGCGATGAACATATATCGCCCTCGTCCGATGTACCTGCGCGTTCTGTCTGCGTCGAGGTCGATGAGGGTAAGCGACTTGCGCCTCATCATCGGCTTGAACTCAAGAACGTAGCGCCTGCCCGGCACGAGTCCCTCGGCCAAGATCGAGAACTCATCCTGTGACCCCCAGAGACGTATGTCCTTGTAAAGCCGTCTTCCGTTCGCAATCGACAGCTGCATGCCTGCGGGGTTTGGCGGAAGGGTAACGTCTTCGCTCGGTCGTACCGCCCGGAGTCCGTTTGTGGCCTGTCCGATGACGATCGGCGAACGCGACCGGAGCGGATCTCGAAGAACGATCTCGGTCTCCCACCGTTTCGGTGTGTACGACCAGTATTCGGGCAGACCAAGCGGCCTGAGCGATCCGCCGCCGACGCCAGACCGCGAGCGGTGCGAGGCCGGAACGAAAATCAGAACTGCGCCTTCCGGGCGCAGCGCCCTCACGAAGTACGACTTGCCCGGCTGCAAGACTGTGACGGGCAGGATCGTCCCCGTATCGGGATTGCCTCCGGCTGGCGCAAACTCGAAGACTGTGCTGCCGACCGACACGCCAGCCGCCTCGATGAAAGTTGAAACGGATTCGGACGAGACGGTGACGAGCAGATCGCTGGTGCTGATCGACTCTTGGAACGGGACGGAGACCATGTTCCAGCCGGGCTGCAGCGAAACGACCACCGGCACGTCCGGCGCGGTTCGGCCGTCGACCTGCACCGTCGCCGCCGATCCAGCCCGAACGAAATACCCCAATCCCGACAGGAATTGACCTTCGGTTGGGAACAGATCGAACGAGTTTGTCACTGCGTTCCACCTCGCGAACAGCGTTTCGCCGAAAGACTGCTGCAGCAGATCGGCGGGGTGAATCCGGTACGGCTGCAGCGGCAAGCCGATCATCTCCAGCCGAGCGAGCTTGTTGAGCTGATAGGAAACCTCCATCGTCGGCGGTCGAAGATCGAGCCCGATGCTGCCGACGCTTTTGTTCACCTTTCGCGTGAAAGCCTCTACAGGTCCTGCGCCGACGTCTAGGAATACTCGAACGATGAGCGCTTGCCCTTTGTCGTAGGACGTATCGGAAATCAACGTACCGAACGCAAAGTTGAGAACCGGAATATCTGTTGCCGATCCGCCGACCCAGTCGACCGATACGCTGTACTCTCCGGGTGACAAAGCCGGCAGCCCGGTCAACGTGCCGTAGAAGTTCTTCGGCGTGGGATCGGTGATGGTTGCGATCGCTCCTGCCGGCAAGTACAGTCGCGCGTTGTTCCCTTCAAACGGTAGATCGACGGCCACCCGGTACGGCTCGCCGCCGAACGTCGCCTCTGGGAAGTTCGGAACGACCGAGCCCCATGCGGCTGTCACGTTGATCAAGTCGTCCTGTGCGTTCGTGAAGAACCTCACGAAGTCCGGGCGCCAAAAGATCGGATAGCTGCGACCGGTCAGCAAAGTCTCGTCGCCGAACTTGTCTGTGCGAAAGGCGTTCAGCACAATCCCGAAGACGCCGAAGTCACCGGACACGGCAGGAGGAATTGGAAACGCCTCCGCGAGAAGCTTGAGGCCTGGCGTCAGCGTGTTGTCGAGTATGTACTGCCTCTTAGTCCACGGCTCGAACTCCAAGCCCTCCACCGTTGTGCCAGGCTGGCCGGTGAGGAAGTCCAGCACATCCTGCCCCAGTTGCAACAGCTGTGGCTCGGTCTGATAGCCGGCAGGAGCCGCGTAGTAACGGCCGTTGAACTCGGCGAAGAAACCTGGGTACTGAACGCCGACTTTCAGCCACGTCGTCCCAACCATTTTGTACCGCAGCAGGAAAATGCCTCCGGTGTTGCCGCCCGGCGGCAGGGGCGTGTCGAGCAGGTTCGGGGCGATGAAAGCAGGTCCGCCCAATGCCGGCTGGTTGTACCAGTCGTAAAACACCGTGACGTCGTACAGGCTTTCTAGGGTCAGCTCGACCTCCTCGGACGTGACGGGATTAGGAATGCTGCCGGCTGAGCGCGAGACCATCATCGCCGCCGCCCGCACGAATCCCTCTTGATACGACTCAAACGGATAGGTCTTGTCGCCAGCGTAAGCGAGCAGCATCGTGTGGATGTAGTTGACCGCTGTGGCCGCCGGACTGAAAAAGACGGGGAATCGGATTTCCGGGCCGTCGGGACCGTTCGGCACGTAGTACCCGCCGGCGACGGCCAACCGGTCTTGGATGTCGGCGTCGTAGTTGAGGACGTGAACAACTCCACCGACGTCCGGCATTCCGAAGATGGCGTTCATCGCCGGCCTTGCCGCGGTGAACACAGACTCCAGCCACGCTCGGTACTCGGCAGGAAAGGCTCGCGCGCCGGCAGTGTCGAACGTCGGTATGATATCTGCGCCAAAACCGCGCCCGCTCGGGTTGAGCGGCAGCGGCACGCCGTTCTCAGTCAGGATTACGCGAACTGGCAGCGTGAAGACGTCCTGCGGCAATCCGTGCTCTATCCTGAAGAGCCGACTGGCTTCGCTGAGCGTCGCGGTCCGACGGGCGTACTGTCGCACGGCCGCGTCGGCAAGGTCCATGATATCGGAGCGCGAGCGAGAACCGCCGACCTCGACATACAGGTCGCTTGCGCCCGCCAATCCGGCAATAAATGTAGCGGCGGCCGCCACGATGAGCGGCCGCGAGATGCTCCGAACCAAGTTCACTAAAGTCAGTTACCTCTATCCTAGGAAGGAGTCAATGGCCGTGATCGTTCGAGCTGACCAGTCACCGTTCACTCCCAGGACGAGGTAATAGTATGTCTTGCCGGGCACCAGGCCAGGGCCGTTGTAGACGTAAGAGGTGCCAAATGCGGGGTCGAGTTCGTTGCTCCAGAAGACGTCGACCCCTACGCCGGGGAACTCTTCGAACAGGAAAACGATGTACTCTGAGGCCAGCGAGCCCGCTTGCCACCGGAACGTTAGGGGTCCGAACGATGGGGGGAGCAGCGTTAATGGAGCAAGCGTGTCTACCACGACCCTGTCACTCAGTTCGCTCTCCGATCCCGCGGCCGGATAGTCCGTTGCGATGGCTGTGACCGCATAAGAGTACGTCGAGGCTGTGCCGACGCTCATGTCGACGTAGTACCCGGCTAGCGGGTCGGCCAGAAAGTCGAGGAACGAAAGCGCTCCGAACGCCGAGTTCGCTCTGTAAATGCCGAAGCCAAGAAGGTCAGGGCTCGTTGGATCATCCCAGAACACATCGACTTCGACAAGCGTCCCAACAGGAAGGTGTGCTTGACTGTTCTGCTCGCCGGTTGCCATCGCTTCTCGACGAGGATCTATCTGTGACTTGACGTACTCGATCGCGTCGACGCCAAAACCGCGGCCAGCCAGTCCGAAGCCGGGAGAGACCCAGGAAACCGCTTCGACCCCGGTCGGAGGCTCCATGAACGGTGAACCGGCGTTGCCCAGTACGAAGTTCAGCGTGCGCGACTCGCGCGCTGACAGCACGACGTCCTCTTGGTCGGAGCGGAACGTTCGAGCCGTTGCGCTGATCGTGTAGACGTAATCCGGCAGAAGGTTCGACAGTAAGTAAACGCCATCGGCATTCGTAAACGTTCTCGCGCTGCTACCGGCGCCGTTGTAGGCGTACACCGAAACGTTCTCAAGGAGGAACCCCTCTCGATCCTTCACTACGCCGTGTACGTGTGCCGCTTCGCTAGCGACTCCGACGATGATGTTGACGCTCTGCGTGACCTCGTTTTCAAAGTCGAGCGTCCAGTTGACTCCGAGGTACCTGACTCCGTTCTTAAAAATCTCCGCCTGGACGCGCACCTCGCCTGCACGCACGTTCTCAAGGACATAGGCGCCTGTCGGCGAAGTGAACGTTAGCGCATCGTCCGTCCACACCTTCGCGTCGCGCACCGGGTTGTTGTCGATGTCTAGAACCGTGCCAGTAATCGACGACGTGAATGGTCCGCTAAAGCCGCCACAACCGCCGAGGCCGGCGCATATCACGCAAGCTAGAACAGGAATCCAAAGTGCTTTTCGCATGGCTTTCACCTGGGACAAGATCAAACGCTTCACAAGCCTATCCGTTACGAGCGGTAAAAGTCGAACACGAGATCAATGTCGAATCCGCGCGAACTGTACGCCCCGGTAGATATGAACGGATCGCTGTTGCGGACGTTCCGAATCCGGTAAGCGAATTGAAGCGCCAGGCTCCTCCATATTTGATACCGGTACGTGACCCCTACGTCAGACTCGATTTGCGCAAGATAACCAGTAGTATTACCGGCCCGAACGTTCACTGCCAACGAATGTCGTGACCCGAGTCGGTACCCGAGCGCGGCGTCAACGCTAGCCGAGTTTTGGCCGAACGTTCCGCTTCCGCCCGAGAGCATGAGCCCGTAAATCACCGAGTACGACCAAAGTTGGGACGGCGCTCCGTTGAATGCGACGTGTAAGGTCGTACTCGCAGAGCGAAGCGGCGAGTCGACGAACCGCGTCCGGCTGAAGTCGAGGTTTGCCGTAACGAAGTTCTGCCGGCCGAGATCGTATGAAACGTCGATCCCAGCCCCGATAGTCGAGGTGTTCGAGCTGTACGAGCCTTGCGATCTCTGCGTGTAGCCGTACGCGTTCAGAGCTAGCCTTGCGCTGGGAACGTACTGCGCGCGCAACCGGTACCTTTGAACTTCGCTTGCGCTGGTGAAGCTTGAACTACCGACGCCTCCGCTAAAGCCGTTGCCATTGAAGCCAGCTCCGTACCCGTTTGAGAAGCCGCTCAACGCCGCAATGCCGCCTGCGTTGCTGTCCTGAAAGTCGAAGTTGATCCCCCACAGCAACTGGCCATCCTTGTTCCTCTGGTACTGAACGGTGGCTAAAATGTCGCGCCCTAGACCGTTAGACCCTTTCGACTTCACGCTGCTCAATCCGGTGTTCATCGCGACGGTCCAGACCTCGCTTCTGTCGGCTCGACCGGCTTCATACGCAGTGCGAAGGTTGAGGCCGAAGATCTCTGCCGACTGCCTTCCGCCTTCGCCATCAGGGCCTGACGCGTTCTGCTGCTGCAGGCTGAGTACGGTGTCGAGTTTGCCGAACCGCTTGTTCGTGTTGAGGCTCCAACTATCGACCGACGTTTCGCCCTGCAGGCTCCCTGAGCGACGCCGGTTGAATTCAAGGTTCCACGGGATGCCGTCGCCGCTCGGCTCGTACTTCGTGAATGCGCTGACGGTTGTGAACCTACTGCTGGTGAACGTCGCATTGCCGTTGCCATCGACCTGTCGAGACGAGATGCTGGAGTTGGTCTGTCCGAGGCCATACGTCCAACGCGAGTCAGGTCGCGCCGTGAGTCTCAGGTTGTGCGCCCTTTCGTTTCGTGCGAATCCTATAGATTCGATGCTGACGTAATCTTCTGGAATCTGCCGCGCGCCGGCAATCAGCTCGTACACCCCGAGCGTGTACCGGAGTTCGACGGATCGTGCAGTGCCCTGCGATGGGGTTGGGGTGTTGCTCAGCCGACCGGTTGCTTGGCTGTAAGTCAGCGCGCCGTCCCTCCCCCCGCTGCCGATCCCCCATCGCAAGTCCCAGCCGAAGGTCTCCCGGTCGCCGTCGACGGTCTTTGTCGGCTTTGGGGTGTACAGCACGTCGATCTCTCGCTCGGGAGCCATGAACCGCGTAAAGAAGAAGATGCTGGCATTGTCCGGATCAAAGAAGTAGTCGATCCCTTCGATCTGCTGTATTCCGTCTACGGTGATGACAACGGGCTCCGTCGGCAACGGCTCGAACTGCAAGAAGTACGGCGTCGACGGCGGACCGAAGCCAAAGAACTTTTCGAGCCTCGTCGAGAGCCGACCTGTCGCGCCAGTGATTTGACGGATCGCCGTCACGCCAATCCTCAGATTGGCCAGCACCTCGTAGGTTCCGCCGACGCCTTGCACGGTGCCTTTCTGTCCCGAGAAGCCGAACACTTCGTACGTGGCGACGATGACGCTTGTCGGTGGAATGATCTTGCTTTGACCGGTTCTGCGATTGACGAACGTGATCGCCCCCCGTTCGTATTCAATCTCATAGTCGGTTCCCAGTACCTGCCGGACGCCGTCGACCTCGATGATCTCAGAGCCCCGGACGATTTGGGTGCTCTGCAAGAAGTACGGCCCTGCGGAGTTCGTGCCGCGGATCGTCACGGTCTTGGCGGCGCCGCGCACCTCGCTGCTCACTACCCGCATTTGGAGCCGCCCCGCCCCGTACCCGATCGTCACTCCCCGCAGTGACTTGTTGAACCGTGCGAATCGATTCGTGTTGAGCAGTCTCCCACGGACGTCGCCCAATTCGATCTCCCAAGGTCCTCGGTCGTAGTCAAGCGTGAACCGTTGCCCCTGCGGGTCGTAAAACCGGCTGTCCGTGATCGTAAAGTCGAAGTTCAGCGCTCCAAGCACCTGGAAACCGCTGATACGGATCGTCCCGTGGTCTGTGATCTTCTTATCGCCTTGACCGGAGTAATTGCCAAAATTGAACGCGTTGCGATCTCCTGTGACCTCGTGGTCGTGATACGACAGCCTGCGATTGCCGGATATTGTGATGCGATCGATGATCTCTCTCTGCACCCAGCGCGGCAATCCAAGGCCGCTCTGGCCCTGGACGTGTGCAGCAGCAAGCCCGAATGCAAGGGCCACGCAGATTCTAGGTGCCAACCGTGTGTACGAGAACCTCAATGTTTCTTTCCGCCTGCTGTGCGAGCGATTCGGCGCTCTTCCGCACTGACTCCGCCCACTGCTCCTTGCTCTTGATGAAAGTCTGGAAGTCGCTGAACAGGGACTCGGCAGTCGCCTCCCTGACATTAGGAGGGGCTGGGAACCCCATGGCGTTCGAGAACACTTGAATCTTTGGGTCATACGAGACCATGAAGGCGGGAACGCCGACGGTAGCCGCCAGGACGCCGGCATGCAGCCTCATGCCTATGACAGCCTGCATTCGAGCGAGCCTTCGCTGGAGGTCCGCAGGGTGAGCAATTCCTTTGAGGTCCGGAACTTTGCCGCCGTGCAACTTGGCGATTTGATGAATCAGCGGCCGATCGAGTTCTCGATCCATCTCGATCATGACGGGCACGTACCTGTTTTCGCTCAGCAACTTGATCAGCTTGGCGAACAGCCCGACGATCGCTCTATCGCGCATTTTCCGGACCGGGCGCACCGACACGCCGACCGCCTTCATGTCGCCAAACCCGAAGCTTGCTTTGCCTTTTTCACTCTCCGGCTGCTTCAACAAGAACGCCATGTCTGCCGACACTTGCGGGCTCGCTCTCACACCCAGCGATTTG
Organism: Armatimonadota bacterium; assembly: GCA_022563855.1. Classification (NCBI taxonomy): domain Bacteria; kingdom Bacillati; phylum Armatimonadota; species Armatimonadota bacterium. The sequence continues at coordinate 128,887 of JADFMN010000004.1, forward strand.
AGCGTCGCGGCCGAGCCTTTGTCGCGAACGACGATCGCGTCCGCTGCCTCGAAGGCAGACGCCGCGAAACGCTTACCCAAGAACCGGTCCAAGGGCCCGACCCCCTGTCCGAGCAGGACGACTTTCTTGCCCGCCTTTTTCGCAGATCTAACGAGGTTTGAGTAGTACGCTACGCTACGAACGCTCGTGACGTCTTGAAAGATGCTCCCGCCCGGGAACACAAGAGCGTCGCACGATTCGATCGTCGCCTGTATCGCTTTGAAATCAAGGTGCCCTACGCCCGACAATCCGTAGCTTCCCGACAGCCTCTTGGGAGAGCCGCAGATGACCGAAAAGTCGTAGTTGTAGTCTGCAACGCTCCTTGTGAAGGCAAGCATGATCGCGTCGTCCCCAAGGTTTTCTCGACCAAAGTAACCCGCCACGACTAGCCGCTTGCCCATATCAGTTGGAGGCCTCCGACGGCGCGAACAACCTCCTGCCCAACAGCCACAAAAGCCATCCAATTATACCGCCGAGCAGGATTCCCAGAGCGAGCCGGGCCAGCCCGAGAGCGATCGGTGTGTGGAGGTGGCAGAGCGTGTTGATGAGGCTCGTTTGTGCGATCATCCCGATTACGATCGCCGCTTCGCCCAAGCCGTTGCCGGCGACACGCGACCGGATCAAGGACAGTCCGATCAGTAGTGCAGGGTAGCCGAGGAAGACCTCTTTGGATCGGGGCCTTACGGAGAAAAGCTGATCAATCATCGAGCGCAGCTGGATCTCCACGGCAGAGACGGCTCCGGGGTTGTCGTTCCCCGATCGCACGAAAACGAGTACGCCGATCGCAAGTGCTGCGACTGTTAGAAGCGCTGCACCCCAAGTGACGGGATTTGGCGCCAGCTTTCGCACGCCACCGCTGCGTATGATCATCATCCAGCCGACGATGGCGATCGGCGCAAACATCGCCAGCTTGACGCCGCGAAACGCATCGGCCCTGACCATGAAATCAACGCCGACGAGCGTGCTCGCCACGACCAGGCCGCCGACCAGGCTCGCAAGGCACATGCCCAAGAACGCAACGATCGGGTGCAGGTCGCTCTTCCGGGCGAACAGCAGATACCCGCACACCGGGTAGGCAATGGCGGCGAGCAGTACGTAATACGCGCGCAGTTCGGGAATCACCGTGGCGCCAGCAAACGCGAGAACACCGATCCACGCAATCGTCCGCCCTCCGCGCACGGCAAGAACCTCAGATACCGTCCAAGCAATGGCCGGCGCTGCCAGGAGCGAGATTGCGACGATGAGCCACTGCGGAACCGCGGGGTCTTGGAACGGTCGCGGCTCTTTGACTTCGCCCCCGACGCTTCTGATTTCAGTTCGTATTGACGCGAGCGTTCGACCCATCTCCTCGACGGCGTTTGAGCTGGCCTGCGTCGTCGGGCGCAGCAGAAGCCACCGCACGTTTCGCTCTCGGAACGCCTTTTTCATCCGGTCGAGAAGAGCCCGAGACGAGAGCCGCTCGGATTCAAGTTGCTGGATGGAGTGGAGCCGAATCGTGCTCTGTGCCAACTCGGATCGCAGATACGAATCGCCGCCGAGTACGACGAACTCGGGCGACACATAGTCCATTCCCAGCTCCTCCAAGGTCTCCGCAGTCGTCTCGATCAGCACGCGCGAGCCGAGCGCCTGATTGCCGCCGATCAAGTATGCGTCGGCACCGAGCTCGCTCGACTGGGCCAGCGTATCTTCGATGTAATTTTCGTTTGCCCCAGGCACGTTTTCGTGGCGAGCGATGAGCACGAGCCTCGCGGATTTCACCTGCGCAGCGCGGGCGGGATTGAGTCCGATTGGCGTGTCGTACAACGTCGGCACGTCGCGATCAGAGCGAAAGATATTCGGCCTAAGTTCTTGCAGCGGCTCTCCGAACCTGCGCTCATATGCGCTTCTGAGGCGGGCCGAGCTCGACAGTCGTTGAAGAATTATTCGGTTCCCTCCCTCCTCCGGGAGCAGGAAGAGCGAATTGTTCTCGACCAACGTCTGCACAGTCTCCTCCGTCATCGCGACGCCCGTCAGGCCGCGCTCAGCCAGGTACTCCAGGGTCTCCTCGTAGCTCAGCCCGCTGGTCGATGCAAGCGATTCGATGACGCTTGACTCCAGCATCAAGCCTACGGCCTTGTTGGAAGCCTCGGCCTTGTGGCGCAAACTGAGCGACCAGCCCGCAAGTAGCAAGCACAGCGCAGAGCAGACAGCGATCGCCTGGCGCGACTCAATCATCCTCGTCCTCCTCCTTCAGCCATCGCCGCCACCGCCCGCCTTTCAGCACCTTCTCTCTGCCGCCCATCACCAATACCGTCACCATACCGGCCAAGAAGCCGCCAGCGTGAGCCCAATTGGCAACGCCCTGCTGAGGCAGCAAGACGTTGAATACGAACCAGAACCCTAGAAGGATCCACGCAGGCAGCCTGAACACCCAGAAGATGAACGGAGGAACGAACACTGAGATCTTGTTTCCCGGGAAGACCAGGAAGTACGTTCCGAGCACTCCGCCGATCGCTCCGGACGCCCCGAGCACTGCAACGTTCGACGACGGATCGACGAATATGTGCGCAGCGGAGGCGACGACCCCCCAGAACAGGTAGTAAAGCGCGAAACGGAATCCGCCGAGAGCGTTTTCGACGTTCTCCCCAAACGCGAACAGGTACAGCATGTTGCCGATCAGGTGCGTTAGCGAGCCGTGCAGGAACATGCTCGTGAACAGCTTGCCTAGCTCGATCGGGTCTCCCTGCCCGCTAACCGCGCGCATCACCTCCGCCGGGCGCATCGCAAGGTCTGCGAAAACGTAGCTGGAGCCACCGAGCGACCAAGCTCGATCCCACACGAAGATCAAGACGTTGAGCCCGATCAGTGTCCATGTGACGATGGGCTTGTCTCGCGATTCCAGGTTGTCGCGGATCGGGATCATCTACGCGGCTAATTCTGACACGGCTACTTGTCCCAGAAAACGCCTAGCTGGCTTTCGGCGGGCGTCGGCGCCCGATCGGTCCAACTCGCCGTCTTTACGCCGTTGCGCGCCCACGGTGTCCCGTCGGGGTATGTGTCTACGCCGGACATGTCGATGAATACGCCGAGGCATAGCGCCCGCTCTCGGATGCTGCCCTTGGTCGCGGCGTTCGCCTTGCCCAGCGTCGTACCGCGCGACTCGTAGACGTCGTCGCCCGCTGCGTCATAGAAGATGCCGATTCCGTTAGCATTGCCAGCGCCAAGGCTGAGGTTCGGCGCTCGATACGTGTCGTTGCCGCCGCGGTCGATCAGATACCCGGTGCCGAAGTCGTGGCCAGCCCCCTGCGCCATGTTCATGACTGCGATGTATTCGTCGGCCCCTGCCTTATCCTCCAGGTACCCGAGCCCGAAGTGCGCCGAGGCGCCCTGCACGTACCACATCCCGTAGTATTTGTCGTCCCCCGCGTCGTCCCAGAGCATGCCGAGCGCCTGCCAGTACCCGGTGCCTTGGCCGAAGACGGCGCACGAATAACTGTCCGATCCCTTAATGTCGTAGAGCAACCCCACCCCGCCGCTCAAGCTGTGCCCCGTCAGGTAGTCGGATCGAACCCCAAACCCAGCGCCCTGGGCCATGCTGAAGTTGTGCTCTGCGGACTGTGCGGAGGGCATGTCGATGACCGTGTCGTTCGCGACGTAAGTGTCGTCGCCTGCCCGGTCGATCACAGCGCCAAAGCCGGCAGTCAGGCCCACCCCCTGCACCTGCATAAAGCCTGAGTACGAGTCGTCTCCGGCCAAGTCCTCCAGAACCCCGACGCCGAATCGGCCGAACCCCTGTGCGCTGGTGTACGCGTCATAGACGTCGTTCCCGTCCATGTCGATCAACATCGACGCGCCGAACACGGCTGAACCTAATCCGGTACGGTGCGTCCTGTACAGGTCGTCGCCGAGCGAATCGACCAGGAACGTGACCCCGAACGCCGCCGCGCCCGGTCCGAGTTCGCGCTGGCCGTCCTTTCGGCCGTCCCAGTCGGGAACGGCGATCTGTTTCAGCGCCAAATCGGAGAGGTAGCTGTCGGATCCGTGGGTGTCGATGACGACCGACAGCCAGTTGGTGCTCGACGCGTTCGACGGAACGTTCAAGTACGTGTCGCTTCCTCCTGTATCGATGAGGAGCAGCGTCGGATTGTCTTCGTGCATGGAGTCGTCGCCGCCTGTCAGCACGATCTCGCCCCAGACCGTACTGACGCGGTATCCGTACGATTCGGAGGCCGATACAACTTGGGCCTTTGACTGCGCCTTCTGCACGGCCGCCGCCAAGTCCTGAGACGCCGCGAGCAGGTACTTCATTTCCACTGTCCGGTAGAGGTCGACGAGCGCCTTGTACGCCTGCGGGTCGGCCTCTGCCTCTACCGCCAGCACCCGGCTGTACTCCAGCGCGATGTCATCGATGTCGCTGAACGACGCTCGGCGGTACTTGATCGCGTCAAGCGCGACCTCTAACACGAGAGCGGCCGCGGATCGAACTTCGAACGGAACGTCGTCGGCCGACGGGATGGCGCCGACGATCAGCCCTTGGGCTTTCATCTTCGTCAGGGCTGCGCGCAGGGGTTTTTCGACCTTGATCCTCTCCTCAGCCTGCGCGATCGGATTGCCCAGAAGACTCCTTCGGCTGCCTAGGCCGATCATCCGACTGGCAGTGCTGAGAGTGGCTGCTGGGTCGCCTGCCGTTACCTTCAAGGCTCGACGGTACATGCCCAAGTAAAAAGGCGTCCGCCACGGCTCGGTGTGACAAACTCGGTACAGCGGCGTCGCGAACTCCCCTTGGGCGTAGATCGCCAACATTTCGGGATCGAACACGGCGGTGTTGGCGGTGAGCCCAGCCGCGCCGAGCGCGATTGCGAAGTCGTTGTCTAAAATGGTTGGGGCCTGAACTGCTGAAATGCCAACGGTTGCAATAAGAATCAAGTTTGTCATCGCGCTTTCTCTTTGCGTAGGGGGCTTCTGCATGACTTTGGCTCAGACCGCGTCGATACTGCAAGCTCCGCCGCAGATTCAGTTCGACGGCTGGCGCGAGACGGAGCGTCGCGAGTTCTACAGGCGGTACGAACTCTCCTTTCCCAGCCCGTACGACACACCGTACCCAAGGAACAACATCGTCAAGCTCTCGATCACGATGCCGACGGATTCGCCGGGTCCCGTGCCGGTCGTGATCCTGCTGCACTACTGGGGCGCTTCGAGCGCCACCGTGGAGGATGTGCTGTCGCGCAACTTGGCGGAGCGCGGCGTAGCAAGCGTGCTGATGCCGCTGCCGTACCACCTCACCCGGACCCCGCCCGGTACGCTCTCTGGCGAGCTTGCAGTCCAGGCCGACCCGGAGGCACTGAGGAAGACGATGACTCAGAGCGTTCAGGACGTACGGAGAACGATAGACTGGATTGCGACCAGACCTGAGTTCGATTCAACCAAGGTAGGGGTCAACGGCACAAGCTTGGGAGCGATGGTCGCCGCGCTGGCCTTCGCTGTCGACAGCCGGATTTCGGCGAGCTGCTATGTTCTGGGAGGCGCTGATCTCGCCCATATTCTGTGGAACAGTTCGCGAGTCGTCTCGCAGCGCGAGCGGCTCCGAAAGCTCGGGTACACGGAGGCGAGGATGCGAGAGGAGCTGAAGGAGGTTGAGCCGCTCAACTACCTCGATCCGTCCGATTCGCGTCCGAGCTTCGTCATCGCAGCGCGCTACGATACCGTGATCCCGCCCGTCGACAGCGAAAAGCTCATCGCGGCGCTGGGCAACTCGCAGGAGCTCTGGTTGAACACGGGGCATTACGGCGGCGTGTTGGTGGGGCCGAAGATCTCGCGAACCGTCGCTCGCTACTTCCAGACGACGTTCAACGGTCAGAAATTTGTAGCCCCGACCGTCTTCTATTCGCCGACCATTCGATTCGGTCTGCACACCAATGACGAAACCGGGGTTCAGGTCATAGCAGGGTTGGACGTGTGGCGTCTCCGAGCTGCGGGCAAGACGTTCGCGTCTGTGCTGGTGACGCCCAAAGGAGTACTGGGGTACATCGGACACACGGTCAGCCGGGAGCTGTCGATCGGCATCACGATTACTCGCAGAAGGACTACATGGGGGGTGTTGTGGAGCGTCGTACTTTAGCCGACCCATCTCTCGAAGAGGCGCGCGGTATCGTGATTCACACGTATCTGCGGCTTGCGCTGGCTGTGCCTGGCACCTTCGCAGACCGTCGCCAAAACGCGACGGTTGTGCGCGGTCCAGAGGGGCTTGGGTTCTGCAACTTTGCAATCGGGCTGAACTTCGACGACGATGCGGGGCCGGGACTGGATGCGTTAGTGGCTGAGGCACGGAGCAAGCGGGCGTTCAACATATTCGCGATGACGGGCGACCGGCCGACGGATCTTCGGCAGGAGCTAGAGGCGCGGGGTCTGGCTGTTCGGCAGTGGCTCGTGACCATGCATTGCGCAGGCACGGAATCCGTGACAGCCATCCCCACCGTGCAAGCGGTACAGGCGTCGGTTCGGCGCGAGGTGGCCGACTTTATGGTTCGTCAGTTCTTCCATCAGGCATCGGAGGCGGTCCAGGGCACGCTAGCCCAGGCAACAGCCGGCTCGGATCTGGAATTGCGATATATCGAGGATCGATCGGGGATCGCTGCGGCCTACATGCTCGCACCTGGCCGGACGGGATTTGGGCTGTACAACCTATGCGTCAGGAGCGACCGCAGAGGCCAAGGGTTAGGTGCCAGCCTAGCCCAGCAAGTAGCAGGACAGCTCGCGGCAAAGGGGATGCGAACTTACCTTCAGTGCGAGGAGTCGCTCGTGAGCTGGTACGAGCCGCTCGGGTTCAAACCTCTTGGTGAAGTTGTCGCGCTCGCCTTTGCAGGAACAAAGCAGGATGATATACTGCTGCATAGATCACGGAGTACGGACCGTTGAGCAAGAGTCGAGCCTTCACACTGATCGAGATGCTCGTCGTCATAGCCATCGTGGCGATACTGGCGGCGGTGCTTTTCCCCGTCTTCAGCCGCGCCCGCGACCAGGCGAAGGCGACGGTCTGCCTCAGCAACTTCAAGCAGGTCAGCACCAGCGTGCTGCTGTACCAGGTCGATTACGACGACCGCTACGTTCCTGCGAAGTACTCGACCGACGCAAACGCCGATTCGAGCACAGACCGCACCTGGGTACAGCTGATACTTCCGTACGGCAAGAGCTTTGCCCTCTTCAAGTGTCCGGGCGACTTCTCTGTTCGACCGACGAATGAGAGCCTCTTCAACGCTGACGCCCTTCCAAACGATTCGTACGCTCGGTATTACCGCGCTTCGATGCGATCGAACCTCGGCTACAACTACCTGTATTTTGCTCCGTTGTTCACAGCTCGCTCGAGAATTCCCTATTCCGTTACTCGATCGACATGGGAGGTCCAAGACCCGTCCGGCATGCTCGTTTTCGGTGATTCAGTTCATTCGATCGATTCTTCCGGCAAGCCGGTTGGCGGCGGCAGCTACCTGATCGTTCCGCCGTGCAGGTACGCCAACGCCGAAAACGGCACCGTCGATACGTTCCTGTTGGACTCCATTCCGAATACAGACTTGTACACGGGGAGCCTGGATTGGGGTCCGATCGGCAACGGCGTCGCCGCAGTGGCCAGCGGCGGTCTTTGGCCGTGGCACAGCGACCGGTTGACGACCGTATATGCGGACGGCCACGCCAGGCGCATCACCCTGGACCAAGCGGCGGAAGGATGCGAGGCGTTGCCGATGTGGGCCGGACTCATCTCCGACCGATCGAAGTATCGCTGGGACTTCGACTAGTCTCACCTGCGACCCCAAAAATTCACGACAGGCGAAACACCAGAGGCGGCGCTTCGCCTGTCGTCGGTCGTATGGGACTACTTGCCTTCTACAAGTGCCTTGACCTTCTCGCGGAACGGTATGAAGATCGTCGGCGTGTAGCCGATGTGGATGAACGCCACGTTGCCCTCGCGGTCTAGCACCACCCAGTGCGGAATTCCGCCGACGCCATAGGCGTCATTGTTCGACTGGCCGCCAAAGACCATCGACCAAGGTTCGCCCTTGTCGGCGCGGAAGTTCGCCATTTCAGCGAACTCTTCCTCTTCGGAGATCTCTCTCTTCGCGCCTACGTATCCGTAGTACTGGGTCACGGCGACCATTTCGAGTCCTTTGTCGTGGAAGTCAGCGTACAGCTGCTTCAGGTCCGGAACGGACCTCTGACAGAACCCTCACCAGTGCGCCGTGAAGTCGATGATGACGACCTTGCCCTTCCAGGCATCCAGGCTCTTGAAGTCGCCGTACTGCCGGTCGAAGTCCAGCGCGGTCGCCGGCGAGCCGATCATCTCGGTCTGCATGATCGCAGAATTGGCGCGGCGCACAGAGGCGTTCGACGGATCACGGTCCTTGACGAACTCCTTCAAGACAGAAAGAGCCTCGTCCTTGCGTCCCGCATCTTCCAACAGCCCTGACTTTTTGTTCGCGGCGGAATAGATCAGGCCGACTCTACGGTTCTTGGCGCTACTGACCAGCATTGCGGTGATCTGCTTGTCCGTCATCTCGCTGCCGTCGCGGTTCCTGGTGCCGCGCGCTTTGAAAGAGTCGAACGAGCGCTTCGCGTACTCCTCTGGATCTTCGAACTTGGCCAGGGCCATAGCGTCGTCAATCGCCTTGAGAGCGGCCTCGATGCCCATTTTCTCGGCGATGGTATCGGCGTAAAACCGCACGACGCTCCCCAAATGCCCTTGGCTCTCAATTGTCGTCGCTGGGGCGTACGTCGCCAGCATCTCGACCAGCATGTCCGCGTCACCAAGCGAATTGCAGGCCCTCATCGCCATGCCCTGGGCAATCGACTTGTCCTCTCGGCTCGGATTACTCTCTAGGAACCTCAAGCAGAGGTCGCAGATCTCCTGGTGCATGCCGGCAAAGGAGAACACCGACGCCCACGACAGGGCTAGATCGAGATCGACGTTCGCCGGGTCGACCCCTTTGGCCGCCTTGAGCGCCATAGCCTTAGTCTCAGCGTTTATGGCGGCCATATCGGCCCGCTGTCCAGCAGAACGAGCCTCATCCATGCGTTGCGTCCTGTGGGCGACGATCGCATCCATGATGTCCTTGGGATTCTTCTCTTGCGCAAAGGACACCGCGGTGCTGACGACCAGCGTCAGGCAAGCGACAGTGCGGAAGAAGTATTTCACGGTCATATTCACCTCGTGCCCGGACGTTACCCTTTCGTAGCGCTTGCCGACGTTGGACGAGAGCGCACGGGCGGAGGCCGATTGTCGGAGATACCGATGCGATCCCGGCTAAACTGGTGCCCCTACAGCTTCAACGGAGAACCAACAACACATCATGAAAGTCAGCATCATCGGAGGCGGCGGGCGCGTAGGATCGGACGCGGCGTACGCCCTACAACTCGGCGGCATCGTCACCCACATCGCCCTCGTCGACGTCAACCAGGACATGGCTGCGGGCGAGGCGCTCGACCTGCGCCACGGCGCGTCGTTCACGGCCAACCAGACGTTCACCAGCGGCGGCTACGAGGAGTGCGAGGGCAGCGACTGCGTCGTCATCACAGCAGGGCTTCGCAGAAAGCCCGACGAGAGCCGGCTCGACCTCATCAACCGCAACGTCGGCCTATTCACGGGCATCCTCGAATCATTGAAGGAAGTCAAGCTCGCCGACGTCGCGACGATCCTCGTGGTCAGCAACCCGGTCGACATCCTCACGCACCTCACGGTCAAGAGCGGCCTGCTCCCGCAGAGCCAGATCATGGGCCTCGGAACGGTGCTCGACACGGCGCGGTTCCGCAGCCTGATCGCCGACCACTTCAAGGTCGGAGCGAAGGACGTCAACGCGGTCATCCTCGGCGAGCACGGCGACTCGATGGTGCCGATCTGGTCCGGCGCGACGATCAACGGCGTGGCGATCTCCTCGATCCCCGGCTGGAGCGACTCCTCCGCCGACGAGCTTTTCGAGACGACCAAGAAGTCCGGCGCGACAGTCATCAGGCAGAAGGGCGGCGCGGGCCGCGCGGTCGGCATCGCGATCAAAGAGGTCGTCGAAGGCATCGCGCTCGACGACGGCCGCCTGCTCCCCGTGAGCAGCGCGCAGACCGGCACGATGGGCATCAGCGACATCTCGCTCTCGCTGCCGACCGTGGTGGGCCGAGCGGGCGTGGTCGCGGTCTGGGAGCCGAAGGTCAGCGACGCCGAAAGAGAAGCCCTCATGAAGAGCGCCGCCGCGCTCAAGGAGACGTTCGCCATCGTCGAAGAGTCGACCTTTGGGAGTGCGCGGGCTTGACCGCCCTCTCCGTTGCGTCGGCTTGACGACGCGTGTTCGGATTGGTCCGGGTTAGTTCGGGTTGGTTCGGGTTGGTTCGGGTTTGACCTTTGACCCTTAACCATTTCTCTGCCAACCGCCAACTGCCAACTGCCGACTGCCAGCTGCCGACTGCCGACTGCCAACTGTCTTCGGATTGGTTCGGGTTCGTGCAGGGGGAGCGCTTTAGTGGTGCGGGCTCCACGGTCAAGGCACGATCGTCCACACTGTCTGATCGAAGCTGATCAGCCACGGGTATGAGAGCACGATGCCGGCTTCCTTGTAGCTGATCTTGGCTCTCATCTGCTTCGTTCCTGCTTCGACGAACCGCGCCGGGTCTGTCGTGATGCTCACCTCCACGATCGAGTCCACCGTCGTCGCGATCATGAAGTCGACCTGCTCGTACGAGTTCGTGTCGTAGTTCCACAGCTCGATCCACTGTCCGATGTTGTTGATCTCCGCGTGGGCCTCCAAACGGAATCGAAGCTCGGTCGGCGTCTCAGTCGGAGAAGTGCCAGTGACGATGAGCTGCACCTGTCGCTCAGATTGGTTCAGCGTGATCCCTGGCAGCACCGTCATCCAGCTGTCGTCGCTCGCGAGCAGGTCGCTCAGCCCGCCGCCGGTCAGAATCCCGCGGAACAGCGAGAAACTGTCGGGTAAGACCTCGACCGTCTGAGAGTACTTGATCGTCGCGTAGTCGTAGTTCGTGCCTGAGCCCCACGACCAACCGGTTACATACACGTTGCCCGGGCCGTCCACAGCAACGGCCTCGGCACGGTCATAACCGATGCCTGAACCGTCGTAGCGCATCGACCAAAGCCGGTTGCCGTCCGTGTCGTACTTCAACGTCAAGTAATCGAGGCTCGTACCGAAGCCACTCGAGAAGCCGGTCACGTACATGTTGCCTGAGCTATCCAGAGCAAGCGCAGCGGCACCGTCCGAACCGTTGGCTGGGCCGTTGTAGCGCCTTTCCCAGACAAGGTTGCCGTTCGTGTCGTATTTAAGGGTCGCGACGTCGGTGCGCGTGCCGGAGCCCACCGACCAGCCGGTCACATATACGTTGCCAGCTTCGTCAACAGCAAGCGCATTGGATTGATCGACATCGTTGGCCGGACCGTTGTAGCGCAGTGCCCAAACCAGGTTGCCGTTCGCGTTATACTTCACCGTCGCATAGTCGATGTCTGTGCCGACGCCCCAAGAAGATCCGGTCACATAGACGCTTCCGGCCTCGTCAACAGCAAGTGCGGTAGGGACATCGATGTAGTTGGCCGGGCCGTCGTACCGCCGTACCCAAAGCTGGTTTCCGTTTGTGTCGTATTTGAGGGTCGCGTAGTCGAAGTTCGTGGCGCCCCCCCATGATTGGCCGGTTACATAGACGTTGCCGACGTCGTCGACAGCAATTGCAGTAGCGATATCGCCATTATCGTTGGACGGGCCGTTGTACCGTCGTACCCAGAGGAGGTTGCCATTCGTGTCGTATTTCAGCGTCGCGTAGTCGACACCCGTGCCACCGCCCGAAGAGCTACCGGTCACGTACACGTTGCCAGCGCTGTCCACGGCAAGCGCGTATGCTTGGTCGCCACTTCGGTCTGCGCGGCTGTAGCGGCTTAGCCAGAGCAGGTTGCCGTCCGTGTCGTACTTCAATGTCGCGTATAGCTTGTACCCGTTGGAGGCGGTTGAGGCTCCGGTCACATACACGTTGCCTGCGTCGTCCACGGCAAGCGCACGGGCGATATCGAGTCTGTTGCCTGGGCCGCTGTACCGCCTCTCCCAGAGCTCGTTGCCCACCGTGTCGTACTTCAACGTCGCGTAGTCGTTGCCAGTGCCGGAGCCGTCCGATTCGCCGGTCACATACACGTTGCCTGCCCTGTCCACAGCAAGCGCTCTGGCGACATCCCGATCGTTACCCGGGCCGTTGTAGCGACGGACCCACTCCTCCTGCACTTGGCCGAAAGTCGCGCTCGTCACCGCGAGTGCGACGGCGGTGCACGCGATCCTCACAAATGATTTCCGAGCGCGTATTGCCGACCGTCGCCCGGCTTCATACTGCGCCCTCGTCGCTTCTCGCCATCTGTCTGTTGCGTTTTGGCCGTCAAACATGATTACGGCTTCCTTACAGCAGCTCAAGGCCGCAGATACATCATGACACAGTGCTTCGTCAGAGGATGCCAGTAATTTCACCGGCACGAGCGAGGCGAATTGCTAGCCACGCGATTGCCGGTTGGTCGTCTACGGGACGATAGCCCACACCGTCTGGTCGAAGCTGATCAGCCACGGGAATGAGAGTACAATCCCGGCTTCTTTGTAGCTGATCTTCGCCTTCATCTCCTTCGTGCCCGCCTGTACGAACCGGCCCGGATCGACCGTGATGCTCACCTCGACTATCGAGTCAGTCGTCGTCGCGATCATGAAGTCGACCTCTTCCCACGAACTCGTGTCGTAGTTCCACAGCTCTATCCACTGCCCGATGTTGTTGATCTCGGCGTGGGCCTCCACTCTGATCCGAAGCTCGCTCGGCGTTTCAGTCGGAGCTGTACCGACGACGATGAGCTGCACCTGGCGCTCCGCTTGGTTCAGCGTGATCCCCGGCAGCACAGTCATCCAGCTGTCGTCGCTGGCGAGCAGGTCGCTCAGCCCGCCGCCGGTCAACATCCCGCGGAACACGGAGAAGCTGTCCGGCAAGATCGTCTGCGTCTGGCTGTATTTTATCGTCGCGTAGTCCGTGCCCGTGCCGGAGCCCGTCGATTCGCCAGTTACATACACGTTGCCGGCACTGTCCAAAGCAAGCGCATGCGCCCTGTCAGAACCGTTGCCCGGACCGTTGTAGCGCATTTCCCAAAGCACGTTTCCGCTCGGGTCGTACTTGAGCGTCACGTAGTCGTCGTCAATTCCAGGGACCGGCGAATAGCCGTTCACATACACACAGGATTCGGTGTCGATTTCAATGTCAGCGCCTTGATAGGTAACGAAGCCCGGGCCGTCGGACCGCCTATCCCAGAGTTGATTGCCGTTCGAGTCGTACTTCACGGTCGCGTAGTCCCAGCCTTTGTCGGGTGCCCACGTCAGGCCGATCACATAGACGTTGCCTGCGTTGTCGACAGCAAGTGCGGAGGCACGATCCGCATAGTCGGCCCTGTTGTAGCGGCTTGCCCAAAGCAGGTTTCCGTCCGGGTCGTACTTCAGCGTCGCGTAGTCTAAATCCGTACCCGAGCCAGTCGATTCGCCGGTAACATACACGTTGCCCGCGCTGTCCACTGCAATGTGAGAGGCGATATCCCATGCTCCTCCCGAGCCGGCGTAGCGCCTAGCCCAGAGCAGGTTTCCGTCCGTGTCGTACTTCAACGTTGCGTAGTCCCGTCCAGGGTAGGAGCCCGTGCCCCCGGTCACGTACACGTTGCCTGCGCTGTCCAGTGCAAGCGCAAAGGCGGCATCCGAACCGCTGCCGCCGCCATTGTAGCGACTTTCCCAGAGCAGGATGCCGTCCGTGTCGTACTTCAACGTTGCGTAGTCGTGCCCCGTGCCGGAGCCCACCGAGTTGCCAGTCACATACACGTTGCCTTCGCTGTCCACTGCAATCGCCCGGGCTTGATCGGTACTGCTTCCCGGGCCGTTATAGCGTCTTGTCCAAAGCAAATTGCCGTCCGAGTCGTACTTCAACGTCGCGTAGTCTCTGAGCGTGCTATGTGAGCCGTACGAATCTCCGGTCACATACACGTTGCCCGCGCTGTCCACGGCAAGCGCATTGGCGAAATCGGGTCTGTTGCTTGCGCCGCCGTATGAGCCGTCGTAGCGCCGTTCCCAGAGTTGATTGCCGTCCGAGTCGTACTTCAGCGTCGCGTAGTCCAAGTGCGTGCCGGAGCCCACCGAGCTGCCGGTCACATAGACGTTGCCGGCGCTGTCAACTGCAATCACAGAAGCAGTATCCGAACCGTTGGCGGCGCCGTTGTATCGCGCGACCCACTCCTCCTGCACTTGGCCGTAAGCCGCGCTCGTCACGCCGAAAACCGTGGCGATGCAGAATAACTTTCTTGCGACAGTGACAGTACGCACTTCATCCCTCCAAGCTCGTCAGCGATCGGCGCCGCACGCGCGCGACCGTCACGCTCCCATTGGCAACAACACAGTTGGCCATCGTCCCTCTGGTACCGTTCCACAGTACCGAACCTCTAAAATACCACAGACAGCAACGGTCCGGATTCGGATGCGCCCCGCCCACCCGGTATATTTACGTGTTTATATACTTGTGACACAATCTGTGCTATACTAGGGGCGTGGCCGACCTTCTAGCACTACCCAAGAGCCTGATGGACGCGATGGCGAAGTTCTCGAATGAGGACTATGCTTTCGAGTACGTCAAGGCTAAACGATGGCCGAACGGCGTCATCTGTCCAAGGTGCGGCACTATGGAGCCGTCCTTCGTCAAGTCTCGCAAGATATGGCGTTGCCACGGTTGCAAGAAGCAGTTCAGCATCCGACTTGGCACCATATTCGAGGACAGTCCGATACCGTTGGGCAAATGGCTCTCTGGCGTTTGGCTAATGGCGAACGCTAAGAACGGTGTTAGTTCCTGCGAGGTCGCCAGGAGCCTTGAGATCACGCAAAAGTCAGCATGGCACCTGGTTCACCGGATCAGGCTCGCAATGGAGGCAGAGCCGCCCTTTCGTCTATTGGAGGGCACGGTAGAAGCCGATGAGACCTTCGTTGGGGGCAAGCTGGACAGGCGGAGGCACAAGGCGGGCAGAGACAAGTTTGGCGACTGGGCCCACAAGACGCCAGTGATGGGCGTCCTCGAAAGGGGCGGAGAGGTGCGGGCCATGACGATCCCGCGCTCAAGTGCGCCCCAACTCACTCGCACCGTCCGACGCCACGTGTCGCCAGGATCGAACCTCTATACAGACGCGCACGCAGGCTACTACTGGCTCAAGACGGACTACCTGCACGAGACTGTAAACCATTTGGATGAGTG
Source organism: Armatimonadota bacterium (assembly GCA_022563855.1). Taxonomy (NCBI): domain Bacteria; kingdom Bacillati; phylum Armatimonadota; species Armatimonadota bacterium. The sequence goes on from JADFMN010000004.1 coordinate 144,178, forward strand.
GGCGCGTGGTGCCGTCCACACCAACAATATCGAGTGCTTCTGGAGCCTGTTCAAGCGGAGCATCAGAGGCACATGGGTTCGCCCTAGCCGCAAGCACATGGATCGGTACGCCGTAGACCAAGCTTTCCGCTGGAACCTCAGAGAGACAGACGACCCTGGCCGCTTCGCTGAGCTGTCTGGCCGTGTGTTTGATCGTCGGCTGACATGGCAGGACTTGGTTCGCTAGGCCATCTGGCGCGAATGCTCGCCGCGTCTTGCCTATCGTCCAGGTTCGAATCCGTCGTTCGCACGGTATAAATACCTATTCTCGTCTATACATTGCCGTCTGTCCAACTCTTACCATGCAATAATAACAGGAACGATGAGCGTTCGGAAGCAGATCGAGAGGCTTGTAGCCAAGAAGAAAAAGGAGCTAGTCTCCTGGGAGGAACGGCTTGCGTCTTTCCACGCCGAGATTGCCCGCCTTAAGGGACAGATCGAGGGCCAAGAGGAACTCCTCCAATTGTTGCCCAGGGACTTGCCCCGCACCAAGGATAAGGTAACACTGAAGCCGGGCAGCGTCATGGCGAGGGCGCACACCTATCTCAGGGGCAGGGGCTCCCCAGCCCACGTCAGGGAGATCATCCAGGGCATCGGCGATGAAGAGACCCCCAAGTCCGTTCGAGTGGTCGCCAGCCAGCTCAATTCCTACTTCAAGGAGGGACGCTACTTCACGCGGCCACTGCCCAACACGTTTGGGCTACGAGAATTTTCCCTAGACGATCAACAGGAGCAGTCGTCCAATGGGAAGCCGGACGGAGGTCCGGCTTGAAGGTGTGGGGTCGTGCTTAGACCCGCCGGTTTCCCCGGTCACGGTCTGAGGGTTCCATGGCCCCACTGTAATCTGATAGGCGAGTGCAGGTTTGCTAAAGCGCGACTCTCAATTGTGCCCAAGGCGGTTCGAATCCGCCGCTCGCCACCACCCCTATTTTGACGCATTATTGGCCCATATAAACCCTACAAGCTAAGAAACCATTTAAATTGCGAATTTGAACCGAATTCCGGCCCGCCCGGTTCGGCTTAGTACCTAGTACCTACCTGCCGGGCTCGGGATGCTTGGCCCGACCGTCCGGTTGGCCGTTTCCGTTAGGGATGTTCTTGCCGGGCTTGGCGACCTTCTTGCCCCTGATGGACTTCTTGGGCACCAAGAGAATCTGTTCGAGCAGCTTCTCGAACTGTTCGACCTCTAGCTTCTGGTCGGGCTCCATTGGTTCTATTCTACTTCACTCGGCTAGTACACTAGTGTAAGGCATGGCGGATGTACATATGTTCGGGGATGAGGCTGGCGACAATAAGTTCAAGGCCACCTGTTCCAACTACTACATGATCGGCACGGTCTGCATGACCGTGGGAACTCTAGCCCAAGACCTCTGGGAGCTTCGCCGAGACTTGACTGAGAGCGGCGACTTTACTGGCACCTTCTTTCATGCCTGCAATGACACGTGGCCGGTTCGTAATGCGGTCTTCCAGTTGATTGCCAGCCACCAGTTCAAGTTCGACGCCACGGTGATCGAGAAGCGTAAGACCGAGCCGCACCTGGTCAGGAACAAGCAACGGTTTTACAAACAGGCTTGGTTCTTTCACATGAGCAAGATTGGCAAGAATCGAGTCCGGGCCGGGCAGTCGTTGTTTCTCGTAGCTGCATCGCAGAAGAGTGACCACAACGACATGAGTCGAATCAAGAGAGATTTGGACGACATCTGTAACCAGACCCTTGCGGGGAGGACTTTTACGACTGCCTGCTGGCCCTCTGCTTCAGATCCATGGCTACAGGTGGCTGATTACTGTAGCTGGGCCGTACAACGAAAGTACGAGCGTGGCGACGACACTTGCATGAAGTTGATTTCGTCTCAGATCGACACCCTATATCATCCGTTCCATCATGGAGCCAAAAGATACTAGGGGTAGGTGGTGCCGCCGAGCCGGACTCTCACCGACAGACCCCAGCGGGGCAGCTATCAGCGACACCTCAATGCTGTCCTAATTATGACACAGTTTCGGGTGCGATTCACCCTAAACGGCCACCAACCAGGCACATCTACGAAGCCTTTGTGTCACAAGTATATAAACACGTATATTTACCCGGGCAAGTCGCGGGCGCTGCTGACGCTTGTTCCTGACTCTCGCTTGTCGCCGACACGTCCCGTGCAAGCACGCTGAAGGAGCCATGTTCGGTATAGTTGTTCGATGTCCATTAAGATCGGCCACATCGAGGTCTTCTGCAAGGACACCGCAGAGGCGAGAGACTGGTACGTTGATGTATTAGGCGCAAGACCCGTATCGGAGCAGGATGAGTACCAGTGGGTCGAAATCGGCGGCACAGAGATCCTCCTGCGCCCCGGCAAAGGTGTGCCAGGAGGCGGTTACAAGGACAGCGCGGTGGCGCTCGTCCTGTACGTGGAGGACGCCGCAGTCTTCAAAGAGCAGCTAGAGAACAACGGCGTCGAAGTCACCCACGGCGACAACGACGAGTGCCTGACGTTCCAAGACCCGGACGGTCATTGGATACAAGCGGTCCAACGCTGATTCTGCGAGGGACGACTTTCCATCTGCTCTTCAGAAGTCTCTAGTCCGCCAATCGTGTGCCACGGTCAGGCCCGATAGGGTTTGTCCGTGCGGTTGCGGAGTGCGGTCGATGTCAACAGCACGACCGAAATGGCGAGTCAATCGATAGCCAAGGTCGCCCAGGAGGACGACCCTCCATGGGTAAGACCGGAGTTTCGTCACTCGCGGCGCACGGCCTGCCCTTCGGGTCAGACCGTGGCACCCAATCCGAACCTCCCAAAAGTCGACCGCGTCGCTGTCGGCCGGTCGTCGTCCGCCTTCGGCGTCACCGCGAGGACAATCGGCGACAACTTGGCGACTACCTGGCGACCACCAGACGACGCCCCGCCGGATCTCTACCACCGGATCAAATTAGCGCCCCACACGAGTCCTGCGCCGAAGCCGACGGTCATCACGACCATGTTCTTCTCCAGCCGACCGTCGATCACCGCCTCATAAAGCCCGAGCGGGATCGATCCGCCGCTCGTGTTTCCGTACTTTTGAACGTTCAAGTACACCTTTTCTTCCGGCAGCCCGAGCCGCGATGCAGCAGACATGATGATCCGCAAGTTCGCTTGGTGAGGTACGAACAGATCGACGTCGCTGGCGGTCATGCCCGTCTTCTCGAGGACTTTGCCGCAAGCGTCGACCATCGCCTTGACGGCGAACTTGTACGTCTCTGGGCCGGCCATGTAGATGTACGGCTTCTTGCCGTGCGAGCTCGCCAGATCGTGCGGGTATCGGGAGCCGCCGCCCTCCACGTTGATGTAGACCAAGCCGGATCCATCGGAGTACATGACTGTGTCGATGAGTCCGCGGTCGGTGCCCTCTTCGCCCTTGAGCACGAACGCACCGGCGCCATCTCCGAACAGGATGCAGGTGGAGCGGTCCGTGTAGTCAACAAACTTCGTCAAGGCGTCGGCCCCGATCAAGAGCACGGTCTTGGCCCGGCCGGACTCAACCATTGACGCGCTGACGCTTAGCGAGTAAATGAAGCCAGCACAGGCCGCTCCGATGTCGAACGCCCCCGCGTTCTTCGCGCCAACAGCATCTTGGACGATGCTGGCTGTAGAAGGGAACTGCATATCGCCAGTGACCGTTGACACGACGACCGTATCGATATCGGCCGCACGAACCCCCGCACTGTCGAGGGCCTCCTTCGCTGCGGCGATCGCAAGGGTGCTCGTCGACTCTTCGGCTGTGCAGACTCGCCGCTCCTCGATGCCCGTTCGCTGGAGGATCCACTCGCTGTCGGTGTCCACCATTCGCTCAAAATCCGCGTTCGTCAGCACCTTGTCAGGTACGGAATGTCCACGGCCGTGGATCACCGCTCGAATGCTCATGCGTTTTTCAGTTTACTTTCGTGTGCGACGGCCTCACGAATGGTCGGTACAAGGTCGTTCTGGATCGCAACGGCAGCAAGTGCGACGGCGCTTGCGATCGCCCGCGCATTGCTGTGGCCGTGACAGATGATACACATGCCGTTGAGACCGAGGAGTGGCGACCCGCCGTATTCTGCGTAGTCGAGCAGCTTTTTCACGGGTCGCAATGCCAATTTGAGCGGAAGGGCGGCCAGCCTTGCAAATCCGCTTGAAACGGATCGCTTGATCTCATCCATGATGAATTGGCTGACGCCCTCGGCGGTTTTGAGTACGAGGTTCCCGGCAAACGCATCACAGACAACGACGTCGCAGGGGCTGCGGAACATTTCGGTGCCTTCGATGTTCCCTGCAAACCACGCATGGTCGCTGAGCAGTTCGTGTGCCCGCTTTGCGAACGCGTTGCCCTTGCCGGGCTCTTCGCCGATATTCAGCAGATGCACGCTAGGGTTCACCCTCTGCATCACCTTCTCTGCGTACGCGCGGCCCATGAGTGCGAACTCAAGCAGGTGAACGGGGTCGACGTCGGGCGACGCGCCAGCATCGAGCAGCAGGAACCGGCCGTGCTTGGTCGGCACATAGCTCGCGATCGCGGGACGATGAACCCCTTCGATCGGTCGCCAGGACACGAGCGAGCAGGCCGTCACAGCGCCAGTGTTGCCCGCCGAAACCATCGCGTCTGCCTGCCCGTCCTTGACAAGCTGACAAGCCACGGCGAGCGAGGAGTCCTTCTTCCTCCGCAGAGCCACGGTGGGCTTGTCGTGCATTTCGACGACCTCGCTGGCAGGATGGATGGAGACGTTGGTCGGCGCGCATCCGTCCAAGCACGCCTTAATTCTCGCTGGATCGCCGACCAGGATAATGTTGCCGTCGAGCTTTTCAGACGCGAGCAGCGCTCCGGCGACGACCACATCGGGAGCGTAGTCCCCGCCCATAGCGTCCAGCGCGATCCTCAAGCCCCGGGCTCCTGTGGATGAAGGAGCTTCCCTAGGTTCTGCATGCCGGGGTGCCCGGTGTCCGGCCGCGCACTCTCTGTCCGGAGCGCGTGCGGGCAGGCGCCGTCCCATCCGAACTTGCAAAGCGGCTGTCCTGGAAGGTTGATCAGAACTCCCTGTCTGACGTAGGCGTCGCAAATCAGCGAGTTGCCGTCGAAGATCGGGAAGTCTTCCTCTGGTTCGACTCTGGCGAAGTCGCCGGTCCCGTAACAGCTTGGCGTGCCCTCGACAACGATGTGATCCTCCATTTCAAAATCGAGGTCGGTTTCAAGGGGTGCCCCGCAGCGAGCACACTCCAAAACGCACCTGCTGCGAAATTCACCGCTCAGAATCAGAAGGTTGCCGGTGCACTCGACGTGCAAAGACCCGGTGACGGGCTCAAGCAAATCCAAGTCTTGCTCCTGGCCCAGGCTCGTGCTGACTTCGAAGGCGAGCTTGCAACCTGGGTGCTGAATAGCGCCGTTCAAGTCGATGAGCCCGTCGCGTTTCATCAGGCGGCGATTGTACCTGTGCGCGAAGCTGGCTCAAGGCCTTGAATCGACCGCCCTCACGGGCTCGCCCTGGCTCCAAATCCGCACCTCGGCGGGGGTGCTTCGCCGAATCTGCGAGTCGTCGAACCAGAATTGCCGGGCTGGGGACAGTACAGTCTGAGTACATCTTCGAACGAAACCAAGTAAGTACAGCGTCAAATGGTGTACTCTTGGTCGCGAATGCTCGACTTGTACGCTAAGTCGGGCCCTGTAGGCTTGTCCTCTAGGGCCAGAACCAGTATTATCTGGAGCGTCGCGTTCGGAGACATTTGAAGAGGTTATCAGCTTTGAGGAAGTGGTTGTTTGCTTTTGTTGCGGTGGTTGTCGTCATCGGCTGCGGTGGCGGTGGCGGTACGGGCGGTGGCGGTACGGGCGGCGGTACGGGCGGCGGCGGTGGTACGACCGGCGGGCCGACTGCGCCAACCGTAGTGCTAGATACGGATTCGACGGTTCAGTACCTGCTGTTGACCGGCGCTAACCGGCGTGCCGGTGGTATCGGGGACCAGTTCGTCGTCATGAGGAACATCAAGGTGCAAAACGATGTCTTCGACTTTGCGCCGACGTCGCAAGGGGGCGCCAGCGTTATCCAGGCGCGGTTGAACGGCTACAAGATCTTCTCATCGTTCTTCACCTATACCATCCAGGCGGGGGACAACTTCAAGACGTTCGTTGAGTATCCGATGGAGATCAGCGGCATGAAGGAGCAGACGGGGCCGGGCGAGGGGGACATCACCGATCTCTTTACGACCCCTGAGTTCATTACCCCTCCGTTTGCTCTGAACCTGGTCTTGCTCAGAGGGCGACAGCACACGATTCAGATCAACCTTGACGAGTCGATCGTCTTCTACGATCTGTTCACAACCCCCAAGTTCAACTTTGACCGAGCTGGCTTCGAGGACGAAAACTACGACCCGATCGACAACTCGATCAACTCGTTCTTGAGCGACTACATTTCGTTTGACATATCGAACATGGCAGCTGCAGACCGGCCAAATATGGTGAGCACGGCAGAGGCCGACAAGATTCTCATCTCCGGAGACGCGATCGCGATGGCCGCGGGTTTCGATACCGACGACTCTTTTGAGGTCTTGAACCCTGTGTTTCTAGACCAGGGTCGGTTTACGGCGCCAGACCCGGGTCCACCTCCGTTTCCGGGCACCTACTCAGTGTTCGAGGACGATCCCAGGGACCTCATTCCCCCGATCGCACAGCTGATTGCGCTGCAAGGCATTTGGAAAGATTACAGCGAAGTCTTGACCGACGTTGGCACCAACGTCGGCAACGAGGCCGTGATCGCTTTCCCGAATAGCCGCCAAGACACAGAGAGCATGACGGTTGTGTACTTCAAGCGCGACGTGTCCGGCAACATCATCGCGCTGTGGCAGGGCGTCATTCGACTCTCTGGCGCACAGACGAATACGATCATAGTTTCACCAATCGATGACCTGCCATCAGGGATCCTGGCTGGCGAAGCGAGGGGCACGTTATCCAACCTCGTCTTCCTCAACGGTGAAGTCATCCGTGGCGAGTTCACGTTTGTTAGCGGGCCGGGGCTGCCAGGATTCCCGTTCTCGCTCGCAGGAGAATTCGCAGTATTCATCAGGTAGATGCGGTCGATTCTGGCCGGACTTGACACCGAGTACGGCTTAGCGGTCGAAGGACGAGGCGCAGAGGACCAGATAGACGACGCAGAAGCGCTCATCCGGAGTTATCCGGATGAGCGCTTCTTAGGTTGGGACTACCGGTTTGAATCGCCGAGGAGAGACCTTCGCGGGTTCGACTTGGAGCGGCTGGCATCAGACCCCGTCGATGCCGCTTTCGATAAGGGGCGAGCGCCAACTGTCGATCAGCGGGCCGACCTCGTCCTTGTCAACGGGGCGAGGCTGTACAACGACCACGGCCACCCAGAGTACGCGACACCGGAGTGCTGGAGCCTGAGAGAGCTCGCCCTGCACGATATGGCGGGGGATCGCACGATGCTGCTTGCCGCGAGCGCCTTTGAGGTTCAGACAGGGCGTTCAGCGCGGCTATTCAAGAACAACACGGACTTTCACGGAGCGTCGTACGGCACCCATGAGAGCTACCTGGTGCCGAGGAGCGTTCCGGTAGAGCAGCTCATCCGCGGCCTCCTTCCGCTATTCGTCGCCAGGCAGGTGCTTTGTGGGGCTGGCAAGGTCGGCAGCGATAGCGGCAGCCGGTGTGAGTACCAAATGTCGCAGCGCGCTGACTTCTTCGTCGATTCCGTGAGCGCCGAGACTCTGTACAAACGACCGATTTTCAATACGAGAGACGAACCGCACGCCGATGTTCGGCAGTGGATGCGGTTGCACGTGATCTGCGGCGAATCGAACAGGATTCCTTCTGCCGTGACTCGCAAGGTCGGGCTTGTCAAGCTCGCGCTAGCTTCGATTGTCGAGGGGATTGCGCCGGAATGGGATCTCTCAAGTCCGGTTGAGAGCGTGCAGGCCGTCAGCCGCAGCTGCGACGAGGAGGGGCGGGTCGAGCTCGCGAGCGGCTGGACGACGCCGAGAGAGATCCTCGAGTCGTACTTCGCAGCGGCCGAGCCTTATATCGACTCGTGGTTTGCGGCAGATATTGCAAACGAACTGACGCAGGTCGTCTCGGACTGCAGAACCCTCTTAGCGGACCGGTTTGAACGGTCCGGCGAGTTCGCTCGCAAAGTTGACTGGGCAGCAAAGCTGCAACAGCTGCGGAGTTTCGCCGACGCAGAGGGCACTGGCTGGAAGGAGCCCGCCATGCAGAGCATCGACCTCGCATATCACGAATTGGGGGGTCAGGACGCGCTGTTTCCGGCGCTGGTCGAGGCGGATGTGGTCGAAGCCATGCCGGACGATGGGGAAGTGGAGGTCAGAATGCGCTCAACGTTCGAGTACAGCCGCGCGTTCGCACGGGGCCTGGCCGTGCGAGATTATCGCGAGGAACTCGCGGGAGTGAGCTGGGGCAACCTGAGGTTTCAACTCGGCGACGGTATAAGGGATGTGTCCCTAGACCCGTCGAAGAAGTACCCAGATGAGCTTCAGCGTTGCAAAAGCGTAGAAGAATTCATATCATTACTGGAGGACGTAAGCAGAACATGATTTTTGAAGTTGATCGATTGCGGCGATCCCGCGACGCTGGACCCGACAGAAAGTTCGGCGAGGACGACGGGCCGGGCAAACCTGACATCCGGAAACCGGGCGCGCCGAACGAGCTGCTCAAGCGAATGAGGAAGGTCGATCCCGACCAGGCCAAGAAGTACAGGCAGCGGTCAGGTCAATGAGGCTGTCTTCACCCCGGACCTTCGGTGAGCTCGTCGACTTCCAGCCGGCCCCGCTGCCGGCGGGCGCCGGAGAGACCCACGGGACAACGGTGCTCGCACTGATGTGTGCCGACGGTGTCGTGACCTTGGCAGACCGGCGGGCGACGATGGGAAGCCTCATCATGTTCGACAAGGCCGAGAAGATCGTGGCGCTGGATCGTTGGACGGTCGTTGCCATCAGCGGCGCGTACGCAAGGTCGATCGACGTCTGTCGCTACCTTCAGCACGCGTTCATGTACTACGAGCGTCGCAATTTGCAGGAGATTTCAGCCCAAGGCAAGCTGATGGAGATCTCGAAGGCGCTGTCGGAGAACCTTCAGCTTGCGTCAGACGGCTTCGGGGTTTTCTTACCTATCGCCGCCACCTACGACCGCAAGGCCGATCAGTTCGGGATCTACTTCTTCGATATGGCTGGCGCGAGGTTTGAGTCGGCTCAGTACGCATGTGCAGGGTCCGGCTCTGAGAGGATCAGAGGGATCTTCGAATACGCACTTCGAGATAAGGGCCCTTGGTCGGACCGCAGCCTTGATGACGTGCTCGAAGACGGGCTACGTATGCTTGACATCGCCGCAGATCTGGATTCAGCAACCGGCGGGGTCAGGAAGCACCTTCCCTCGGTCTGCGTGCTGACCGCCGACGGGGCGAGGGTGATGGACGAAAGCGAGATACGGCCGTTCGTTGATAGGGTGCTGCAAACGTAAGGAGGGCGAACCCTAGGTCGGATTCGCCCTCTGAGATTCGGGTCCGCGCCTAGTAGCGGTACCCGAGGTAAATGCCAGCGCTCGTGGCACGGACGCCGCCTTGGCCCTGATCGGAGTACACAAAGTTCGATTCGATAAAAATGTGTTCGCCTAGTTCGACTCCGAATCCCGAGCGCACCATAGCGAGGGAGTCGGTACCGAAGATGTCAATAATTGCCACGCCAGCTCCCAAGTGGAAGTAGGTGCGGTTCGCCGAAAAGTAGTCGCCGCCGATGTACCAGCGCAAGTTGAGAGCTAGAGGGAACATGTTGCCCTTCGCTCCACTCGCGCTCTTGCCGAGCCAGTCGAACGACAGGTACGTCTCGGTGTTGCCCAGCAGGCTCTTTTCAAAAAAGTAATCCCCGCCAAAACCGATCATGTTGCCGACTTGCGCCCGCGTGACGTCGTCGATAGGGTAGCCGAATCCGAGGCGAAACGCCACGTTGACAGGGTTGCCGATATCCTGTGCAGTGGCCATTCCGGCCAAGCCCAAAGAGGCGATCAAAAGCATTCGCTTAATCATGAGATACATCCGTAACGATTCTTTTACAAGGGCTCAATCCGGTTGTGCCCGCACCATTCTACTGATTATCGTCACCTGGGTCAAATCTGGGGCAACAAAATCCCAGCGGTACACTCGTTTGCGACATGCCTGAGATGCTGTTCGAACTTGGCACTGAGGAGCTTCCGGCCGTTGCCGTGAGACCAGCCTACGAGCAATTGGAGCGCGAAGTGCTCCACGGTCTTGGGTCTGCCGGGGTCGAATTCGGCGAGGTTGCCAGCATGGGAACGCCCAGGAGGCTCATTGTCCAGGTTCAAAACGTGTCTGCCATGCAGCCTGACAGGGTGGTCGAGCAGCGCGGTCCGTCCGTTAGCGCTGCGTTCGACGATTCAGGAACTCCGACCCGGGCGCTGGAGGGCTTCTGCAAGGGGCAAGGCGTGGCCGCAGACCAGGTTCAAGAAAGGGACGGCTACGTGTGGGTCACAAAAAACGTGCCGGGAAGGCCGACGATCGATATCCTACAGGAAGTGCTCCCGAGCGCTGTCCGCGCGCTGGCCTTCGCCAAGACGATGCGCTGGGCCGGCACGAAGATGCGGTTCGCCCGTCCGATCAGGTGGGTGCTGGCGGCGTTCGGAGGCGAGTGCGTGCAGTTCGACCTTGAGGGCGTGCGATCGGGACTGCTGAGCCGAGGTCACAGGTTCAACTCTACCGGCGAATTCGAGGCTTGCACGCTGGACGAACTGGTTGCGGGTCTGCGAGAGCGCGACGTCGAGCCCGACCCGGACGCCCGCGAAGAGGCGATTAGATCGGGCGCGAACGAGGTGTCCGGCGGGCGCGTCGAGCTGACGGACGACTTGGTGGAGGAGAACGTCTTCTTGACCGAAAGCCCGGTCGCGCTGAAGGGGGTCTTCCCAAAGGAGTATCTAGGGCTGCCAGAGCCGGTACTGGTGACCGCAATGGCCAAGCACGAGAGGTTTTTCCCAGTTCGCGACTCGAACGGCAAGCTGGCCAACGAGTTTGTGAGCATTCGAAACGGCGGCGATGAGAGCGTCGTGCGAAGCGGCAACCAGTGGGTGCTCAACGCGCGGTTCAACGACGCGAAGTTCTTCTTTGACGAAGACCTGAGGATGACGCTCGACCAGTTCTTGCAAGCGACCGCAAGGATGACGTTCGCCGATGGACTGGGCACAGTTCTAGATCGCTCATCGCGCTTAGAGAGCTTATGCGGGGCGATTGCGACCGCGACGGGCGCCGATGAGGGCGAGCGCGATCAGGCGATGACAGCTGGCAAGTACGCCAAGGCGGACCTATCAGCCGGGCTGGTGAGCGAGCTGCCGTCGTTGCAGGGCGTCATCGGTGGCGTATACGCCGAGCGGGAGGGCATGCCGGGGCCGGTTTGTGCGGCGATCGCCACACAGTACGACCTCGACGCAAATCCGCTGCCGGACAGCGCGGAAGCTCGAACTGGGATTCGGCTGACGATGGCCGACCAGATCGACAGGCTGGCAGGGTTCCTCGGGACTGATCGGTCGCCGACCGGCTCCCGCGACCCGTTCGCGCTGCGCAGGGCGGCCGCTCTGCTGACTGACGCGGCCCTCCGGTGGTCTCAGCCCTTCCACGGCTACATTAGCCTGTTCGATCACGCGGTGGGGCTGTACGAGGCCCAGGGCATCGCGCTGGATCGAGGCAAAGCGTTCTCGCACCTGGCAGAACTGTTCGAGAGCCGATACGAGGTCGCTTTCCCCGATGTGCGCAGCGATATCTTGAGCGCGGCGATGATGGATCGCTCACCCGACGACCTGTTCAGTCCGCGGCGCGTCGGTCTGAGGATCGAAGCGCTGCAACGGTTGACCCACGACGACGCGTTCGTGCAGACGGCTACGAGACCGATCAATATCGTGGCGGCGGCCGTCGAGTCCGGGGAAGACATTGCGGACGGGCTGCCCAAAGAAGCGGCGCTGGATTCAGCTGATGGCGCGGCGCTCCTTGCGCTGATTCAAGACGTGGCTGTCAAGGCCGGCAAGGCTGAAGAATCGGAAGCCGTGGAAGATCTGTGCGATGCGTTGCAGACGTTGGCAAATCCGATCAATGCGTTCTTCGAATCGACGATGGTCATGGCCGACGACGATGCTGTCCGCTTAGCTCGCCTGCAACTTTCGAAGGCCGTCGGCGACACGTTGAGGCTCGCTGGCGACTTCACCAAGGTCGTCATTGACGGGTAGCGAGGAGCCCCTCGACGTACTTCGCGAGCACGTCGAACTCGATGTTGACCGCATCGCCCGCCGTCAGTTGCCCCAGGGAAGTCTTCTCCTGCGTCAGCGGGATGACGGCAACGCTGAAGTCGCCCTTGTCCGGTTCGACGACTGTGAGGCTAACGCCGTCGATCGCCACGGAGCCCTTGTCGACCAGGTACTTCGCGAACTGATCGGGGATCTGGAAGCGCCACGAGCCGCCCGAACTTCGATCGACGAAACGACCCGTACAATCGATATGCCCCTGTACGTAATGTCCGCCGAGTCTGGCACCGACCTTCAACGCCCGTTCCAGATTGACCTGGGTTCCGGCCGGTAGCCCACCGAGCGTTGTCCGTCCGAGAGTCTCCTCGCTGACCTCGAACGCCAGGCTGTCATTTTGTGCCGCGAGCGTCAGGCAACAGCCGTTGATCGCGATGCTCTCGCCGACGCTGAGATGATCCCAAGAGTCGGGCCGAGCGACCGACAATCGCTCTCCGTCGAACTGCAACACCTCTTCAAGACTTTCGACGATCCCTGTAAACATGCCTGAGCCTTGAGTCTACGCGATACACGCCGGGGCCGGCCGAAGTGCCCGATGTTCGAACTCTGGTAAAGCCAACAGTGAGCTAGAACCAGGTTCAGTACCGATGATTCTGCTTAGTACCGCGAACCAAGGAAGAGTGAGCTCTTCAAGGTACAGGGCACGATGCAAAACGGGTTACGCGCTAGCACACGCACATCGCTGACGACTTCGACTCGCGTTGATCCGAAGGTCGTACTCGGCAGCAAGATCCTGCAGCTCAGTCAGGCCGAGCTGCAGCAGGCGATAGAGCGCGAACTTGCCGAAAACCCCGCGATGGACCGGATTGACGAGCCCGATGCGCCCATCTCTGATGAGGAAGTTCTCAGGGTCGTGGCACCGGACGAGTTGAAGAGGTCCTCGACGGACTATGAGGCTCGCCGATCCATGCCGGCCGACTCCGACCAGCGCCCTGACTGGGTCGATCTGACCGCCAGCTGCGACACTCTGTGGGATCACCTGCGCGCCCAGCTTGGCCGCGTCGTTGCCAAGGAGGACCGCGAGTTGATGCATTACTTCATCGGCTCGGTGAACGACCGCGGCTATCTGAATTGCACGGTCGAAGACGCGGCGCTCGACTGTAAGACGAGCCTTGAGTCAGCTGAGAACGTGCTCGAACTGCTTCAGCAGTGCGAGCCGGCTGGAATCGGAGCGACCAATCTTCGAGAGGCGTTGCTGCTCCAGCTGCGGCGTCCGGAGGGCGATGCCGAGCGGTTGGCGCGGTTTATGTTGAAGAACTGCTGGGATGAGCTTGTTGCTAGAAACGCGAAAGCGATCCAGCGGAAGCACAAGGTTGATCCGGAGCTGATCGAGCAAGCGTTCGAGGTGATCCTCTCCCTTCGACCGTTCCCGGGCGAGGGGTTTGCCGTTGGCGTTGCGCCTCCACACGAGCGCGTAGTCCCTGCGAATCCCGATGTCAGCTTCACTCTCGACGAGGCGGGCTGGATCATCGAAGTGCTGGGGCCGTCACCGCTCAGCCTGCGCGTCAGCAGAACGTATCTGCAACGTCAGCAAGAGCTGCAGAACACCGCCAACGCCCCAAAGGACGAGAAGCGACACGTCGATCAGTTCATCGGACGCGCTACGATGTTCAAGGAGGCGCTGGAGCAGCGCAGAAGGCTCATCGGGGACATGGCTAAGTACCTGGTCGACCACCAGGGCGGGTTCATCAGCACCGGCAACTACCAATTCATCAAACCGCTGACCCGGTCGAAGCTCGCCCGCGATCTCGGAGTGCACGAGAGCAGCATCAGCCGCGCGACGAACGGCAAGTTCTGCCAGCTTCCGAACGGTGAGATCATCCCGTTCGAGGTGTTCTTCAAGCCTGCGCTACGCGTCCAGAAGATGATCGAGGAGATTTTGAGCACAGAGAGCCCGGACGGCCCGCTGAGCGACGAGCGCATCCGCAAGATTTTAGCGGAGAAGGGTGTGAAGATAGCCCGCAGAACCGTGAACAAGTACCGCTCTCGCCTCAAGCTGCTCAGCTCCCGCCAGCGGCGGACTGCTTAGCGGCGTTCGGCTAGTGTGGGAGTGCGCTGGCTTGACAGCGCTTTGCATCCGCGCGGCATGACGCGCGCTTCGAGCCGATCGGGTTTGTTCTGCTCCCTGCTCCGCGCTGCTCGCACCTTCCCCTGGAGGGTCGTCCTCCTGGGCGACCTTAGCTTGCGACAGTATCGAACATCGGTCAGGAATACAAAGCTAGACGCTGTTTCTCGGCCCCCTCCTAACCTCCCCCGGCCACGAGGATCTGCGGCATGCGAAGACCGTTTGGCCCTGGGGAGGGATTCGGAGCGCGGACTCTTAGTCCGCATCCCGGCACTTGGACTCTCAGTCCATTTTCGAACGTGGCACACGGCTCCTCACGCCAAGCCAATTGACTCGACCTTTACCTGCCTCTCCAGTTATTCTCGTAGCCGTTCTCCTCCGCATTTTGTTCTAGGAGTTCAACTGCTTGAGCTTTGTCATTTCTCATTACTTTGATATTGAACCCGCGAGGGGTTGTGTACCCTTCAATTTCAATCCCGTTCTCCTGAAACAGATGGGTGACGAGGTCTGCGAATTCAAGATCGACCGTCGCGATGAGCACGAACTCCATCTGTCTGTCAATCTGTCTGTCAGCTTCATAGTCGATCAATTCGTCCGTCGTCATCAGGTCGGTTTCGGCAACCGTGAGAACGTATAGGTTTTTGAAATACAGATTATCGCTAACCCTTGACTTCGGCACTTTGATAATCCCCAGTAGCCGACCGTCCTCAGAGAAGACCTCGAAATCATTACCAGCAAACGTGAGGTCCCTGAGACCTTTCTCCTGTACTTTGTATGAATTGGGCTCGACAGTAAGCGGCTTTCTAAGGCCCAGTTTTACGCTGATCGTCTCGTCGGTCGTGTTGATGACAATTACGTCGAATGATTCCGTGCAGCCGTTTAGGAGAACGGCCGCCAGGACAGCGCAAGTCCCAACTCCGATCCAGGCCCCTATCTTCTTACCCATAGTCCCAGTGTATCAGAGACCGAGCAGCCTTTGGCTGAATCATCTGCGCCAGTCGCTGGCGCGGTGTCGCAGGAGCGCCACCCTCCTGCCCCGCACGGACAAACCCTGCGGGCCTGACCGTGGCACACTTGGGCCGGCTAACTCCTCTCCCCTTGAGGGAGAGGTTGGGTGAGGGGTTTGAGGGATTCAGTCCTTGCCGTTCAGGCTTCCTTGGCAGGGAGCAAGCCGAGAAAGGAAAGGACTGTGTTGTTTCGCCCCCTCTCCTCAATCCTCCCCCTCGTTGGGGGGAAGAAGCAGCTTGCCATTGGAGTGTCGAACGCAAATCCGCCTTGCTTACTCAGCGTCTTCCACCGGATTGAGCGCTTCCGGATTCAGGTACACGGCCAGGCGCGTGATGCGCTGGCGAGCCATGTTCTCGACCTTGAGCGTTCCGATCGGCAGCTCGACGGTGTCGCCGAGGTGCGGCACGTGACCGAGCCCTTTGACGATGAGCGCCGCCAGCGTGTCGGTCGTCACGTCCTCTCCGTTCAAGTCGAACTTCAAGAACGCGATCAGTTCGTCGTAGCGCACC
Source organism: Armatimonadota bacterium (assembly GCA_022563855.1). Lineage (NCBI taxonomy): Bacteria > Bacillati > Armatimonadota > Armatimonadota bacterium. The sequence continues at coordinate 160,102 of JADFMN010000004.1, forward strand.
TCTGCCCGGGCGGTGACGCGCGACTCGCTGGTCCTCTCGATCGCTGGCCGCTCGCTCTCGAGCCGATCCTCCAGGTCTCCGAATATCTCCTCGACGACGTCCTCCAGCGTTACGAGGCCGCTCGTGCCGCCGTACTCGTCGCGGATGATGACGATCTGCGTCTTGATGTCTCGCATCAGGTCGATCATGCGGTCGAGGGTAAGGGTCTCGGGGACGAACTCGGGCTCGCGCATGATCCTGTCGATCTTGAAGTCGTCGTCGTCCCAGTGCGCGAGGATGTCCTGGACGTACACGACGCCGACAAGCTCGTCGATGTCCCCGACGCAGACCGGTATCCGGCTGTGCGGTATCGCCGCGATCTTGGCGGGCAATTCGTCCCTTGGCGTGTCTAGTTCCAACCACTTGATGTCCAGCCGATGAATCATCACGTCGTTGGCGTCAAGGGTGTCGAATCTCAGGGTTTTCGTGAGGAGTGACGCCTGCGCCTCGTCGAACTCGCCCTCGCTCTGGCTCGTCTGCACCATCACGGCGAACTCTTCGCGAGAGATGCCCTCTGTCTGCCGCGCGTCCATATCGACGCGAAACGGCTTTAGCATCAGCACCGTCGTCGTGCGGAACAGCCAAGTGACCGGCTTGAGCACGGGGATGATCAAGCGAAGCGGGTTGACCAGCAGCATCGCCACGCGCTCGGAGTATCGCAGCGTGACGTACTTCGGAAGCAGTTCGCCGATCACGACCATCGGGTAGGTGACGGCGATGATCGCCAGCGTGCTTGCGACCTGGCTCGGCAGCGTAGAAACGAGCCCGAGGATCACCTGGGAGAGAAACGGCTCGGTCAGCGCGCCAAGCGCAATGCCGAACATCGTGATGCCGATCTGGATGCCAGCGATGTACGTAGCGCGATCGTCGAGCATTACCAGAACGCGCCTTGCCGACCGATTGCCCCTCTTGGCCAGCGCGGTGATTTTGCTTCGCCTTGCCCCCACGAGGCCGTATTCGGCTGCAACGAAAAACGCGTTGCCCAGAAGTAGCAGCAGGCTGAAAAGTAGCGTTAAGCTACTGTCACTTTCCATTCGACGAACTGCTATTGTATCAAATAATAGGTCGGTCGGGTCGAATTAGCTTGTAAAGAAACACATCAGGCCCGTAAAAGTGCGAGGCGCCGAGGAACTCGAGGCCCACCTACATCGGCTCTATTTCACCAGGCAGGGATTATACTGACCGGATGTTGTCGCATGGCGTCTACCCCGCCGCCGTCACTCCGATGGACGACCAGGGGCAGGTCGACGAGGCATCGGTAGCGAGGTTGCTCGCGTACTTCGAGGCGGCGGGCTGCCGAGGGGTCGTGCTGGCCGGGACGAACGGCGAGGGGCCGTCGCTGAGCGCGTATGAAAAGCGCGACCTGCTGCGCACGGCAGAAAGGTGCAAAGGGCGTCTCGATCTGATCCTTGGGATCGCTACGCCTAGTCTTGACGAGGCCAAATGGTCGTGCCAGCAGGCGGCGAAGAACGGTGCGTCAGCGGTGCTGGTCATGCCGCCCTCGTACTTTCGATCCGCTTCGGAGAAGGGAGTTGCGGCGTGGTTCGTCGAGCTGGCCGACAACAGCCCGTGTCCGATCATCGCGTACAACTTCCCGAAGATGACGGGGTTCACGATGAGCGCGGCGTTCGTTGCCGACCTCGCCGGACACGAGAGAGTCATCGGATTCAAAGACTCCAGCGGCGAGCGTGCAAACATCGAAGCGTACCGGCGAGCCGTACCCGAGGGGAAAAACCTGTTCGTCGGCGATGAAACGCTTCTCTTGGAAACTTTGCAGGCTGGATGGACAGGCACGATCAGCGGCGCAGCAAACTGCGTGCCGCAGTGGCTCGCAAAGGTCGTCGCCGACCTGGATGAGGCCAAGTTCAAGATACTGCTCCCAGTGATCCAGGCGATCCGCGCTCAGCGCCAGCCCGCTGCGAACAAGGCGGTCCTGCACGCTCTGGGCGTCATCGCCTCGCCAAGTCCGAGACTGCCGCTGGAGCCCGAGAACCCCGCCGAAGTGCTCCAGGCCCTGGAAGAGCACTTAGGGATTACGCGCGATAACCTAGGCGTCTAGCGGATCGGCACCAAACCGGCGCAGAGTGGCGCGCCGCCCTCACGAGGTTCAGCCCGTTCGGTTAAAATGGGTACGCGCACCCTTGAAAGAGTTCTTTACTGATCTGTTCGGGTTATCACAGCGGGGATTCATCAACGTCCTTGATATTCTCCTGGTCGCGTATCTGAACTACCGAATCTTGAAACTGATCAGGGGGACTCGCGCTTGGCGGATCGTCGTAGGCGTGTTCGTTTTCTTGGCGGTGTTGTGGCTGAGCGACTACTTTCAATTTGGCACGCTGCACTGGATTTTGGAAAAGGCGACGATCTTGGCTCCGGTCGCGATCGTGATCCTCTTCCTTCCCGAACTGCGCCAGGCCGTTGAAGGGTTCGGGAAACTCGGCCTCTGGACGGAGAAGCTGATCGTTTTTCGGGGTGCTCCCGAAGAAGGGACGCTGGGCGAGATCGCTACTGCGGTCGGAGCGATGGCCGAGCAGCGCATTGGCGCGCTGATCGTCATCGAGCGTGGGGCGCAGTTGGCAAACATCGCCGACACGGGAGTGCCGGTTCACGCGAAGGTATCGGCGGAACTGATTGGTGCGATTTTCTACCACGGCAACCCTTTGCACGATGGCGCGATCGTCATTCGCGGCGACGAGGTTCTGGCTGCTGCCTGCCGCCTGCCGATGAGCGATAGCCGCAAAATAGACACTCACTACCATATGCGTCACCGAGCTGGCGTCGGAATGAGCGAACAGTCTGATGCAATCGTCATCATCGTAAGCGAGGAGCGCGGCGATATCATGGTTGCCCAAAACGGTGAACTCCAGCCGTTGGAATCCGAGGTCGAGTTGCGAGAGTTCATGTCGAAGCAGATCCGCAACGTTGGGCGCTCGCGGCTAAGATGGACCCGCAAGCAGCGTGATTTGGCTGGATCCGAGTCGGCCGAGGTGGCAGATCAATGAGCGGAATCATCGACTTTCTTTGGTCGCGGCGAGACAACATCCTGCTGTTCATCGCCTCTCTCGTGATCTCGCTGCTGTTGTTCGTTCAGTTGCAGACGAGGCTCGACCCTAACAGTGAGCTTCAGTTCGATGCGGTGTTGGAGTGGGAGAATCTGCCGGAAGATCTCGTCGTCGTTCAGAGCCCGCAGCGCATAAAGGTGGTCGCTTCCGGTTCAAAGCAGCAGCTTGACCGGCTCGACACGGCACGAATCACGGCTAAAGTCAACCTCTCAAAGGCTGCAGATGGAGTTGCGCGCTACCTCATTGGGATAGGCGGCTCTGTTCCTCGCGGCGTCACGATCTCGCCGGACCGACCCTTGATCGAAATTGGGATTGAAGAGATGGGACGGCGGACGTTCGAGATTGAAGTCTCCGCGATGGGCGTTCCTCCTGGCGCGTACACGCTCTTGGGATTGAACGCAGCTCCAAGCACGGCGGTTGTCAGCGGACCGAAGTCAGTTGTTTCGCAGGTCAAGAGCGTGCGTGCGATCGTAGATGTGACGCAGGCTCGACCCGGCAGTGCGTTCGACGTCAGACTCGAGGCGCTTGGCGACGAGAACAGGCCGGTCGCGATCGTTGAGATCAGTCCTGAGTTCGTCTCCGTAAGCCCGGCGCTGTCCCTGGCTCCGACGAGAAGGCCGCTTTTCGTCACGGCATCATTCATAGGGCAAGTGCCGTTCTCACATCGCTTCTTCGACTACTCCGTCGAACCGACCGAGGTCGAGATACGCGGTAGCAGCGACGTGCTTTCGCGACTTCGCATGATCGGTACGGCATCCATAGACTTGACGGGCCTGACCGAGTCCACGTCGATCGACGTAGCGCTGATCATCCCCGCAGGGGTCGAGCTCGTCGGCGAAGCTACGGTTAGGGTAACGCTCGATATACGGCGCAGATAGCCTGCTAAGATGTTTTTGCGTGGTTGAGATTCGAACGATCGACGAGAGCGAAGCAGAGCAGTTCCTTCACTTGCTTTGCCTGGTCTTCAACCTCGACATCGATATGGCTCGATCCATATTTCGGTCTGAGCCGATGTTCGATCTGAACCGCAAGTGGTGCCTTTTTGAAGACGGCGAGATGCGCTCTATTCTCACGACGACGCCGCTGATCTTCGGTTGGGGCAGGGCGTTCGGAATCGCGGGCGTCGCCACCCGCCCGGAGTATCAGCGAAGGGGCTACGGACAACGAATTTTGGAGCACGTGCTGGCACATGGCAAAGAGAGCGGCGAGCCTGCAGCGCTGCTGTTCGCACACGAGACAAAGGTGTATGAGCGCGTCGGCTTTAAGATGCTGGACGAGGTCGTCCGTGGCAGGCTCATCACCGACCCGGAGCCGGGCGTGCGCCCAGTGCTGACGGATGAGGAGATCCGTGGCGTCTACGATGCTTGGGCCGAGGCTGACGATCATCGGCTGCGACGAGACGAGCTTCGATGGAAGTTCTGGTCGTGGGTGCTCAGGACCTGTGAGCGAGCGGGTGGCGGCTACATATGCCTTGAACCCGGGTTGTGCCGCGAGGCGATCTTGGAGCCGGCGCTGGAGCGTTGGCCGCTGCCGGAGGAAACTGAGTGGACTGGTCTTGCTTCGATGACCGACAGGTTTGCAGTTCCGCTGAAGGACAGGCGCCACGTGTTGCACGTCATGGGGGTCGGCATGAGCGCTTTGCCCCAGATGTTCATGACGGACCAGTTTTGACCCGGAATTGACCTATAATCAGTACGATGGCTCAGAAGATTCACACGTCCGAATCGGTTAGTGAAGGGCATCCGGACAAGCTGGCGGATCAGATTTCAGACGCGCTGCTCGATTCAGCCCTCGCTCAGGATCGGAACGCGCGCGTTGCTATAGAAACGTTGCTGACGCGCGGTACTGCCGTCATAGCAGGGGAGGTGACCATCGACGGATACATCGAGGTCGCCAACATCGTGCGCGAAACGATCAAGAGCGTCGGATACACAGACACCGAACTCGGCTTCGATGGGAGCTCCTGTGGAGTCGTGGTCGCGATTCAAGAGCAGTCCGCAGACATAGCAGTCGGCGTGGATCGAGGTGGCGCCGGGGACCAGGGGATGATGTTCGGCTTGGCCACGCGCGAGACGCCCGAGCTGATGCCGCTTCCGATCGCGATGGCGCACGCGCTGATGCGTCGGTCGGCGGACGTGCGCAGGAAGCACCCGTCGCTCGGTCTGCGGCCCGATGCAAAGGCGCAGGTCTCCGTAGTGTACGTGAACGGCCAGCCCTCGAAGGTCGATACGATCGTGCTCTCGACGCAGCACAGCCCCAATCTATCGCACAAGGCCGTTACTGAGATCGTCCACGAGTACATCATCGAGCCGGTCCTGGCGGAGTACTCAGAGGCGGCATCGTCCGACATCAAGTTTTACATCAACCCCACCGGCATCTTCGTCGTTGGCGGACCCCAGGGCGACACCGGGCTGACCGGCCGCAAGATCATCGTCGATACGTACGGGGGACTGTGCCCTCACGGCGGCGGATCGTTCAGCGGAAAGGACCCGACGAAGGTCGATAGGAGCGCGGCGTACATGGCCCGGCACGTGGCGAAGAGCGTTGTGGGGGCAAACATGGCCGACAAGTGCCAGATCGGATTTGCGTACGCGATCGGCGTCGAACACCCAGTTGCCGTACAGGTTGAGACGTTCGGCACAGAACATCTGGAGCCGGAGAAGATTTCAGAGCGCGTGCGCGAGACGTTCGACCTCACTCCGCGCGGAATCATCGACTATCTGGGACTGCTGGACACAAAGTATCTGCCGACTGCGAAGAACGGGCACTTCGGGAACCCGTCGTTCCCCTGGGAGCGGACGACGGACGCCGAGAAGCTGCTCGGGTGATCGACGCCTAGTTGATGATCGTTCCGATGTTTCCAAACGGCGGAAGAGAGCGGGCGGCGGCCAGCGCCTTCCTTTTTTCCACTACGTTCGGACCAGCCTGTCGCCACTGCTCGACCGCTGTGAGCGCCGCATGCACCTGCGCGCAGAATCGCGGATCATCGCTCTGCGCCAGCGCATCGGAGAAGTCGCCGTATGCGTAGTGCAGCTGACCGAGAGAAAGATAGGACATTCCTCGGGTGTATCGGTATCCTGGCTCCATCGGGTTTAGCTTCAACAGCCGTGTCGTGGTGCGGATAACTTCAAGGTATTCGCCGGCAAACCACTGGGCTTGCGCCGAAACTTCCAGGGCGCCCAGGTGATCAGGGTCTCGCTTGAGAAGATCACGGCAGTTGTCTAATGCGCCTTGCCAATCGTATGCGTACAACATCGTTCTCGCCTGTAAACCAACATCAAGCGCCAGGACAGCTTTCGCCCTACAGCCTGCCGCAGCGCTCGAAAAAACAGTCTGTTGCGTCGTCGTCGTTTGCGCTCGACACGTTCTCAGGTCGTGAATGTCCCTCACGATGCACGGCCTTCAACGTCCAACGTCAAGTGCGTCGACTTATCTGCAACTGCGCAGTTAGTGTGGCCTGTCGAGACACGTTTTCGCATACTGGATTTGTACATTAAGCGACCTTCTGTGTGGAAAGCTGGTGATTTTGCTGGTGAACAGCGGCAACTTTAGCTCTCAGAGCAAGTGGGATTCGAGTCTGTCCATCCGGTGACATGACTGCAACCATGGATGCTGTCGCAGCTGCGCCGTTGGCCCAACTAGTAGCGAACTCCTCGTCTCTTGTGAGCAGGAAGACTACGTAGTCGCCCTCAGCACGTCGGCACATCGCCGCGCCTGACGGCAGCTTGGACTTGATTGTGAGCGCAAATTTCCGTATCGCGTGCTCGACCGCCGGTCCCCCGTAGGTACTGATCAGATCGTCCTTTCTCGGGACGTCTAGATACACCATAAAGCCGTAGTTGTTCGATCGCACGATTTCAAAGAACTCCCTTGGGGTCGCGAGCCCTTCGGCGTCGCGATGCCCGTTCGTCAGGCGCGCGAACGCCTGCGACAGCTCGGCGCAGATGATTCGGAGGGTTTCGAGTCCTCCGTCGTCGATGCCGTCCACTCGATTCGTCATCGCGGTGACGAACCCGAACGGCTTCTCTCCGAATTGGAGCGGAAGGAGCACAAAGCTACCGATTCGCTGGCGCAGCGCTTCGTTCTTCGAAAGCCGGTTGTCCTCACGCGCATTGAGCGCACAAACCTCGGGCGCGCCAGTCTGCAGCCAGCCTGCGAATCCGGGGCCGTTCGCGAACGAAAAGTGCTGCAGGAAGTTCTTTTCGATCCCCTGGCGCGCGACTTCGACTTCCTCGCCGTCCTCGATCAGCGAGATCGCGAGGTGGTCGAGTCCTAGCGTATCCCACAGCTCCCGAACCACGCGCTTGGCAAGAGTCTTGGGCGTGTGCGCCCCGCTCGTCGTAGTCGCTACCGAATACAGTAGCTCTGCTTCGCGCAGTCTGCGGCGTTGGTCATCCTTGCCAACCTGCTCTGCCACCATGCACGAGAGAAAGTCTGCGGTCTCAGAGACCTGCTTCATGGACTCTGTCAGGGCCGCTTGGTCGCGATGGAACAGTGCGAGCAAGCCGGTGATCTTGCCGTTCACCTTGAGGATCAAACTGCCGACGGCGCGCCCTCTTTCGGGCGTAGAGATCGACGACAGAGTCCGCTCGACCTGCTCTCGGATCGACTTTTCGGAGTCCTTTTTGGATACCCGGAACGAGTTCGCCCCGCCCGTATTCGATCCGAATGTCGCAGATCGGGCGGTTAGCGTCTCTCCGGAATTCGTGATCGTGTAGAGAACGGCTGCCTGCGCGCCAAAAATTGTCTTCGCTGTCTCGGCGATCGCTAGGTACGGCGAGCTCGGAGTCGACGTCACGCTCTCGTACAACTTGACCGCGTTGCTGGCGCCGCGGCTGTTCCGTTCCAGTCTGCGCGTCCGAATGGACAGCTCTCGAAAGCTCTCTTTCAGCGCAGCGCTCGCGGCCTCTGGTGCCGCAGGCAGTGGGGCAGGCGTGCTCGCGGGCTCGAGGATCTCCTCTTCGGTTTCGTACTCGAATACGTTTTCCTCGCGTTGCTTCGCCAGCTGTCGGGCGTCGTATTTAGCTCTGCCCCAGCCAAGGCCCAGTCCAACGATCAGCACGCCCAAAGCGTTGACCAGCAGCAGCGGCGTGAACGCGTTGCCGCCTCCGAAGAGGTTCGCTCCGACCAAGAGCCACGAGGCGATCAGCGGCGCCATCATCGCGGCGTTCGCCTTGAACCTCAGAGTGGCGTAGGCCATCGGGATGATCGTGAGTCCGCTGAACGTCGTGGAAAGGCCGGCGTTCGCGAGAAGCGCTGCGATAACGCCCGCATCTGCGACCGCGATCAGACCCGACATGCCGGCGTTGCGCGAGTTCTTCCCTTCCATCAGGTACGCCAGGTAGGAGTACGACGCGAAGAGCAGCGCGGCCTGCCACGCCATCCCAAAGTCCGGCTTTCCCAGAATCCCTGCGGATGCCATGACCCCGGATGCCAATGCGACTCGTACGATCAGCTCAAACATAAAGCTCTACTTCAGGTTTCGGGTTGAAGGAACTAATCCTCAGGGTCAGAGTTGGCACAAATTCTGAGAAGCTGGCAAATTTACTTGTGTGAAATCGTTGGGAATGTGGAATATTGCCGAGCCGAAGCGATCAGCCTTTCGCCCACTTCCACAGGCGACCGACGTTCACCTCGTGCATTTCGTCGGCGTCGGGGGTCTCGACCAGGATCGGGGTGTTCTCGAACCGTTTGTCGTTCACCAGGCACTGGAACGCCTTTTTGCCGATCAGTCCGTCGCCGAGGTTTTCGTGCCGGTCCTTGCGCGTGCCGAGTTCGTGTTTGCTGTCGTTGCAGTGGATCGCTTTGATCCGGTCGCACCCGACCAGGCGATCAAACTCCGCCATCGTCTCCTCGTAAGTCTCCGCAGTCCGGATGTCGTACCCGGCGGCGAAGATGTGGCAGGTGTCGAGGCACACGCAGCAGCGCGGATGCCCGCCGACCGCGTCGATGATCGTCGCCAGATGCTCGAACCGGTAGTTCAGCACGGTGCCCGGCCCGGCGGTCGTCTCCATCAGGATCATCACGTCGTCCGGCGTGTCGTCCAGGATCTGCTTGGCGGCCTCGGCTACTCGCGCCAGCCCGACCTTCTCGCCCTGCTTCATGTGCGCGCCCATGTGGCTGACGACGTACGGGATGCCGAGCTGCGAGCACCGCATTAGTTCGCTCTTCAGCCCGTCGATGCTCTTCTGCCGCTTCTCCTCTTCGGGAGCGGCGAGGTTGATGAGGTACGAGTCGTGGCTGACGATCTTGCCGACCATTCCGGTCTCCTCCAGCGCCTCGGTCAGCTGTGCGACCATCTCGTTGGTGATCGGCTTGGCGTGCCAGGTCTGAGGGCTGGAGGTGAACACCTGCAGGGCGGTGCACCCGATCGCCTTGCCGTTTCGCACGGCGTTGTGCAGCCCGCCCGCCATAGGCATGTGCGCGCCGATCAGTTTCGCTGGCATGGCGCCATTCTACTTGCCGTCCGTAACCGGAGGTGGCCCTGCTTGACGCCGCATTTTCTCTAAAACCCGTTTCCTTCGCTCTTTGCGGAGCGCCGCTTCTTCTTCCTGAGTAATTCCGATGTTCTTTGCTGAATATCGACCAGTGACAAATAAGTGGTCTGGGTCGATCTGATCGGTGATGACAAATCCCCAACCCCGGACTGGTATCGTCGTGACGCGGAACGTTGCATAACCGACCTGTTTGCCGCTCGCTCGGTGCGCCACGTACTCGCCCGGTTTCTGTATGTACGGCTCCACAGGCTCGCAAACAGGGATCACGACGTTATAAGTGACCGCCTGGTTTGGCTCGACGCGGCCAGGGTTGAACTGCAGACAGTAGTACGGCTCGCCCTTGTGGAACCCCATCGGCCTCAGCTTTACCACGATATCCTCCCGTGCCACACGAGGTGGAGGGTTTTCTGGCGGGATTCCGTAGTTCCGCTCGCGAGTGCGATCGTCGTCCTCGAACCAGAAGTCGACCAGGTGTTGTTTGCCGCTGGTATCGAAGACCGCCGCCTCGGCGAACAGCGGTGGCACAGCCCCGCCTGTCCATAGAATGCGCACAGTTCCGTCCCTTTCTTGAAAGGCGCCGAGCAACACGATCTCAATCCCTTTGACCGTTTGTTTCGGGGCATCGCCCTTGAATCCGGCAAGCAAGTCCCTTACAATTTTGTCGCAGTCGTAGGCGACGAACCCCTCAGGCACTTGCGGCTCGAAGACCTCGTCTGGAATGTCGTCGGGATACTCGAACCGCACGATCCATTGCAACACCCATTTGCCTTGGCTCGTGATGCTGAACTTCTTCTGTTCGATCGGAAGGCTGGTCTCCGGGTCGGCTGTGACTTCGATTCTGAACGGACTGTAGTCGTACTTCAGGTGGGCTTGAAAGACAAGGGTCTCCATGCCGTTGACGACTTTGCGCTCGATCTTCGGATTCTCTCTCGATACCAACCTATAGCGCTTGATAATGTCGTCGATGGTCTCGAGTTCATTGATCTGGTTTCCCGGTAGGCGGATGCCGATTTCGACGTTCTTGCCTTCGAAATCGACCCGCCATGAGCGCCGGCCGTCGAACCCGCTGTCCGACCGAGGAATCCGCCTTGCGAGGCCTGACCAGCGCCTGTACTTGGTTCCCTCTCGCCACTCCTCACGGTAAACGTCTCCCTCGATTCCGCTGTCGACGAACCTGTACGTGATGTGTACAGCGTTTTCGCTTTCGAGCGCATCGGCCATGTCCGCTAGGGTGACTGCCTTGGCAGGTTGTGACAAGAGCAGTGTCGCGACTGTAACTAGCACTGGGATCAACGCCAGCGCCGAGTAAAGGGCTGCCCCCTTGATCCTCTTCACCGGGCGGTCGAAGACCCGGTAGCGTGCGTAAACCGTCTCGATCCCCGTCGTCGGAGCCGTCGCCCGGACGCTCTTCAGCGCCTTCCTAAATCGCCTATCAACCATGTTCCACCTCGCAGGATCGCGTGTCGGAAAAGTCCCATGCCGATGCCAGCTTGCGCCGCAGGCGCTGCTTGGCGAGCGAGCAGCGCGACTTGACCGTCCCCTCGGGTACGTCGAGCACCTCTGCTGTTTCTCGTACCGAGAGCCGGTCGATCTCGCGCAGCACGAACGTCTCGCGAAGCTCGTCCGGAAGCGCATCGATGGCCTGTTGCAGGACGATCCCGTCCTCGGTGAGCCCAGCCGGACTTTCCACCGACTCGCTCAACGCCACAGTCTCCTGCCTGTCTCTGCGCCAGTGCGTGAACTCGTGGTACGCGATCGAACGGAGCCAAGTACGCAGACTCGACTCGTGCCGGAATTCCGCCAGCGCGTCCTGCGCCTTTACGAAGGTCTGCTGTGTCAGCTCGACCGCCTCTTCCTCGGAGCCGGTCAAGTAGCGAAGGAAGCGCAACAGCGGCCCGTAGTGGTCGTCGACGAAACGGCGCGCGGCCCTTTCGTCTCCGCTCAACAGTCGCTGGACAAGCCTTCGCTCGAGCATCGGGTTTCTCTTCCGCCCCAATAGAGCCGTTGGAACGGGGATCGGTTCACAGCATCTTACTGGTTCGTCTCAGGTACCTTCCCCGCGATGGGCGAACATCTCGCTTGCTTCAAGGCCTACGACGTGCGCGGGCGTGTGCCGGAGGATCTCGACGCCGATCTCGCGTACAAGATCGGGCGCGCGTTCGCTGACGAGACCGAGGCGAAGCGCGTCGTAGTCGGGCACGACATCCGCCTGAGCGGGCCCGAGTTGAGCGAGGCTTTGACCAAAGGGCTCAACGACGCGGGAGTCGACGTGACCGACATCGGCTTGTGCGGCACGGAGATGGTCTACTTCGCGACCGCGCACTACGGTTTTGACGGCGGAATCATGATCACCGCCAGCCACAACCCGCCCGGCGACAACGGAATGAAGATGGTCCGCTCTGAGAGCCGCCCGATCAGCGGCGACACGGGGCTCTACTCGATCGAGAGGCGCGCCTTCGAGAGCAAATGGGAGTGCGAGGGGAGCGGCACTAACCGAGAGAAGGACGTTTACGACGACTTCGTCCAGCATTTGCTCAAGTTCTGCGATCCGGCGACCATGAGGCCGCTAAAGGTGGTCGCCAAGGCCGGCAACGGCGGGGCGGGCATCGCGATCAACAAGCTCGCTCCCTTCCTGCCGCTCGAGATCACCGAGATGCAGTTCGAGCCGGACGGGAGCTTCCCTAACGGAGTCCCCAACCCGATACTCGCGGACAGCCGCAAGGACATCGAAGACGAGTTGCAGAAGGGCGGCTACGACTTTGGAGTGGCCTGGGACGGGGACTACGACCGCTGCTTCTTTCTTGACGGGCAGGGAAGGTTCATCGAGGGGTACTACATCGTCGGCGTACTGGCCCGTGCCATGCTGGCCAAGAACCCCGGCGAGGCGATCGTATACGACCCGCGCCTAACCTGGAACACGCTTGAGATCGTCGAAAAGGCCCGCGGCAGAGCCGTGATCTGCAAGTCCGGCCACGCCTTCATCAAGGAGAAGATGAGGGCTGAGAACGCCGTTTATGGCGGCGAGATGAGCGCCCACCACTACTTCAGGGACAACTGGTACTGCGACAGCGGGATGATCCCGTTCCTGCTGATCGCCCAACTGATTTCGGAGACCGGCCAACCGCTTGGTGAGATGGTTGCGGAAATGATCGAGCGGTACCCGTGCTCAGGCGAGATCAACTCGGTGGTTGACGACGTTCCCGGAACGCTTGAGCGGGTCGAATCTAGGTATAAAACGGGCGAAATCGACAAGATCGACGGGTTGAGCGTCGAGTTCGACGAGTGGCGCTTCAACCTGCGCGGCTCGAACACCGAACCCGTGATCCGCTTGAACGTCGAATCGCGCGCGAGCCCGGCGCTGGTCGACGAAAAGGCGGGGGAATTGCTCGGAATGATCCGATCCTAGGTTCAAATCCACCGGGTGTTGGTACTTTTTCCGGCATACCGTTGCATATCAGATTCAGTCCGAACCATAATAGGGCGAGCCAGGAGCAATTCTGGCGCATGCGAGCAGACGCAGGATGCGTCGCCAGGCTGTGACCGAGACGGCTTGGGCATTGACACGGAACTGAAGGAAAGTTGGTCAGAGCTCTTGCCTCATCGGCCCCCCCTAGGCGCTGTTCCTGTCCTGCACGCAAATCTTGACAGGAGAAATATAGCGAAAAAAATGAATCGAACGCTCAAGTTCGCGCTGGGCGTTGCCCTTAGCGTCGGCCTGGTCATGCCAGCCGCCGCGCAGAGCAACTTCCCAGACGTGCCGGACAATCACTGGGCATACGAGGCGCTGGCCAACCTGAAGGGCTCCGTGCTCTTCGGCTACCCCGACGGCTTGTACCGCCCCTCTCGTCCGATGAGTCGAGCTGAGTTCGCCGTCGCCATCAACAACCTCTATAGCTTGGCTATGGGCAAGATGGCCGGCCTCAGCGACCAGTTGAACGCCCTGGACGCATACGTGAAAGGTATGAAGACGGGCGCGACCGAGGAGCAGATGGCCGAGCTCCAGGCGCAGATCAACGCGATCAAGACCAGCATCCCCGACGTGAGCTCAATGCGGGCGGACATCGCTTCAATGAAGCGGCTCGCCGGCGAGTTCGAGAAGGAGATGGCCTCCTTCGGCGTCGACATGGACGCGATGAAGCGGGACATGGCCGACCTCGAGAACCGGGTATCCGGTCTGGAAGGGCCAGGCGACAGGGTCAACCTCAGCGGAGATCTGATCTTCGTGGGGCTCGCTGGCCACTCGACCGACGGCATGCTTGGTCTGACAAAGACCGGACGTGTAACTGGTGAAGTGGGCGGCAACCCGGTTGGCATGGACCGCACCTTCCAGGTGTATCACAACCTGAACATCACGCTTGACGGCGATGCAGGCAACGGCGCTGCGTGGAAGGCTTCCATCAACTCCTCGAACGCCTACGGAGATTTCGGCTTCGGACTCTTCGCAAACTGGAATGGCAGTTTGATGGGCGAGGGCTACGGTCAGCGAGGCCCCGAGGATATGTGGGTCGATGAGGCCAACATCACCTTCGCAACAGACTGGATAGGACAGGACGCCGACATGACCGTCGGTCGTTTCTATCACTCCAGCGGCCCGTTCTTCTTGGCCAGACCTCACTACGCGGAGTTCTACGACAATCCGCGCACGAACAATGGAAAGCACGTGCTCGACGGAATTCGATCCGTCTTCGGCTTTGGCAGCGCAGACCTTACGGTTCTGCTCGCGCGAGTCGATGACTTCATCAATTCCGGGGGTGTACCGTGGACCGGCATGATGGGCGAGACTCTGTTCGGCCTCGAGCTGGACTTTGATCTTGGCGGCAGCGGCACGCTGAAGGGCGTCCACTACTGGGAGCAGTCCAACACGATCGGCGCCTTTGGTGTCGCTGGCGAAGACCGCATGCGCACGTTCGGCGCACAGGTGGAATTCGACTTCGATAACTTCGGCGTATACGGAGTGTTCTCGCAGACTGACTTCTATCTCGGTGACGCATCCGTCCTCAACAGCGACAACACCGCTACGGTGGTTGGCCTGAGCTACGAGCCTGGCGGCAACTGGGGCGCCAGTGCGTACTACGGCATGATCGAAGGCAACTTCGGTGCTGAAGGCTCCTGGGGTCGAGTAGGACCGTACTTCAACCCAGCGAACGTCGACGTGGTCGGCGCGCATCTTTGGCTAGACGTTGGCAACGACGTCAGGCTGTCAGGTGGCTGGAGGAGGTTCGAGCCAGCCGAGAGCGCGGCCATGGGTGCCTTCGGCATCATGATGGGCAACGACGACCTCACCGCTTTTGAGGTTGGTGTCGCGTTCGACCTGAACAGCAACTGGACTGCGAACCTCGGTTGGGAGAACATTGATGGATCCATGCTCAGCGCCCAGCAGGTTGACTTCAATTGGTACTCAATTGATCTAAACTACGCGGTCAGCGACAACGCCGACGTGGCGATCCACTACCTGTTCAGCGACGGGATGATGCCGCTCAACTCGGGCACCTTCTCAGGCACCAGCGTCTGGAAGGGTGGCATTCTGGGCGTACAGGCGACTGTACGGTTCTAGACTGAACTTGACCTAAACGACAGGCGCGGGTCCGACCCCTGGTCGGGCCCGCGTCAATTTGTGACTTTCAAAACGGCGGCGATAGGACTGCGTTGTCGAGCGGTAAGCTAAGCCGTCTAATAGATAGGAGCACATCCATGAAGTCAATGAGAAGGAACGTTTTTAGAATCGGTTTGGTGACTGTCGCCTTGTTCGCTGTGTCCGCTCTCGCCGTACCGCAGATCAAGCAGATCATAAAGATCTTCGGCGTCGGCTATGCTGTCAAGCAGTTTGGCGGTGACATCAACAAGGAGTTCAACAAGCTGACGGGGCACACCGACACAGAGGACAGCTTCACGAAGGTCGTGCCGATCATCACGATCGGGCTAGGTGCCCGCGGCGCCATCGGCGCAGCACAGGTGACCGGCGCGAAGGCGAACGTCGAGAAGGTCGAGGCCGTTGCCTCGCCCGAGCTTGAGCTGTTCGGCGAGATTCATCTGCGGGCGCTGATCCCGGTCGACTCGATCGACATAACGCGCGTTCAGGATATCAAGGCCGTGGACGGAGTCGGCGTGAGCGGAATCGTCGACTTGAAAGTCTGATCTCGTGGCCGTTGGCTCACGGGCTGCCGCGCCGTTCGCCTTCGGGGTGCAAATCTGGAGACCCGCACCACGATGGATGGATCGGCGGGTGTGTTCAACGCTGACTCACGACTTTCGACTTCCCTCGGGAGGGCGAGCGTCCCCGCGAGCCGCGCCGACCGCCGGACGGTGTGCCACGGACAGTTCCGATTCGGTTTGTCCGGGCTCGCCCAGCTTGAGTATTCAGTGGACTGAGAGTCCACTGGCCTGGATGCGGGCTAAGAGCCCGCGCTCCGGGGGATTACGCCCCGGCGACGTCGGCAAGCCAGCCCCAAAACCGTCATTCTGAGCGGAACCAAGGTGCCAGTAGCCAGCCCCAAAACCGTCATCCTGAGCGGATCGAAGGAGCGCGGTTATGGGGCTGGCTAGTTGAGGTAGACACCGGATTCTGCGGCAAGTGACTGAACTACGGCCAGAGGCAGCGTGATGAGCTACTCGTCGTCTGTCAGCGACACTGGGACTGGCCGGACGACTCTCCCATCCGACGTCTCTCCACTGACAGCCAGCCGCTTCCCGTACCGCTTGACGTACATGTACCGAGTCGCCCAGACCATCAGCGCGAAGACGCAGAGGATACCAAACCAATAGGCGCCGTCGAGCTGGCCGCCGATCAGGGTGTCCGAAGGGTGGAACGAGACCAGGATGCGCGGCAGGACGAAGATCAGGAACAGCATCGGCAGCACCGTCGCGACCGAGTACGCCGATGCGGCCTTCGCGGTCTTCACCTCATCGACAAGCCCGCCGCGGATCGCGACTCCAGCGCCGCACAGCATCAGCACCATCAGGAAAGACGTCTGTCGTGGGTCGTTCTGCCACCACGCGCCCCACTGCACCCTGCTGAATACGATCCCCGACGCCATCGTCAGCGCCGCGAAAAGCAGGGCCAGCTCTGTTGCCGCAGCGTTGCGCGCGTCGAAACCGTGTTCGCGAGTCTGGAGAAACCGCATTCCCAGCCAAGCAGAGTGAATGATCAACCCCGTCGCGACGAACGCACAAGGGAGGTGGAAGAACAGGATCCGGGCCAGCTCCGGATTAGGGAACGACTTGGCGGGCGGCGCAGTCAGCGCGTAGACGACGGCGCCGATGCAGCCCAAAACGAAGAGCGGCGTCTTCCAATTCATCTTCAACCTCTATTCTGAACAAGCCGCCCGGAAATGCCCAGGGAAAGGCTCAGTCGTTCCTCCACACCTGGCCGATCAGTATCGGGCCGGCAGCCAGCGTCACGAGCGCGTAACCGGCCAGCGCGACCAGGCTCTGGTTCCCCTGCTGGTCCAGCCCAGATCCAAGCCCGGCTTGCAGAGCGCCGACGCCTAGGAAAACGACGGGCACGAGCAACGGAAGGGAGACGAGCCCCGCCAGTATCCACCGGTTCGCCGCGCCCAGCACCAGCCCTCCGCAGAAGCTCGTCCCACCGGCGAGAGCCAGCGCGAGAAGCGCAAGTCCGAGCACGAACACCGTACCCTTGACGACAGGTATATCGACCATCGCGACGAACACCCCTCCAAGCAGCAGCGAAGCAATCAGCATGTGTAGCGCGTTGAAGACCGCCTTGCCGAAGAACGCCGCCGACGGATCGGAGAGCAGTTGCAAGAGCTCGAACGTCCCCTGCTCGTCCTCGATGATCATGGTCCGGGGTAGGGTCGAGACCGCCGCAAACACGAGCGCGACCACGAGCATCCCCGCAGCGAGCGACGGGCTCGGCTTGTCGATGTAGGTCGAGAACACCATCGTCAGCACGGTCAGCACGCCGAACATGCCGGCCGTGAAGAGCCCGTGCTTCGAGCGGAACTCCGTGCGGACTTCCTTCTGGAACACCGCGACCGCCTGGTCAAGCCAGCTCGAGCTCATGCGTCGCGTACCTCCTGTCGCTGGGGTCGTTGGTCGCGATGACCACCGCGCCTTGCCTTTTCTGCTCGTATACGATGCGCGCGACGATCTCTCGCCCGTTCTCATCGAGCGAGGCCGATGGCTCGTCTAGGAGCAATACGGGAGGCTCGTGCTGGATCGCCAGAGCTAGTTTCAGCCGCGCGCGCATCCCGCTGCTGAACTGCCCGACCGGCTTCTTTCCTACGTCGGTCAGACCGACTGTGTCTAGAAGCTCAACACGAGGGGAGGCAAGCCCGCGCAACCTCCCGGCGAACTCCAGGTGCTCTCTTGCGGTCAGATGGTGATAGAGCGCCAAATCAACCGCCGCATAGCCGAGCACGCTGCGGCTGTCGCAAGGCTTCGGATCGACCGACCCCTCGCTCGCCGACAGCAGCCCCGCGAGGATGCGCAGCAACGTCGATTTTCCGCTTCCGTTGGGCCCCAGCACGCACAGCGCATTGCCACCGAACAGCTCAAACTCAAGTCCTCGGAAGATCCACCGCGCGCCGAACCGCCGCCCGAGCCCAGAAGCGCTCATCAAGGCCACGGCACAAGCTCCGATTCGACCAGCCCCGACGAAGAGTCCCAGACGTACCGTCCGATGAACCGCGCGTGCGACCCGCCCTGGCAGATCGGCGTGCCGTTGACGACCTCGGGCTGCTCTAAGACCGTGTGCGAATGTCCGCCGAGGATCAGGTCGAACTCAGTGGTCGCCTCGGCCAGAAGCCGGTCCTTTGCGAGGCCGATGTGCGTCAGCGCGATCAGCAGATCGACCTGAGGGCGGAGCGACGCCGCGAGAGAGACCGCCACGGGCACTGGCTGGTCCCACAGGTACGCGCTGGCCGCCTGCGTCTTCATCCGCGTTGTCACCATCGGCACCATCACGCCCACGATACCGACCTTCATCCCACCGGCGTCGAGAGTCCAAGTGGATGGCAGAGGATCATCACCCCGTTTGAGATGAAGGTTCGCACAGACCAAGGGGTGCGCGGCTCCCTTTAGCTTCATAGTGAAAGCGGATTTCAGAACGTGCGACTCTCGGTTGCCGATCGTGCCCGCGTCGCACGCCGCTTCGGCCAACAGCGGCCACACAGGATCTGGCTTCACAGGAACGGCGAGGTTTCCGGCCTTGATGCAGTCGCCGGTGTCGAAATACAGGTCCACCTCCGCCCGAAGCGACAGGAGAAAAGGCAGTTTCGCGGGCGTCAAGCGTCCGTGCGTGTCGTTGGTATGGATCAGGGTGATCGATGCCACCCGCACACTCCCTTTAGTTGATCCTGCTGCTCAGCATAGCCAAGATCAGCATCAAGAGCATGAACGAGCCGCCGAGGACGTAGGTGATGTTCGTGATCTTGTCGTCGAAGCTGGCCTTGCCCTTGAAAGTCGTTCGGATTCCAGCAGCGCCGCCGGCCATCGCGTCGCCTTTGCCGGTGACGAGCACTAGCAAGGTGAATATAACGGCGACGAATACGCTCACGCCGAGCAGGATGTTATAGAAGGTCTCCAACGAGCTTTCCTCGGATCAGGCTAAAAGAATACCCTCCATTCTGGAGGAACGTTGAGCAGCGCCAGGACGCCAGAAAGGACGAATTGAGCTAGGATCGCCCCTGCTATGACCGCGAAAATCCCGCTCATGGCCAGTTTCCTGTAAATCGGCGGTGAGGCGATAGGCGACACAGCGCTGGCAGCCAGCAGCTCGTTGCCAGCCTTGATCCCGCTCATGATCTGCTCGTCGGTGGGCGGTTTCGTGGTGAAGGCAAGCTGGACGAACTGGCCGACTGGCCTCCATAGGAACATGGTCGTCAGCACGGCGACCATGAGCTTGAGAGTGCCATTGTCCTCGCCGCCGAGCCAGGGCGACGAGAGAATCCCCATGAAGATCATCGCGCCGACGGCGATGTTCGTGCCGCATCGCGGGTGCGACCGCGGCATCCGGCGGACGACGTCGACGTGCAGTCGCTCACCTCGCTCGATCGCGTGCACCACCATGTGCTCTGCTGCGTGAGTTCCGCTCAGCGGCAGCATCCGCAATCCGACTAGAAAGAGCGCGGTCGTCGCGACGTTCATGCCTTGCAGGACGTTGGGAACGTCCGTATCCAGGTGGAGCATGAGGACTGCGACCGCCAGAACGAGATAGTGCGCGACGAAGATCACGCCGGTCATCAGCCCCCCGGTCAGAAGCAGCCCCCAGGCGCTGGCGCCTCCCTTCACAGCGCCGTTCGTCAGATACACTCCCAGGGGCGTCGCCATGCCACCGATCACCCTTGGGCGGTAAGACGCAGTCGCTGGTAGCAGTAGTCGCGATGGCGTGAGCAGGCCGACCGGCTCTCCCACGCTGTCAACGATCACGATCGCTCGCGCGCCGGTCTCTTGGAACACCCGCAAAGCCTGAGCGCCGGACGCTTGAGGCGGCAGCGTCGTCGGCGACGGGTCGATCAGCGCGTCGATCGGGTCGTGCGGCTCTGCGCCGTGCGAGAGCGCCTCGATGAGCTGTGCCTCGTCGAGCAGCCCGACGAAGAGCTTTCCGTGCGCGACGGCCAACGAATGAACGCCCTCGCTGGTCATCGTCCTCGCAGCGACCTCCAACGAAGCGCCGACCTGGATCGGATCGACGGGCGCGGCTAGAACGCCCACCGGAAGGGAGAGCGGATCGGACTGCGAAAACTGGTGAGGCGTCATGGGTTCTTGTCAACTGCGGCGACAGGAAGATACAGTTTACTGGATCACTTTGCTAAGTTCCAAGACGCCGGTTTATGCCGATGCGTTGCTAATCCGGGACTAACCGAGCGCCTTCGTCCGCGTTTCGCCGATCAGCCAGATCATGGCACCGGAAGTAACGACGAGCAGCAGATCGTCCAAGACCGACAGAAGCATCGCGAATCCCTCCGCGAACATTAGGTGTTGCACCAGGCCCGGGACGAAGAGCGGCCAGAAGCCGAACGCCCCTAGGCCGACCGCGATGAAGATGAAGCACACAAAGCTAGCGATCCCGCGCACTGGTTCGAGCCGGAGCACGAGTCCTAGACCTAGGGCAGCCCTGATGCTCGATACGATGATGGAGAGGGTTCGGAAGTAACTGGCGTCTCGGGCCAGCAGCAGGTAGGCCAGCATGGCGAGCCCGCTGACCAGCCAGTAAATGGAGACGGCCATGTACAGGCCGTCGACGACCCTCTGAGGAACGCCGTGCCCTGTCTTGGGCTCAGCGGGCCTTGCCCCCGGAGGGCCGAGCTGCGCGTGGCAGAACTGGCATACGTCGGTGTGGTCGGGAATCGTCTGGCCGCAACTTGGACACGTCATCATTTCTTTCTTCCCCCGCCGCTTCTCCTCCTGAGCTAGGCTACTGGGTATACGGGTTGAAGTGCGAGCTGCGTTGCGTTATGGTGCTGAGTGGTGACCTTGCCGCCTGTCCCGCTGGAGGGTGGCGCTCCTGGGACACCGCGGTTTGCGGACTGAATGTCCGCGGACCGGGGAGCGGTCTTTCGACAGGCTCAGGAGAATGCCCGCGCTCCACTTTCCGAACTCCCGAACTTCCCGAAGCCGTGTGCCACGGTCAGGCCCGGAGGGTTTGTCCGTGCTCAGACGGAGCGCGGACTTTCCAGTCCGCATCCCGGCCTATGGACTCTCAGTCCAAACACCGCGAAGCCCGCTCATAACCTCCCCCGGCCACGATTGTTCGAGGCGAATGCCAGCCCACAGGCCGAGGGAGAGATTCGGAGCGACGCAGCTTTCGCCCACAATCCCTCCCCAGACCCGACAAAGATGTGCTTGCCGCTGGCAACCGCGGTCGGGGGAGGATAGGAGGGGGCCGGGACGCTCTTGCGGTTCTGCTGCTCTCACTACGAAGTTTGTGGCTCGCAAGAGCTAAGGTCGCCCAGGAGGACGACCCTCCATCGGGGAATCTCAAATCTCAGATTTCAAATCAGAAGCAAGCTCGAACCAATCCGATCCGAACCTCCGAACTCCCGAACCCCCGAACCCCCGAACCTCTGATACAATGAACCCATGCGCTGGCGACTCGGAAGACGGTCCGGAAAGCCGCTAAGCCGGGCTAGGAAGATAGCGATCTTCAGTCTGTTCGGTCTGAGCGGCGTGGTAGCGCTGATCTTGACGGTCACAGGAATAGGGCCGTACGATATGCCGCAGCAGGCTCGGCGGTTGCCCGAACTGCTCGAGGAGAGCGAGCGGCTGGGCCTGCCGATGACGCAGGCGGACCTCAAGCCCCAAGTACAGATTCCGGACGATCAGAACGCGGCGATCGAGGTGGTTCGTCTGGCTGAAGAGGCGGCGAATACCAACGTGACTGTGATCCCGAAGTATTACCTGGCCGGAACTCCAGAGCGCGCGGATCTCGAAGCGGATATCCAGACGGTCAGCCCGTTTCTGGACGGGATCGCCGAAGAGCTTGCTGGCAAGCCAGAGTGGTTCATTGACAGAGACTACGACCTCGGCCTGGTTCTCCCCCTTGTCGAGTACGGAGACTTCAAGGCGGTCGCAAAATACTTGGCGTTCAGGTCGTTCATAAGAGCCGAGCGCTCCGATATCGAGGGAGCGCTGGGCGATCTGAGGGCAGGTCGCGAGCTTCGACTCAGGATTCTCAACGATCCAGTCCTCGTCGCCTCGTTAGTCGTCATCGCGATCGATGCGATCATGCTGCGGGCCAGCGAGCACGTTATGACGGCATGGGCTGATGACCCCGACGCGTTGGCACAGCTAGCGGCGGTACTCGCTGAGACCGACCACAGGATCGACCCCCGGCCTGCCCTGCGCGGCGAGTTCTATTATTTGTTGGCCATCATGAGAAATCTAAAGCAGTACGGCGGACTGACTGGCTTGGGGCAAGGCACCAGCGGCTACGGCGGCGTAGTACTTGATCCCGACAATGTGCGCCGCTCAGGACTGCCAAGCGACATGTTCGCCAGAGCGTTCTCGGCGGCGATTGCGGAGGAGTGGAATGCGCTGTTCCGCTCGTTCGAGGGACTGGACGAGCCGCCGCGCGGCTGGGGCGCAGGGATCGACCGCCGAGCGAAGCGGATGAAGGAGCGCTACAAAGTCAGCGAAACCTATGTTCAAATCCTGATGCCGGTTTTCGGCAAAGTCGATGTTACGCTTACCCGAAACGACGTCGTTCAACAACTGCGCAAGGCGCTCGTGAAAGTGTTGAGATTCCGGGCCGAAAACGGTCACCTGCCTGCGTCGCTTGAGGAAGCTGGGGCAGCGTTTCCCGACGTGTTCAACGAGGGCGCGCAGCTTCAAGCGATTCTCACGGAGGACGAAGTGCGAATCTGGAGCATCGGTCCAGACGGCATCGACGATCTAGGTGTGCCACGAGACACTGTGAACAGGGATCGCGACGATCTCGCCGTCTTCTGGCCCGCGACGAAGCGGACAGAGTACGAAGGCCGGTGACGATCGTGGCGCGGGTCTCCAGACCTGCACAAACGGAGTGTGGTGCCTTGCCGCCGCTCTTCTCTGCGAGGCTGGCCTCGCTCGACCTGACGTTGTCGCGTCGGGCGGACTGAATGTCCTCGGACCGGGGTGCGGACCTTCGATCCTTCGACAAGCTCAGGACAGGCTGAGCTCAGGAGAACGTCTGCGCTCCAACTCCCGAACTTCCGATCTCCCAAACCTCGGATACAATTGACCTATGCGCTGGCGTTGGGTGAGAGAGTCGTCGCGTCCGTTGAGCCTGCCGAAGAAGGTTTTCGTTTTCGGGGGTTTTACGCTGCTGATCACGCTTGTCCTCATGCTGGCGGTCACGGGCGTTGGCCCGTACGATTTTCCTGCGGCGTCACGCTCGCTTCCTGACGTCATTGCGATTAGCCAGTCGCTCGGTCTTCCAATGACAGAGGATGAAGTTGAAGAGCCAGTTGAAGACGATCAGAACGCAGCTCTCGTCGTCGTGCCGCTCGCAGAGGCACTGGATGAGATTGTCGATGCCGATCTGAGAGATCGGGCTGTTTCACGGCTCCTAAGGGAGGAATCACTCAACGAAATCCGCTCGATAGTCGACGACGGCGCCAACCTGTTGGACGCGATCCAGGCCGCGCTGGACCATCGGTCAGGCTGGTTCATTGACAAGGATCTTGAGCATGGGCCGAACCTGCTCTATCCTGAGGTGGGCCATGTTCAACGGGCTTGCGACGTGCTTCGGTGTCGCGCTTACGTCAGGGCAATTGATGGCGATGTCGATGGGGCGTTACGAGATCTTGCGACATGTCGAAAGCTCGCTCAGTACCAAGGCAGCCAGTTTGGGTTTATCGGCCTGCTGGCGGCGGTAAACATCGAAGGCAGAACGCTAATGGCGAGCACACTGCTAGCCCACCTTTGGCAGGCGGACGAGACCGCCTTACGTAGCCTGCGCGATATGTTGGCTGACACGTACGTGCCAATCGATCCTCGGCCCGCGATGAGGCACGAGTTCTTTAATGGCGTCGCAGTCGCGAGAAATCTCGACCGATACGGAGGGCTGAAGGTAGTTCTAACAATAGGCTCGGAATCTCACGGCAAGCCATTCGTGTTCGATTCGATCGGGTTGCAAAGAGAGGGTCTGCCAAAGAGAATGTGGGAGCGAGCGTTCCTGGCTCGATTCGCCGAGGTTCTTAACGCTGGCTATACCCCGATCAAAGACGATCCGCACCCGCCGTTGGACTGGACAAAACCGATGGTGGATGAGTTGTTTCAACTCGATTTCGATCAGGAATTGAGTTCACGGTACGCCTTCATCATGGTTCCGGTCCTCTCGCAACTTGATCGGCGAATGGCCGCAGTGGATGCGAGACAGGCCCTAGCCAGAGCCTATGTAGTTGCGCTGATCCACAAAGCCAACCACGGCCAGCTCCCATTGGGTCTAGAAGAGCTAGACGGCGATTACCTAGATCCATTCAACGGAGCACCGCTAAAGTTCAAACATACCGCGGACGGATTTCGAATCTGGAGCGTCGATGCCGACGGCCACGACGACGACGGCGTTTTTAGGTGGGAAGCGCCAGGTCGCGATCATGATCTCGTTGGGACATTCCCGCCGCTACCTGAAGAACCGCCCGCGCCGTAGAGTGCTCCGTTATTCGGAAAGGACTCTCACTGTTCACCCCCTCACCTCAATCCTCTCCCTCCAGGGGAGAGGAGATAGCCGCCGATCACCGCGCGCCGATTACCAGCCTCGCGGGGCGAGCAGTTCTTTCTCGTCGATCGACGAAACGTTGATCCCGACCATCGGTTCGCCGAGGTTGCGGCTGATCTCGGCCAGCCTCTTCGCATCGTCGAAGAACAGCACAGCCTCGACGATCGCCTTCGCACGCTTCGCCGGGTCGCCGGACTTGAAGATGCCGGAGCCGACGAAGACGGTCTCCGCGCCGAGCTTCATCATCAGCGCCGCGTCCGCTGGGGTCGCGATCCCGCCAGCGCTGAAGTTCGGCACGGGCAGCTTGCCTGTCTCATGCACGACGCGCAGCATATCCAGGGGAGCCCGGTGTTCCTTCGCTAGCGCGTCAAGCTCGTCCTCGCGAGCATTGTGAACGACAGCCATCTCCGACATGATCGTGCGCATGTGGTTGACGGCCTCGACGACGTCGCCGGTGCCGGCCTCGCCCTTGGTGCGGATCAGCGCCGCGCCCTCGCCACACCGCCGCATCGCCTCGCCAAGGTTCCGCGCGCCGCACACGAACGGAACCGTGAACGGGTGCTTATCGACGTGGTTTGCGTTGTCGGCGGGGGTCAGAACCTCGCTCTCGTCGACGAAATCGACCTCAAGCGCCTGTAGGATTTCAGCTTCGACGAAGTGGCCGATTCGGCACTTGGCCATCACGGGGATCGTGACGGTCTCCTTGATGTCCAGGATCATCTCCGGGTCGCTCATGCGGGCGACCCCGCCGTCGCGCCGGATGTCGGCGGGCACGCGCTCGAGCGCCATCACCGCGACCGCGCCTGCGTCTTCGGCGATCTTCGCCTGGTCGGCGCTGGTGACGTCCATGATGACGCCGCCCTTGAGCATCTCTGCAAGGCCGACTTTCTCGCGCCACGTCTTCTGGGCGCCCGAGGGCATACCGTTCTGATCCATCTAACTGTGTCTACGCGCCCAATTTGCGCAGGGTGCGTCCTGTAGGAGCATTGTACCGACGCCCACCGAGCGACCTGGGGACTGCGATCCCCCTAATGATACGGGGAAATCCCCCGAGAATCCGATTACGCCGGTTTGGAATCGGCCCAAGAAACCTAAAGTAGGTTGTGAGGAATGCAAGTTCAAAACATCGAGTGCCAGCTAGCCAAGGCGCAAATGCGCCGGTTTTTGACCGGCGAAGCCATGCCGGACGAGCTTGTGAGCGACCTGGAAGGCCATTTGAAGGCTTGCCCGGAGTGTATGGCCGATGCGAATCGCCAGCGCGGCGCGCTGAACGCGATGCTGACCGACAAGATAATCGGAGGGAAGCCGACTGCCAAAGCCGTCGTGAAGCCCAAGCCCCAGGGCGTAACCGGCAGGTTTGTCCGGCGCCGATCAGAATCGGGCACGGCTGTCGCGGACAAAGCTGTGGTTGAACCGACCTTGCGGACTCCGCGCGACGTGCTCAACGCACCTGATCGTCAGTTCAAGTCCAAGATCAAGACCAAGGTCAAGAGTTCGACCGCCAAGACGCTCGTGTACAGCTTAGGCCTAGCAGTCGTTCTCGTCCTGATGAGCACCGTTTTCAAGGATCCGACTCGTCTGTTCGGTCCAAAGGCAAACGAAGCCCAAGGCAACACCCCGCCCGCCGTTCAGGGAGAGGATAACAGCTCTGAGCCGGTGGAGAACGGAAGCACGGTTGAACCCACGGGCGACAGGGCGACGAGCGATTCTGGGGCGAATGACCTCCCGGAAGCGACGTCGAACTCGCCAGCAGCAGCGGAGAGTTCTGGCGACAATGACTCGTTTCTTGGCAGCGAAGTCATCATAGCGGACTCGATCACGGGCCAGGAAACGGTAATGATCCCTCCACCCAAGCCAAAGCCGACCGAAGGCACCGGCACGATAAAGGTGTACCTACCGGAAGGCTAGCAAAGATTCAGTAAATCCGAGGAAACAAAAATGCGAAAACTCATCCCGATCATGCTGTTAGCGGCCTCATCGCTCGCCGTCGCTCAAGGCGGAGACCAGAACGAAGCCACCGACGTATCGATTGCTGCCGAGACAGGCGTGGTTACGATCGCGTCGAAGGGGGCGGACGTGCGAAATGTGCTGTACGACCTGTTCACGCAGAGCAAGAACAACTTCGTGCTCGAGGCGAACATCCGGTTCATTCTGTACCTGTCGCTCACCGGCGTCGAGTTCGAAGAGGCTTTGAACATCGTGTGCACCGTGACGAGCCTGGAGTACGAACTCGATAACGGCATCTACTTCATTGGAAAGAAGAAAGTCGGTTCAGGTCCGTTGCCCAAACGCGATTCGCGGCCGAAACCGCAGGCAAAGCGTGGAAAATTGACCTCTGCAGAGCTTCAAAAGCATTTGACAACGAGGTTCATGAGGGCCGACTTGCGCAAGGTTTACGAGTCGTTTTCAGAGCAGACCGGCGTCGAGATCATAGTCGACGCAAACGTACCGATGTACAAAATCGACGCTTTCCTGATCGATACCTCGCTGGAGTACGCCCTGGACGTCTTGGCTAGAGCCACACAGCTGAAGTACACGCTCAACGACAACAAGCAGATCGTCATTTCGAAGAAATCCTAAAATCCCGTAACGCCAGAGAAGCGGCCAACCGCAAGGTTGGCCGTACTCTTTTGTGTCGTTGGGATGGATCGGATCAAATTGCCAGGCGTCTATTGAATTGGGAGCGGCGAGATGAGAGCTTTTGTCTGTCAAAATGCAGAAGCGGGTTGACGGAGAACATGGAAAGCAACGTGCGACGGGTCTGGATTACGGTGATCAAGTGGGTCGCTGTGCCCGCCGTCGTCGCCGCAGTCGGGTTCTTCCTCGTCGGACCGCGAATCGGCAGGCCTGATTCGAGCGCTGAATCCAGTGGCCCAGCGGTTCGCACGCCAACGCCATCCGACGTGGTCGAGATGGCATTTGAAACTGATGACAGGCCTGCGCCGCCCAGGATCATAGTGTCTGTGCAGCCGTCGGATCGACTCGACAGCGAGCCGATCGAGGAGATCCCAGGGCCGGACGATCCGGTGCCTCCGCCGCTCGTGTTCATGGATGACGACGGCGATGAGGCGTCGATTGGGGGAATCGGCAGCGACCCTCCCGACGCCGACGACTCGGACGATGACGCATCAGGCGACGACAATGGTGACGATGGCGACGATGGCGACGGCGATCAGGGGAACTGAAAGAAACGCTCGGCGTTCGACGTAGTCAGGTCGGCGCACGACTCCGGCGAGACGCCCAGCGCCTTCGCTAATTCGTCGTTCACATGCGCGACGTAAGCTGGCTCGTTCGGGTGTCCTCGGTGCGGCTCAGGCGTCAGGTACGGGCTGTCCGTCTCTATCAGGATCCGATCGCTGGGAAGGCTCGCTATCAGCGTGCGGAGTTGATCGTTCTTCTTGTATGTGATCGGGCCGTCAACGCCGATATATCCCCCCAAACTGATAACGCGCTCTGCGTGCCGCTTTCCTCCGAGAAAGCAATGCAGCAAGTACCGGCCATCTCCTCGGCTTTCGAGCAGATCAAGCAGGTCGTCGTAAGCGTCGCGGCAGTGGAATACGACGCCGCAGGAGATCCGTTCAGCCAGGTCGAGCTGCGCAATGAGACACTCGTGCTGCTGCTCCCGAGTGGCGTGATCCCAGTGGTAGTCGAGTCCGACCTCGCCGAGGGCAACGACCTTCGGGTCTGTTAGCCAGGTCTCGATCTGCGCGAGCGTCGAGGGGTCAAAGTTCGCCGCGTACGACGGGTGCCAGCCTACTGTGGCGTACACATCGTCGAACTGGTGCGCAATATCGACCGCGCGCTCGCTGCTCGGCATGTCGATGCCGATGACGATCAGCTTTTCAACACCGGCGCTGCGCGCACGGTCGATCGCAGCTCCGGGGTCTGGAAACGCTTCGCTGTCGTTCAAATGGCAGTGCGTGTCGATGAGCCGCATCACAGGTGGTTTACCTCGGTAGGCGGTTTTTGAAGCCTGGGCGTACCTAATGGCGTATTCTCTTGTTCAGGTGATTCTACGTCGCGACAAGAGATCGAAGAGGCTGCCGAACCTCACCAAGTACCTGCGGGCCGTGGTCGAAAAGCGGCTGACCAGGTTGGTGCGCGTCTCCACGGCGATCGGCTGTGGGCTGCTTGGGCTCACCTCTCCGATTTGCGCCACCCTTGCTTGGCTGATCACTGGCAATTTGGGGATTGCGCTCGTCATGGCTCTCGTCGCGTTTCCGATCAGCGCCGGTCTTTGGTACTGGATTGACAAGCGGCTGCGGCGGGCCAAGACGCCTGAAGAGGCGAAGCGCATGGAGTCGTGGCGAACTTCGAACAGCATGCTCAACATGGAGAAGCAGCGGCGGCTGCACAAGTGGCTCGACCCGACAGCATCGCAGATCCTGGAGGCTGGCTCGCACCACTACCACCGCGCGATGACCGGCCTTTCCGGCCAGTACTGGAACAGCGAGCGCTTGCCAGCGCACTGGCGCTCGGTCCGCACGCAAGCCCTGGAAGCTGCGGACCAAGCGATGGAGGAGCTTGTACTCATGTGCGCCGACTGCATGGGTGAGCCGCAGGCGGATCGCGGCCAGCATATTCAGGACGTGCTGTCGGACTTGGCCGACCTGGACTTCGTCGACGTTCTTGGCGGCCTCAAGGACATCGCTCAGGCAGACTGGACGCGGTACGCTCATCGCAGCCCGAACATGGAGCGAATCTTCAAGCCGGCGCGCTCGATCGCCGAGAGACTCATGAAGCTGGCAGACGAGATCGACAAGAAATCGGCTGAGATGGCCGAGGAGACTGGCCCGCTGGCGGTGGAGGGAGAAGTGTCAGAGTCGATCGACGTCGTTCTGAGCGAAATCTCTGCACTGGCGAAGGCCGAGGACGAGTTGCAACAGCGCGTCAAAGACTAATCCAGCAGGCCACGCAGGTCGGCGCTGCAACCGGTGCCGCCCACGGTTTCGTTCGTTACTCCGGACAGCACGAGCCAGGTGTCGCAGCCGGCTGCGCGACCGGAGGCGATGTCGGTCTCGACGCGATCGCCGACAACCAGAGCGTTCTCCTTCTGGCAGTCGCACGCCTTCAAGATTTGCTCGACCATGCGACCGCTCGGCTTGCCGAGGACCTCTGCGGTGACACCTGCGGAAGTTTCTACCGCCGCTACGATCGATCCCGCGCCGGGGCGGACCGCACCGCCTTCGACTGGGTACGTTATATCGCGATTCGTGGCCAACAGCACTGCCCCGGCCAGCAGGCACTGAAGGGCTCGGTCGAGGATCTCATAGTCGATGTGCCTGCACAGCCCCACGAGAACAACGTCTGCTTTGCCGTCCTCGACGACTGTGAGGCCCGCTGCTTCGATTGCTTGTGTGAGCGGCGCCTCGCCCACGACGTGCACAGTTCTGTACCCGCGCTCGCGGCAGACCCGCGCCGCGAGCAGTCCGGAGGTGAAGACCCACTCTGGACGGCAGGGGATTCCCATTTCGGCCAACTTTTCGCAGACCGCCTCAGGCTCGACGGCAGAACTGTTGGTGAGATACCGCACGAGCGATCCGCGCTCGACGAGCTGCGCGATCACGTCTGGGGCATGCGGAGCCGGGTCGTTGCCCAGGTACACAGTGCCGTCCAAGTCGAAGATGTACAGTTCGTACTGCTTCACGCGTCCCGCTCTACGATGTAGTGGGCTACCGACGACAGAAGCTCGCGGTCGGGCGATGTCGGCAACAGGTCTAGCGCAATGACAGATTCGTCGACGAAAGTTTGAGCCCGGTCGGCAGCACGCTCGAACACGCCGTGCTTGTCCATCCAAGAGCAGATCGTGTCAACGTCGCTGCTTGACACGGAGTCCCCGAAACGCGTCCTTGCGAACTCGGTCTCTTCATCAGTGAGCATCGGGCGCAGCAGAATGAGCGGCAGAGTCGCTTGCCCATCGCGAAAGTCGCTGGCGGCGGGCTTGCCTGTCTTCGACTCATCGCCCCTGTAGTCGAGCAGATCGTCTGCGATTTGGAACGCCATCCCGACGCGCTGGCCGAACAACCCGATTGCCTCCTCGGCCTCCTCGCTCGCGGCGGACATTCGCGCGCCAACGCGACAGCACACCTCGATAAAGGCAGCGGTTTTCATTTCAAGGATTTTGAAGTGGTCTTCTTCGTCCAAGTCGAAGTCGCCGCGCATCTCCAACTCTCTGACCTCGCCCTCAGCCATCTCCACGACGGCCTGGCTCACCATTTGTATGATCTCCAGCGTCGAGTTCTCGGCGAGCAGCCTCATCGCTTTCGACAGCAGAACGTCGCCGCTGAGTATCGCCGCTGTGTTGCCGTAAATCGCGCTGGCCGTAGGCAGGCCGCGACGGGTGTCTGAGCCGTCGATCACGTCGTCGTGAACGAGCGTCGCCATGTGGATCATCTCAAGCGCGGCGGCTACGCGGATCATGGCCTCGCTGTCGTACTCGCCTCCGGTCGCCCTCGCCGCCATTACGGCCAGCGCAGGCCGGAGTCGCTTGCCTCCGCCTTTCAGGGTTTGGCGGCAGCAGGCCTCCACCGACTCGACGTCCGAACGCATCTCGGATTGGAGCAGATCTTCGACCGTCGCGACGACCTGAAATACCTTTTCAAGAGCGTCGCCAGAGGGCCGCCCTGCGACCGTTTCGAAGAACGCGGAAGTTCTCATCGCTTGCAGCCCCAGTGCATGCAGACGTTGCCAAGATAGAAATCCCTGTGTTCGACGTGATCGAAGCCAGCCCGCTCCATTGCCGACTGCATCTCCTCTCTAGATAAGAATCGCTTGGTGCTCTTTGGCAGGTAAGTGTACGCCTCTCCCTTGCCGAACAGCCGACCGACGAGCGGAACGCAGCGGTGGAACGCAACGTCGCTCAGCCGGGCAAGGATCGGGTTGTGCGGCTGCGCCATGTCAAGCGAGACCATTCGACCCCCCGGCTTCAGCACTCTAGCGATCTCCGCGAGAACCGACGAGACGTCCGGAACGTTTCGCAGTCCCCAACCAACGGTCACCACGCTGACGGACCGGGAACAGAGGGGTAGTCGCCCAGCATCGGCAAGGCCTAGCCACGCCCGCCCTCGCAGCTTCTTGACCGCCCTTTGCAACATTGCCTGGCAGAAGTCGATTCCGATCACGGTGCCGCTCGAGCCCACGGCGCGGCGCAGCGGGAGCAGGAAGTCGCCGGTGCCGGTGCACAGGTCTAGCGCGGTATCGCCGGTCGCGGGTTGGATTGCAGCCACCGCCTTGCGCCGCCATCGCTTGTGCTGCCTCAGCGAGATCAGGCCGTTGAGCAGGTCGTAGCTCGGCGCGATGTCGGCAAACATGGTACGGATAAGTTGCCTCTTGTCGTCGCCCTCTGCCAACCACGGGGTCGTCTCAGCTTTGCTGCTCATAGCCTGGGTTATGAAGCTAATATACCGAGATTGCGCCTGAGGCACTGAGTAGCACCTTGAATAGGTCCACCGCCCGCACCGGCGAAACGGGCCCGGTGCAGGCGGGGACGGGCAGCCTTGCCGGCCGCGCTATTCGCATCGCACGGCTAGGACGCGGAACGCGTCAATGGCCGCCTCGGTGATCGAATTGTTCGGGTTGTCGGCGGTCGAGAATCGCACCTGGACGGTCGAACTAGGCGTGACGTAGTTGCCCACGATGATCTCGGCATCGAGCCAAGCGTTCTGCGAGCCGCCGTACATCACGGTTCTGACGAGGGTCCAAGTCGCGCCTCCGTTGTTGGAAATCTCGACGACGAGCGAGTCATCGCCATCGTCGTTGAAGAACCAGCGCTTGTACTCGATCACGCCGTTCCCGCCGCTGAGGTCGAAAACCGGAGACGTCAGCCTAGTCGGCCCGCCGTCGACGTCGTTGGTGCCGACCGGTGCGCCTACAGCTGCATTGCCCGTGAACAAGCACATCGACCCAGCGTCGTCAGAGTCGAATCCTGGGTTCGCCATCCGACCGTTGAGGAAGGACGCGTTCGGGGCTGCTCGCACCCAGCTGCCGGTCGCCAAGTTGAAGTCCGTGACGGTCCAACCCAGGCTGCGCTCGAACGTGTCGAAGAAGATCGTTTCGAGCGAGTGGCCGACGATCGACTCCAGCGTTTCGTCTTTTGGCCAGAGGTTTACGCGACCCTGGAAGTCGGCCGCTGAAACGAACCACTCGAGCGATGAGCCGCACGGCGGAGTCGGAATCGCGCCGTAGAACCTCGGCGCGACTGGACCGGCGGTGATGCCGTTGGTAAGCTGAAACATCGGCGATTCGTTCCAAGTGCCGCGATTCAATCGCCAGTGGAGACGGATCGTAGTCACATCGAGCTGACCGACTCCGTCGCTGATATCGAACACAACCGGTAGGAGGTTGCCGACCAGATCGAGGTCGATGAATTCAGGAAGGACAGTGACAGGCCTGATCTTGACCCACTCGAGCGGCGGAGCGTCCAGCCCCTTTGCTCCAAAGCCGTCAGCGATTTCGTCGTAGTGCGGCGTTCCGTTCAAGAGGTCGCCGTCGTCGTCGTCTAAAATGAGAACGTCGATGGTGACGCCCGGGTTGATGCCGGACGGGTGCAAGAGAATGCTGTTCAAGTACAGCATGCGCGTATGGGCCAGGGCGGCCGCAGGCCCCATCGTTACGTCGAGCTCGTCCTTGGTCAGCCAGAAGGCACCGCTGAGAACTTGACCGCACCGATGAACACTGCCGGAACACGGATAGGCAACAGAGTTGTAACTGCTTCGCAGAGCGCCGGTATCTTGTCCGCGAAAGTCCTCGGCTAAGAGCGGCGTGTTCGATGCTAGCGCAGCTGTAACGTCAGCCATGCCCTCATGGTAGTCGCCGCTCGCTCCGGGGTGTCCCCTGGAGACGATGAGGTGACCGTACTCGTGCTGAACGACAGTCGAGTAGGCGGTGTTCGGACATCCTCCTCCCGCCGTGTAGAAGTTGATCGAGCTGCCGTTGAAGTAAGCGTTGCAGTTGGAGTTGATGTTGACGTTGACGGTGATCGCAAAGTCGACCCCGGGGTACGTCGGCTCGATATCCTTGACGAAGTTGTGGATGAGGGTTGTGTGCAGGAAACCGTCAACCTGCGCCTGGTTAAACTGCACCCTCGCGGCGTTGAACACAAAGTTGACCGGCCCGGGCGGGGTTACGTTTTGCGACAGCACCTCGTTTGCGCCAGCCCGATTCACGACCCTGGCCCACGGCCCTTGCAGCCTGGCTTCGACCGTTACGGTCGTGGCTCCGCTGTTGGAGATGGTGAAATCGCCAAGAAAATCGGTCAGGGCGGAACTGCCTCCAACGACGTTGACCCGCAGGAGCGGCAGCGAGGTCAGCGCTGGAGGGTTGTTCGGCTGGTTCGGCTTCAGGCCGGGCGTGTGCCATGCGTCGACGTGGCCATTGATGTCGGCGTAACGAATCTCGTCCTTCCAGTCGAGGATTTGTCCTGTCGCGGTGTCCACGTAGGCGATCCACCTGGCGGGGTTTGCCAGGTCGTCGCTGGTCAGCGTCACCTTCCACGCTCTGTGGGTAGATGCCTCACCCTGGTAGATCACTAGATACGGGACCGTTTTTACATCGAGTCCGGGCTTGGCTCTTTGCGCAATTCGCTGGGCGCGCGCCGCGTTGACCTTTAACCCGCCAAGCGGGTTCTGCACCTTCTTTGAGGCGGAGCTTGCCAGCAGTGCCGAGCTCACTCCGTCGTTGAGAACCAGCACGGTGAGGTAGGCGTCCTCAACTCGCATCGAGTCCAGGTACTGGTCGAAGTAAACGGCGGTGAACTTGCCACGCATGACTTGCTGAGTGCCAGCCATGACGAAGTGTCCTTCGCCGGGCTCAAAAACCTCTCCGTACTCGGCGATGAACTCTTCAGCAGCTTGCTCGGGGGAGAACCCGTAGCCGAAGCGCGCACCGTACACGCGCGACACGCTTTCGCCAGACATGAGGAACTGGATCTTCGGCACGGCTGACTTGAGTCTTGCGCGAGCGTGCTCCGCTGCGTCGTCTTGAGCTGCGCAGAGGCCGCAAGCGATCGTTACGGTCGCCAAGCTGATTGCGCGTAGCGCGAAGAGGTTGTGTCGTGTCATTTCCGATGTGCTCCAACTGCCGGTACTACTGGCAGTATCCGCGATGCAAGGACGTTCTGTCGCTTGTTCTGCGTTCATCCACGCAATTTTGCTGGACAGGGGTTTAACGCCGCGACGCCGGCCGGGTCGCAGACGGAAAGGATCGGATCGTGGACCTGCGGGCAGAATTCCGCTAAAATGCTCCAGCAGACCCACCGGGGAAGACACCGGTTTAGGCCCTTGCGTATGGACTGTGATGATTCCGCTGATCTTAAACGAGCTCGAACCATGAGATGGGGCGTCGTCGTCGCTGCGGGAGGACTGGTGCCCGATCCGCTGGCTGGAGCGCTCGGCACCCCTCGCAAGGCGCTGGCCGTGATCAAAGGCAGGACGTCGCTTGCACGGACGCTGGATGCGATCCGAGACGCAGGCTACGACAACTGCGTGACGGTGAGCGGAGAGGACGTCCGTGACGAGGTCCACTTCGGAAAACTAGTGACCGAGGGCGACTCGCAGATCGAAAACGTGCGCATTGCCACCGAGGCGCTCGGTCCTGCCGACGCAGTCCTGTTCTTGCCCGCCGATGCACCGCTGCTCACGGCTGATAGCCTAACTCAGTTCGTGGCGGCAGTCGAGGGCCGGCGCGACGAAGAGCAGGTGCGATGGTTCGCTGCCGGCCTGTGCGAGCACAAGCAGTTTAGCGCCAAGTACCCCGGCTTTCCGATTCATCCGATTCGCCTGCGGGACGGGGCGTTCGTGTCCGGCGCACTGTACGCTGCGTCTCCGGCGGGCTTTTTGCACGCGGTCAACGAGATCGACCGGTTCGCACGATCGCGCAAGAGCCAGTTGGCGATGCTCTGGAAGCTGGGCCCGTGGGCGGTCATCTGTTATCTGATGCATCGCATATCGATCGCCGATGCCGAGCGCCGGGTGGGCGGCCTGATGGGCGGGCAGGCGATGATCATCACCGGCTGCGACCCGTGCATGGTCGCCGATATCGACGACGTGGCGACTTACGATGAGATCCGAGTTATCGCAAACCTCACGGACTCCATAGCAGGCGAGGAGTAGCCGATGTCTGGGCTGCAGGGCGCTTGGGGCGCAAAGTGGATCGGATACACGCAACATCCGGCGGGCGACGCTGGCGTCTTCGTCTTTCGGCGCACACTGCTCTGCCGTGCCGCGGTGCCGAGACTGCCGATTCGCGTCAGCGCCGACCAGCGGTACAAGCTGTACGTCAACGGTCGGTTCGTCGGCGAAGGCCCGCAGCGCGGGGACCTCCAACACTGGCACTACGAAAGCTACGATCTGGCCCCGTTTCTGCGAGACGGGGGGAACACGATCGTCGCGCTGGTGTGGAACTTTGGGCGGTACGCACCCATGGCACAGCATTCGGCGCGACTGGGCTTCGTGCTGAGCGGTGGCGACGTTTCGACTCCAGAGGATTGGCAGGTCGTCAAGGTCCCTGGCTGGGGTTTTGACATGCTACACAGCCTAGTCGGGCCGTTCTACATCGACGTCGGCCCCGGCGAGATCATCGACGCAAGGGACATACCGGCCGAGCTTGCGTCCGGCGAGGAGTGCGGGCTGGACTGGAAGGAGCCGAACGAGATATGCGAAGCCGTCGAACGAGGCGGCGGAGGCGGTGGCACGCCTTGGATGCTCGTGCCGCGGAGTATTCCGGCTATGCGCCGCGAACCGTTTGGTGGCACGATCTCCGTCTGCGACATCGCCTCGGGCGAGCGTGCCGCGTTTCAGTCGGAGAAGATTCGCCCAGGTGAGCCGCTGCTCTTGGATTTTGGCGAGTTGCTGAACGCCTATCCTAGTTTCAAGTTCAGCGGGGTCACCGGTACGCAAGTCTCGGTCACCTATACGGAGGCGCTTGTTGGGCAAGACGGCGCGAAGGGCAACAGGAGCGAGTTCGTTGGCAAGACCGTCTCCGGGTACCAGGACAAGTTTGTTTTCGACGGTGACGTTCGAGCCTTTGCTCCGCTGTGGTGGAGGACGTTTCGGTACGTACAGATCGAATCAGACGGGCAGGCCGAGCTACTGGGCGTGACGGCGAATGAGACGGGGTATCCGCTGTCCGTTGCTGGCAGTTTCGAGTCCGATCATCCGAGCACGAAAGACATCTGGGAGGTCGCGGTTCGCACGGTTGAGCGATGCGCTGGCGAGACGTATTTCGACTGCCCGTACTATGAGCAGCTTCAGTACGCGGGGGACGCGAGGATCCAGGCGCTGATCGGCTACTACCTCTCCAAGGATCGCGCTCTCCAGCGAAACGCCGTCGAACAGATCTCATGGTCGCAGATGCCCGACGGCCTCATGCAGAGCCGGTACCCGAGTCGGCAGCCACAGGTAATCCCGCCGTTCAGCCTCTGGTGGATCATGATGCTGTACGACCAGTGGCTGTACGACCGAGTTCGGATTCCGTCGCGAATGATCGAGCAGGCGCACGAAGTGCTCGGAGCGTGGGACCGACTGATCGAGGGGAATCAAGACGAAGCGTTTTGGACGTTCGCGGACTGGGTTCCGGAGTGGAAATGGGGCGAGCCACCGGGACGCGCGCGCTCATCGGTGCATCTGTTTACCAAATGGATGGCCGAGGCGGCGCTCGCGCGGATCGAAGGCGCGGAGCATCGGCTTCGTGCTATCCGTCACTCATTGCAAACTGCCGACCGCTCGGAGGCTGGGCTGGCGTTCCACCCGCAAGACCCGGCCCGCCAGCCGAGCGAACACGCGGCAGCAGTGTTCCGCATCGCGCAATCGATCGCCGGGATGACTCCCGACCCGTGGCCGGCGAAAGCCCTTGAGGGTGGCGCTCACAGCACGTACTACTTCAGCTACTACAACCACATCGCCCAGCGACCGGCGGACTACGTCGCCGAGCTGGGGCCCTGGGAGGAGATGGTCAAGAACGGATTGAGTACGTTTGCTGAAGGCCCGGAGCCAGCCCGCTCTGACTGCCACGCCTGGTCGGCACACCCGATCCTCGGGTTTTTCCAGATCGTCGCCGGGGTGACGAGCATCGAAGAGGGCTGGAGAAAGGCGCGGATCGCACCCCGTTCCGGCCGCCTCAG
Organism: Armatimonadota bacterium; assembly: GCA_022563855.1. Taxonomy (NCBI): domain Bacteria; kingdom Bacillati; phylum Armatimonadota; species Armatimonadota bacterium. Next base: position 197,977 of record JADFMN010000004.1, read on the forward strand.
GGCCTTTCGAGCATCGATACCGCACCCCGACGGCGAACTCGTTGTGAGCCTCTCTGACGGCCGGCTCGAAGTCTGCTGTCCCGTGCCTGCGACCGTTGTTTGGGCTGATGAAGAGCGCGAAATTGAACCTGGCAAGTACAGTTTCTAAGAAAACTGGCAACCAAACGTGTGAAACCTGGCGTCTAGGGCGGAACGAACGGGACAGGGTGGCAAGCGCCCAGCACAAAGGGCGCCAGTATCCAACTCACAGGAGGTACTGACCCATGAAGAAACTCGCCCTAATCTCCCTTGCAATCTCAATCGCCGCCATCGCTTTCGCCGACTTCCCACGTGAGCACGTCATCGGAAAGTGGCTCTTGAACGGCACTAACAAGAGCACGACTTGGACCTTCAAGAAGGACGACACGTTCGCCTTCAAGGGGCCTGCCACTTCGTCGAAAGGCAAGTGGTCAACGGACGGCTCGTACGTGAAAGTCGTCTGGACAGAGATCGACGGAAAGGCCGTCAAGGAGGGGACCGTCAAAACGAAGTACAAGCTCAACGACGACGGGTCGCTCCAGATTGATAGATTCGTCTATCGCAAGAAGTAGCCTTGCTAGTGTGGTCGTGTCTTAAGTTTCACGGCCGCACTTTCGTTCGTTCGCCGAAGCCGGCCGGGTAGTAGCGGTACGTCAGGATCGCGTCCCTGTCGGACTTCTTGCGGTCGAGCTTTAGATACGCGCCGTTCGCGCCGACCTCCCAGCCCCAGTCCGGCTTGGCCTCGATCGGAACGAAGACGATCTCGCCGTCGTACTTGACGCTCATCCGGAACTGCTCAAGAGCCTGGCGCTGGTCAATATCCATCACCCGGTATCCAATGAGCCGTTCCTCTCGGTCGATCCCGCTCTTGCCGACGGGGAGGCTGAACTTCAGCCTGAGCGAATGCGTTGCGAGCCGTTTGACAGTCACGCGGTAAGTGAACTCATACAGCCCGATCTGCCCCTTTTCCGGGAGGGCGTACCGGGTCTTCAGATCGACCGGCAGCACCTCATCGTCGCTCCACAGCGCGATTACCGGGATGTTCTGTCCGAAGCCACTCCTGTACGCTTCGAAAGCGACGACCAGATCGACCTCGCCTTCGACCTTCGCGGTGTTTTTGAACAAGCTCAGAGACTCGAACGACGAGAAGTCCTTGCCTAGCTTGACGGTCATGGAGTGCAGCGTCATGTGGGTGCGGACCTTCTCGCCGTCTTCGTTGGCGACTGCGGTAAGGCGCGGCATGAGCGGATAGACCAGCTCGGCGTCTGCGGGGACGTTCTTCGGTGTTTGGGCGAGTACCAGTGCGAATGCTGCGATCATTTGATTGTCCCAGAGCTTTAACGGATACCGAGTCTACTTGCTTCGGAGCGCGTCGAGCACGCTGAGCATTTCGACTGCGGCGAGCGCTGCCTCGCGGCCCTTGTTGCCGAGCTTCATGCCGGCTCGCTCGATAGCCTGTTCCTGCGATTCCGGCGTCAGGATGCCCCACGAGATTGGCGTCTTGGTCTCGACCTGTAGCTTCATCAGTGCGGAGCTGACGTCTTCGGCGAGCATTTCGGCGTGCGCGGTCGCCCCTTGCAGGATCGTCCCGAGGGCGATCACGGCGTCGACTTGGTCGTTTTCGATCAGCGCTTGGACGGTGACCGGTATCTCCCACGTGCCGGGGATCTTTACGACCATCACCTCCGGGTCGCCGTGGGTCTTCAGCTCGTCCAGCGCCCCGTCGAGCAGCATCTGGTTGACGTACTCGTTCCAGCGGCAGACGACGATGCCCACCCGCTTTCCCGACGCATCCCTGTTGCCGCCGATGGTCTTCATCCGCTTCGATTATGGCTCTTCTGTGGTTGCGAGAGGATTCAGCGATCTGCGACCGTTCCTGTATACTGTGGGACTGAAGGTGGTTGCATATGCTTACAGCCTTACTCTTGCCTGTGGCACTCTCGCTGAGCGGCCCGTCCATTAGTGTTCTGCAAGATCAGCAGGCTAACGGAGTTCACCTGGCTGTCTACGACCTGATGACTGGCGAGTTAATCAGTGAGTCTGTCGAATTGCCGATCAAGGAGCCAGGTGCGGTGCGCACTCTAACGGTCTCTCCGGACGGACATACAGCAGTAGTAACCCAGTCGACATCTGCCTTCGATCCGCCGATCCGCCTCGTTGCGTTCGACGTGAAAGAAGGTCGTCACATAATGACCGATCTGGTAGACGTTATCGTTGGATTCACGGATTTCGTGTGGTCAAGTAATACATCCGTTCGTTGGATGCGGCACGACTTGTACCCGGATGCTGATGAGATTAGAGCAATATATCACTCGGTTTTCAAGGATAAGAATGGCCAATGGGCTTCTAGCGGCCGAATCTTGAATACTGCAGAAAGGCAGACGCAAGAGCGTCGTGCACTGTTAGTCGCTACAGCAGCGAGGATGGCGTGGGATATGGACTGGCAGTACCACGTCGGCGAATCATCAGGAATCACCCCGTTCAGCCCGGAAATCTATGGCATGGACGGATTGCACAGAGGGACGGGTGCTATGGCCGATGCGGGCCAGACTTTCGCCTGCTTCGACAGCAACATGGCGATCGAGCCAAAGAAAGCGAGCGTCAACACGTATTGGTCGGGTCGAGAGAAGAAGATCACACTCGAAATCGGCGACATGATTGCGGTTCACATGGAGCTTCAATCACCGTTCATCGTCATCACTCTCGCTGATCGCGACGACTATGTCGTCACCCGCTACGAAATGGGCTACCGTTATGTAACCGACATGCGCGCCACGAAGGTGCAGGTCTACTCGCTTGAGACAGGTGAGAAGGTTTTCGAGTTAGCGGGATCCGCTGCATTTATCAAGTGATTCGAAGTCAGTTCATCCCGCTGTAGCCGCATCCTTTAGGTTGCGTCCGGGGGCGTTCGGCACGGTCCACATGTGAAAGCGCCAGGCGAGCGCGCAAGCTGAAGCATGCGGCTACAATTCCTTTCTGCCCGGTCGGACTGGTCCGGGTTTGACCCTCGACCCTTGACCCTCAAACCTTTCGCCACTCGGGACTCAAACCGGATCACCGCTTGATCGCCAGCAACAACCCGTCGCGGATCGGGAGGAGCGTGGTGTCCCATTTCGGGCTCTGCGTCAGCATCTGCGTGAACTTGAGGATTGCGGCGGTCTCGGGGTCGTCGTCTCCGGTGAGCACTCGCCCGCCCCAAATCGCGTTGTCGGTGATGAATCCGCCCCCAGTCCGCAGCCGCTGCTCGACGACCTCCACAGTGTCCGGGTACCCCACCTTGTCGATGTCGTTGAAGACCAGGTCGAACTGCGTGTCGTAACCCTTGAACGCGGCTACCGCCTCCCCGACCGTATAGTTGATCATCGTCTGGGCGTTCTGGCCGGAGTCCGTCGCCGGGAACCCCATCGCAGCCAGATGCTTGCGGGCCATCGCGGACAGTTCCTCGTCCCAGACGACGTGGTGCACTACGCCGCCGCCGTTCTCGTTGACAGCCCGAGCGAACCACGCCGTCGAATACCCGAACCCCGAACCAAGTTCGAAGACTGCTGTGGCGCCGAGCATCTTGGCGACCATGTAGCAGAACTGGCCCGAGGCCGGACCGACGATCGGGAAGTCGTTCTCAGCCGCGTACGCCTCCATCTTCTGAAGCTCGGGATGCCGTTCGGGCACGAGGCCGTCCAGGTACGGCTTCAGGTCGGCGTACGGGAACTCAGGCATGGGCCGGAGAATACCGGACACAGATACAATGGGCTGGCGCATGAAGTCCCTCTCCGACCTGACCAGCCAGTGCATCCGATGCGGGTTCTGCCTTGAGGCGTGCCCGACGTTCGTGATCACCGGGCGCGAGACGGAGTCGCCGCGTGGACGGATCTACCTCGCCCGCAGCGCCGACGAGGGTTTGATCGCATGGAGCGACGTCAAGCAGGCGATCGACACGTGCCTCGGCTGCCGGGCGTGCGAGCCAGCTTGCCCGAGCGGCGTGAAGTACGGCCAGATTCTCGAACTCGCGAGGGAGAAGATCGACCAAGGGCCAGCGGTGAAGAAGCTGCTCGACGGCCTGAGCGACCCGAAGACGTTTCGCAGGCAGGTGGCGCTGGCGAAGCTGTGGCCTGGTAGTCGCCTGCCTGGTCTGCTGAGCCGCCAGTTGACGGACGAACCCCCGCAGGCTCGGCTTCCCAAAGTATCGACCAGGCAGCAGTGGCCCGAGCTTGAGGATGCGACGCTGCCGGACTTGACAGGCGAAGTGTATCTTCTCGAGGGTTGCGCGATGCGCGTGCTGTACCCGGGCGTGCACGACGCAACCCGTCGCCTCCTCAGGCGTGTTGGGCTCATGGTTAGGGAGACAGAAGCAGGTTGCTGCGGCGCGCTGCACGCTCACAGCGGGTTCATCGACGACGCCAAGGCAAGGGCCACCAAGCTGATCGAGGATATGCCGGACGACCTGCCTGTCATCGTCAACTCAGCCGGTTGCGGAAGCGCGATGAAGGAGTACGGCGAGCTGGTCGGTGACGCGGGATCAGCGTTCTCGGAGAGGGTCTTTGACCCTACCGAGTTCTTGGCGGAGCTCGGTCTGGCAAGCACCTTGGCAAAGTCGCGCGGCATACGGGCGAGAGTTACGTACCACGACGCGTGCCACCTCGCCCACGGGCAGCTTATCAAAGACGCGCCGCGCCAACTGATTCAAGCCGTTCCGCAGGTGGAGTTCGTTGAGCTGCACGAGAGCGATATGTGCTGCGGGAGCGCCGGGGTGTACAACCTCACCCAGCCGACGTACGCGCGCGCGCTGCTGGATCGCAAGTGGGAGAACGTCGAGGCTTCGCGCGCTGACATCGTCGTTACCGGCAACCCAGGGTGCCACTCATGGATCGAGCAGGCGAGCGACGAGAACGGCGCCAGGGTCAAGGTGCTGCACACGCTGGAGTTGTTGGAGTCGTCGTTCTCGGGTCTCACGCAATGAACAATGCACCGGGAGGGCAAGCGTCCCCGCGAGCCGCGGGTGCAGGACAGTCTCACTCTCGACTTCCCCGTCGACGGTCGTCCTCCTGGGCAACCTTAGCTGCTGGGTAATCCTTGCAAGCAGTCCCGAGCTGAACCCCCTCCCTAGCCCTCCCCTCAGGAGGAGAGGGGATTCCTTCCAACCATGGAGGGCCGTCCTCCTGGGCGACCAAAGCTGCTGGGTAATCCTTGCAAGCTGTCCTCGACCGAACCCCCTCCCTAGCCCTCCCCCAGGGGAGAGGGGATTCCTGCCAACCATGGAGGGCCGTCCTACTGGGCGACGTTAGCTCATGCACGCGACGTACGATTTGACCAATAACTCGTGAACCGACGCACGGCCTGCCTAGCGGGACAGACCGTGGCACCCGAACTAGGGGCGGAAGAACAGTCGGTGTAAGCTAGTGCAGACGCAACAAATCCGCCCCGGATGCGTATTCAAGAATGTTGCGTCGATTCGGACCGAACCAGCGAAAAACGCGATGCTAGACGAACAGAACGAACAGACGAGTCTTCCGGACGTCCAGAAGACGGAGGACCTTCGCAACATTCCGATCGACAAGGTCGGCGTGCGGAAGGTTCGTTTCCCGATCGAGGTTCTAGACCGCGCCGACGAGCGGCAGCACACGATCGGGAACTTCACGCTCACCGTCGATCTGCCCAGCCACTTCAAGGGCACGCACATGAGCCGGTTCCTAGAGGTTCTGGGCGAGCACGGCAGGGAGATCAGCGTCCACGCGCTGCCGAATCTGCTGCAGACACTCAAGGAGCGGCTGCACGCCGAGAGCGCACACTTAGAAGTCCGGTTCCCGTTCTTTATGTCCAAAGCGGCCCCGGTCACGGGCAAGAAGGGGATGATGGAGTACGAGTGCGGCTTCGACGCGGAGATCAACAGCGCTTACGAGGTCGTGATGGTCCTGCGCGTGCCGGTCACGACGCTGTGTCCGTGCAGCAAGGAGATCGCTGACCGGGGAGCTCACAACCAGCGCGGCTGGGTAACGGTGCGCGTCCGCACGAACGATCACGTTTGGCTCGAAGAGATCATTGAGACGATCGAAGCGGCCGCTTCGTGCGCGCTGTATCCGGTGCTGAAGCGGCCAGACGAAAAGTGGGTGACGGAGAAGGCGTACGACAACCCGCGATTCGTCGAGGACATGGTGCGCGAGATCGCGCTCGCCTTCGACGCCGACGGACGGTACGATTCGTACGAAATCGAGGTGGAGAACGAGGAGTCGATTCACGCACACAACGCCTACGCCTACTTGAAGCGACCTTGAAAACGGGCCGCAGTCGATGAAACTCGGCTAAACTAGCGTCGTTAGAACCTTTGGGAGGGGTCGGCTAAATCATGGACGTTGAATGGGGGAGCCTGAGCCCGTATGTCAAGGGTGTGCTGTTGGGTGGCGTCATCGGCGCCGCTCTGTTCCTGGTCGCGTCTTTCTTGCTGCACCCCGGGTTCCCGGGGGACGTTACTTGGTCGCCGCACATGATGACGATGATCAAAGTGGGCGCGCTGGTCGGCGCGGTCTCTGGCCCTGCGTTCGTGGGCGCGCTGCGATTGGTGGATGCGCGGTCTGGCCCCTCGCGGCTCCGGATACTCGCCGAGCGCCGTGATCGGAGCGTGGTCTCGAAGTTGGCCGTGCAGGTCGTTCGCGGGGACGAGACCCAGGCATGGCACGCTGTCGCTCTTCTGGCGAACTACTGCGACCCTTACATCACGACGAGGATGTTGCATCTTCTGCTTGCGCGGCTTCAGTCGGAGACCGTTGAGACCTCCGATCGGATGGCGCTTGCTCGGCACGCGATCGGTTGTGTGCTGGCGACCGAGCGGGAGGCGAACATCGCAGTCCTAGATGACTTCGCAAAGGATATTACGACGGAGGTCGGCATACAGATGCGCCGCTTGATCTCGGATCGCGAGAACGTCACGCTGAAGTAGTTGCCGCCTGCTGCCCGATCCGATGATATGATGAATGAGTGGGCAAAGAGACGCACGAGTACACGAACGGCGAGCTGACGGTCGTCTGGAAACCCAAGCTGTGCATCCACTCAGGCAACTGCGCCCGAGGTTTACCGGGTGTGTTCAAGCCCAAGGGATGTACCGTGGATTCAGATGGAGAACGCGAGCACGGAGGAGATCGAGGCGCAGGTCGGTCGCTGTCCGTCTGGGGCTCTGAGCTGTCATCGGGTCGAAGAGAATGAGGACTGAGCCGAACAAGAAAGGAAAGAGGAGGATTTGGTGGGTTGTCGCTGCAACGCTGACGGTTTTCCTGTTCGTCAGCTTTGTGTTCGATCCGTTTGGCAGCATGGGGTTGAAGGGCGAGCTTGCCAAGGCGAGGGCGGCTGGTTTCCCCGTTGAGCCGGAAGACATCTTTCTCGATTCTGCCCCACGGGACAAGGACAACGCAGCTCTGCTGTTCGATCAGATGGTTAGTATTGTCGAGTCTTCACGCGGTTTATTGTACGGGGAGGATTTGCACGTCCGAGCCGTCATCGCTGGCTACGACGACTTTGATATCGAAGAAGTGAATAAGTACTTCGAAGCGATTGTGGAGCTTCTTCTCTTAGCTGAACTGGCCGCCGAACTGCCCGAGTACCGAGCCTACAAGGACTGGTCGAACCCAGTCATAATCTTGATTCCCGAGTTTGCTATAGCCAAGCAAGTCTCCAAAGCACTTGCCGTGCGCGCAATGCTTAGTTTGGAAGACGGCGAAGTCGATGCTGCGCTCGTCGACCTGCGCCGGATGCTGCAAATCGCGAACCACATGGATCAGTCCGGCTTCTGGATCGGACACCTGGTTGCGATTGCAATTAGATCGATTTATACCGACGCAATCGAGTACACGGCTGCGCTGCCAGAAGCAAGCGGTGCTTTTGTAGATGGTGCTCTCAGCCAACTCGAATACTGGCCGAGGAGAACTGACTGGAGTCAGACGTTGAGATCGGAGGCGTATTCGGGTGTTTGGATTCCCCAGAATATGGAGCAATTGGCAGGGGCGGGATATGGCTTCTTTTGGGCCTGGAGAGATGGTATCCCCGGTGACGAGGGCGAATGGGAGGATGCCTCTGTAAGGTTGCAATCGACGCAGTCCAAGGCAACGCAGCTGACGCTGAAGCACTGGATCGAGATTCTGAACACCTACGATCAAGACGACGACGAACTGATCACCTGGGCACGTGGGATCGACGACTTGCTTCCGAGCGGAACGGGCTTCTGGCACGGCGCGGAAGCTCTCGTACGTTTCTTCTCGATCGAAATGGAATGGCTCGCCACGAGCGAAGTCAGGATGAGAGCCAGACGCGAGGTCTTGAAATCGTCTCTCGAAGCTCTGCTCGCGATGCGGAATAGCGCCCAAGACCCTTTCGAGAACATCGGCCTTGATCCGTTCACGGGTGCAAGTCTGTTGTACAAGAAGACGAAAGACGGCTTTGTGATATACAGCGTCGGCGAGGACAGCGTAGATGATGGTGGTCAAGCTGTTCGAACATCGGGCCACAGCGATATCGTGTTTGAATACCCAAAGAAGCGAAAGCCAGCCCCACCCGATTTCTACACGAATGGGTTTTAGCGCTTGTTCGCAGCCCCGGTGCCAGCCATCGCCAGCGCGCGGCGATGAAGGTCGGCATCAAGAAGAAGACCTCACTCCGTATCCTCATCCAGTTGGTCTGCTTCGATCAGATCGAAAAACAGGACTCGGTTTCGATCGACGATGACAAGGAGCGACGCAATCGGTTGTCCGCCGATGTGTTCGACCGTGATTTCGTGAACGTCGTAAATGTCGTTGACCGGCTCGCACTCGCTGGCAAAGAACTCGCACTCCCGCTGTATCAGCTCGGCGCAGATCGGGTCAGCCGATCGCAGGTCAGCAAGCTTGCTTAGGAACCGGTCGGTGTAGTCAGACGTCAAACGATGCCTTGGGCTTTCAGCGATTCCTCGGCATAGTCGAGCATCTCTCCGGACGCTTTGGATGACTTGATCAGATATGGATACTTGAGAAGCTCCTCGTCGATGACCTTGTCAGGCTCAGTCCAGCGCCAAGCTGGTATTCCGTGGCTCAGTTCGCTGACGCCGTCGGCCGTATGACCGCTGACAATTCCGATGGCCATCTGCAGTAGATTGACCTCCTCGTCCGAGAACACAGAAAGGTCCGGTTTTCTGTGTGCCACGACGCGCTTCATGGTCCTGTTGTGAACAGGTATCTCCAAGATGGACAGAAACTCGTGTTCATCGATGATTCTGTGAGCATCGACCGGAACTGGCCCTTTTTCGAACCGGAGGTACTTCCACCTTGTTACTGTTTCGCCGAGAGTAGATTTTGCGAGGATATCGGCGATGATCAGAGCCTTGTACATCTTGGTCATACCGAAGCGCGGTAGCTCAGCACATTCGCGCGCTAGGTAGATGATCGACTCTTCCAGTCGCTTCGCATTGCTCATGATTTCTTCTCTTCAAGACTGATTTCGTACCCGCTACGCTTCTATTGTATCAGAAACAGTAGACATTCGGCGCACGCCATCGGCGGCCTAGCGGTTGTTCGCAGCCCCGGTGCCGGCCATCGCCAGGGCGCGGCGGGTGGCGATGTGGACGGTGGGCCAGTCGTCGGCGGTGAACTCGATTGCGTAGGCGTCGAGCCGCGTCCAGCCGAGCATCTGGCAGGCGACGTCGCACTCTTCGGTGCGGTTGAACTCGATCTTGACGGTCACCGGCTCGGTCGGCTTCCAAGGTTTGATTGCAGAAGTCGTCGCCACCTTCGCCGCTTCCTCGATCAGTGGCCCAGTCTCAGATGGGTGCAGAAGCCGGCCCATGTACCGCCCGAGCCCTTCCTTCACGGCGGCAGTATGCAAACCCTGAACCACGGTCGATGCCTCGGCGCAACCAGCCTGATCGCTACTGACCATCACGACGGGAACGCCGCAGACGCCGGCCGTCGCGACGCTCATCGCGATCTCCCCCGAGGGCACGTCGTTGATCCAGTACCGGTGCACGTTCCCGCTGATCGTATGCTCCATGATTCCGTGCAGCGTGCCCGCCATCCCGTGATATCCGACGAGCATGGCGCAGTCGAATCCACCGTCGACCCCTTCCATCATCCCGAGCACGCCAGACCCAGCGCCAGAGATCAGCTCGACGCCATCTTCGAGATCTGGAACGAGGAGGTTTTTTCCGCCGCCGTGGCTGTCCTTCACAACCACACGGTTAGCGCCGGCAGCGCGCGCGCCGCGCACAGCGGCGTTCACGTCGTGGGTCATCATCTTGCGGGCGTGCGGCCAGTCATAGTGCTCACTGCTAGGGCCTCCAGCCTGGCCCCAGGTGACGACGCCGGTCACGCCCTCGATGTCGGCGGAGATGAAGACCTTCATGCCGCCGATTCTACTAGGGGCTAGAAGTCGTTTTCCGCCTCGAACGCTTCTTTCTTCTCGGCGATGTCTATGGCCTGGTCCTTGGACCTCATCCCGCTTTGGAACGCATTCGCGCCTTCGTCGGCAGCCTCAACGGCGGCGCCACAGCCGGTCATCGCTACGGCGAGACCCAGCAAAACTGCTAGGAGTGTGGTTTTCTGCTTCATGGAGACGTCCTGCCTCGGTATTCCACGATTAGCGGGGCAGGAGGACAAACCTCTCGATTCGCCACTCGTCTTGCGACATAGCGCGTCGGCCCGCGGTGAACTCGAGGCGAACGGTCTCCTCTTCGAACTCGACGTCGGCAACCAGGTCTGTAAGGTGCCACTTCATGTCGGCACGGTCGATCACCTTCGAACTCTCCGGGGTGAACGCTCCGACCTCGACCAGCTCTCCGTACTGCTCCTGCCACTCGCGGAACTGCTCTTCGCTGGCGCCTTGCTTGACAGACAGGGTTCCAAGCTCGTACAGCGTTTGCCAATCCCAGCCGCCGAGGATCTTAGGCGTGACCTCGCTGGCGAACTCGCCGCCCAATCTCTGGATGCTCCGGTGAGAGTACAGCCAAATGCCGTACGTGCCCGCCAACGGAAAGAACAACAGGAATGCGATCGTGACAATAACCCAGGGCCGTCTCTTCATTCCGATGGCTTCATTATGCCGCGCGGGTCAGCTCGCTCCAGGACCGACAACCATGTCCCACACCACGGATTGGATGATCCACAGGCACGCGGCCATTGCAACTCGAACGAGCACGGCGGCAACGCCGCGCAAGCCCGGAAGCGGCACGCGGAACAGCAGATACGTCACGAATATCTGGGCGCCGAGAAGGCCCATGTTGTTGATCGGACTTCTCGGCAAATCCTGAAGCTGGAAGAGGGCGTCGCGCTGAACCTCGAGCGCTCGCACCAACTCGATCCAGCATAGCGACGCCCCAACGCCGCTGGCTATGACCGGTACGACGCTCACGGCGGACTTCCAGCGCGTGACGAGCCACAGGAACATCGAAAGCAGGATCAGCCCATCGAGCGCCATGGCCGCGCGGTGGAATACAAGGACGCCCGGGGTAGAGAAGTAGTAGCTGTGCGCCGTCTGGATCTGGGCGGTGGCTCCGAGCATCTTGATCTCGCTGGCCAGCAGCACCGTGCAGCACAGCGCGATGATCCAGTCGGCAGCGCCAGGCCCGTCGTAATCCCACTCTCGAACGGTGACTTTCAACACAGGTGTGCTCAGGAGAAGTTCGGTGTCTGGCGCCCATTGTGCATCAAATGCGGAACCGCGCTCAGGTCTCCTTGCGTTCTGACTGGAAGGCCCGCGTGAAACGCGGCATAATCCCTTAGAATTGGTCACACATTATCAGATACTGGGCGTGTCGGCGAAGGCACTAGTAGAAGCGGTGCGCGACGCGTACCGTGGGCTCGCTCGCGAGTTCCATCCAGATGTGAACTCCGATCCCTTGGCGCACGAGCGAATGGCCGAGATCAACGCTGCGTTTGAGGTCTTGAGCGACCCCGTGCGCCGCATGGAGTACGACTACTCCATCGGCCAGCCAGTGACCCTCGACCCGAAGCAGGGGGTCTACGGTGAGGTGCGGCCGGGGTTTGTGCAGCTCAGACTGCTTCATCGGCATCGCCAGCACAGAACGCCTGTATATTCAGCTGCCTACGACCCGGCGCAGAATCGGCTTGTCACCAGTTCGTTCGACAACGTTGTGCGGTGGTGGAACTCCGGCAGTTCTAGCGTTGAGCGATCGATCAGGCTGACGGGCGGTGTGGTGAACGCCATCCAGCCCGGTCGAGGCGATGTGCTTGTCGCCACCGGATCGACGGAGCAATCGCTGTTCTGTTGGCTCGTCGAAGGCGGAGAGGTCTCGAGCTGGCGCGTCTCGCCGAACTCCTGGGTTTGCACCTCCGTTCCATCGCCGGACGGCAAGAGCTTGGCTGTCGGCTCGATCGATCGCGTGCTGCGAGTGTTCGGCGTAAGAGATTCGCAGATCCAGTTCACCTCGTTCGGTCACGCGGACTCAGTGACGGCGTTGGCTTGGTCCCAGGACTCGAGTCTGCTGGCATCGGGCTCTGCGGATGCGTCGGTTCGCGTTTGGTGCGGTCGGACTGGGGCTGAGATGTTGAGGCTGGACAACGTGCGGTCGGCCGTGACGGCGGTCGCGATCAGCTCGGACAAGCGCTGGGTTGCGGTCGCCGCAGTGGATTTCTCGGTTCGCGTCTTCGACTTGCGCTCAGGTGATCTGCGGCATAAGTTCTTCGGGCATACCAAGCCGATCGAGTCTCTGGCGTTTCACCCTGGCAACTGGTTGCTGGCCAGCGCAAGCAGGGACGGGAGCCTCGGTCTGTGGAACGTTGAGAAAGGGATCGGTCACGGCCAAATACGCGCATCTCACCAAGCGCTCCTGAGCCTGGCTTTCCGGAACGACGGCAGGCAGATCGTTTCGGGCGGCCTAGACAAAGTGCTGCGTATTTGGGCGGTCGGATCGCCAGACTAGTTTGGGCTCACCCACTCGCTGACCATGTCGCTGGTCAGCTTGAAGTAGCCTGGCTCTGAGAGTTCGCTCGTGTGTTCCTGCAAGATCGGGATGAGTTCGGCGATGCGCTCCAACGTGTCGGTCGTTTCAAGCAGCAGTTGCTTGGCGAGGTTCTCGATTCTCAGAAAGTTGGCGATGACGAACGAAAGCGCAACCGGGTCTTCAGGAAGGTGAACCTCCTCCCGCGGCGCGTCGATCTGCTGAAGGTACGAAATAACGAATTGGTCGGCGCATTCGCGCAATCTACTGGTCAGGGCGATGGCGCGGGGCGAGTCCTCCAATTCCGATTCCATGACGGCTTCTGTATGCCCGACGAGGTGCGATCCAGACTCGTTGATGCTTCGTATTCTAAATCGCTCCCCGCCTCGGATCACAACGTTCATTCCGCCGTCCGGATAGGACTCCACGCTTGCAATCAGACCAGCAGTCCCGACGAGGTACGTGGCCGTCTTTCCATGAGAACTGGCCTGAGAGCGCGATAGGACGACGCCAATCGCTAGTCTTTGTTGCTGACATTCGTGGATCAGCAGCTTACAGCTACTGTCGCCAATGTGGAGCCGCATCGTCGCATACGGAAACAGAACATCATCGAGCGGCAGTAGCGGTAGGCCGTCTGATAGCTTCGTCACGCAGCCATTATGACTGGCAGTTGTACGAGGATCAGCTCAGTTCGGCCTGAATACAGGGCCAATTTTTCGGGCTCAGGCCGCAGGCGCAGGTATTCTCATTCGGGCGATGCCGCCCTTTCTTTTTGACAGGCTAAAGAATGGCGATTCAGACGAGCAGTGGTGAAGATTTGGACGACTTGAAACCGGAACTAGAGCGACTAAAGGCAGAGGTCGAACGACTCAGAGGCGAGAACTTCGTTCTTAGGGGTTCCAGCGATGATGTCACTGGAGAAGTGCCGAAGGCGATTCCGGCGGAAAGTGCGACCGAGGTCGCCCCGATTCAGGAGGGCGAGATCGCCTTGCGGCGATTGGTCCAGCGAATCGCCATGATCCTTCAGGCCGAGAAGATCGCGATCATGTTTTATGACCGCGAGTCGGGCCAACTGATCGGAATTCCTCCTGCTTACGGCATCGACGAAGAGCGCCTGCCGATGTTCAAGGTCCGGGCGACCCAAGGTGTATCGGGCGAGGTGTTTCGTGAAGGCGAGCCGGTGATTTTCCACAACGCCACCACCGATCCTCGGACGAAGAAGGACTTGGTCTCGCTGATGCACATCGACAACGGCATCACGGTGCCGTTGGTCATCGAGCGGCGAGACGAGGAGAATCGGGTCATCGAACGCCGGACGATCGGAGTGCTGCATGCGTGGAACAAGCGCCACGGCGAGGACTTCAACGACGAGGACGTGCGGCTGCTCGAGCGGATGGCCCGAAACGTCGGTTCCATCATCGCCAATCAGCAACTGTACAAGGAGATCGTCGAAGAGCGCGAGGAGCTGCTCCAGACCTTTGAGTCGATCACTTCTGGTCTGATTCTGGTTTCGCCCGAGGGGAAGATCAATCAGATCAACGCCTCGGCGCGACGCATGTTTCGGTATGGGCCTGAGGCGGCGGGTCAACCTTACGATTCCGTTTTCACCGACTCGGAGTTGCTGGAGTTTATCAAAGGAGGGTTGGAAGGTGCCGAACAGGGGGCCGTTGAGTTCTTGACGACGATCGGCGGCGTGGAGCGCGACTTCATGATTCAGGGCGCCGGAGTGCAGAATGAGGACGGCAAGACGCTGGGTTACGTTGTGATCCTCAATGACGTGACCGAACAGAAGAACCTGGATCGGATGAAGAGCTCCTTCGTCGCGATGGCGTCGCACGAACTTCGGACGCCGTTGACCGCAGTGAAGGGCTTCATCAGCACGCTGCTCATTCACGATGACTTTGAACCAGTCGAGCGCCGCGAGTTCTATCAGATCATCGATCACGAGTGCGATCGGCTGACAAGGCTGATCAACGACTTGCTCAACACGGCGAGAATCGAAGCCAACGAAAGCCTGAAGCCGAATTACACGCGAGTAAACATAGAGGAGTTGATCGAGAAGGTCGTCATCATTCAAAAGCAGACGGCTCACCGGCACAACGTGTACCACCAAATCTCTGCGGACCTGCCAAAGGTGATCGGTGATGAGGACAAGCTGGATCAGATTCTGACGAACCTCGTCAGCAACGCGATCAAGTACTCGCCTGACGGCGGCGATGTTGTTATCTCGGCGCAAGTTGACGGCGACGATATGTTGATATGTGTGGAGGACTCGGGAATCGGCATTCCGGACAGCCACTTGCCGCGCGTGTTCGACAAGTTCCACCGTGTCAATAACGAGGACAACCGAATGATTTACGGAACCGGTCTCGGTCTGTTCTTGGTGAAGCACCTGGTCGAGAAGTTGCACCTTGGAAAGATCTGGGTTGAGTCGGAAGTCGGGAAAGGGTCTAAGTTCTGGTTCCGGTTTCCTATCGAATTGGACGTCGAAAAGGGGAAGGAGCAGAACGAATAGCAGAAGTCAAGGCGCTCATATTTGACTTTGACGGGCTGATCTGCGATACCGAGACGCCCGAGTTCGACTCGTGGAGCGGTGAGTTTGAAGCGCACGGCGTCGAACTTTCCTTGCACGAATGGATTCAGTGCGTGGGCGGCGGCCTCGACGCCTGGGACGCGTTCGATCACCTGCAGTCTCTGGTCGGCGCTCGGCTTGACCGCGAGCTTGTGGATTCGAGTAGGCGCGGCCGATTCAACGAGCTGATCGGAGCGTTTGGCGTGCTGCCGGGCGTCGCCGAGCTGTTGTCAAGCGCCGAGGCCGAGGGTGTGCTCGTCGCGATCGCCTCCAGCTCGACCTCGGTCTGGGTCGATGGTCATTTGCAGCGGTTGCGGCTCGATGGGCTGTTTCCCGTCGTGATCACGCGAGACCAGGCGGGCGCTGCGAAGCCTGACCCAGCCGTGTACCTAAAAGCTTGCGAGGGACTCGGCGTTCTTCCAAGCGAGGCGGTCGCGCTTGAGGACTCCGCGAACGGGGTCGAATCGGCGAAGCGCGCCGGGTTGAGCGTGATCGCCGTGCCAAATCGCATCACGGAACGGTTCGACCTGTCAAAGGCAGACCTGGTTGTTCCGTCGCTGGCGGACATCAGCCTTGAGCGGGTGCGCGACGTGCACGCTAGTCGATCTTTGCTAACTCGCTCTTCAGGGTGTTGATAGAGTCGATGCTCTCCGGATCGACGCCGTTGAGCGAGGCAAGGTACAGCGAAACGAAGTCTCCCATATAGGTCAGGCTCAGCGCTTTTTCTAGCAGCGTGCCCCCTATCGCTTGCGCCGAGTGAACTGAGGTCGTCTTGGCGATCAGTTGCGCCGTGACGCGGGCCCGAGCGCGCATTTTCTCGCTCTCCGTGCCATCTTCCAGCATGATCGTCGTCCAGCGATCGACTCCCTGTCCGTCTGCCTTGACCCAGCCGAGAATCTCGTTGTGGCAAAGCTCAGGGAACGCGTTTGCGAACGCCATGTTCTTGGCGTTTTCGTTGATCTGCCCCTTCCAACGATTTGCGACGATGGCCTGCCAAGATCCCAGTCCATATAACAGTCCGACGCTTCGATGCAACGAGCGCGCTATCTGCTTCGCGGTGTTATCGGACTCCGGGGGTTCTACGCCCCACAGCTTGGCGCCTTCGTCGAGCGCACGGAACGCTGCGTCGAACGGTAGATTCGACAGTAGGTCGAGCTGAACGCACGCCGATGCGACGGGCACGAAAAGGTAGCCGAGGGCCGTTCGCGGAGGCTGTCCCCCAGGGACTTTGATCACCTCGTCCCCGCAGGCCGACGCACGCTCGGCCAGTTCGCCTCCGCTCGTGATCGCGATCACACGAGCCCCGCGACCCTTGGCCGCGTCGTACGCCGCAAGCGTCTCCTCGGTGTTGCCCGAGTAGCTGACGGCGAAGAGCAAGCTTCGGCGATCGACGAATTTTGGGAGGTCGTACTCGCGATTCACCGAGAACGGAACGGTTCCGTCCGCCTCAAAAAGAACCTTAGTCAGATCTCCGCCTGCAGCGCTGCCGCCGAGCCCAGCGAGTACCACGACGTTCGGCTGTTGCTTGAGCGGCTCGATCGAAGTCGCCAGCGCGATCTCGAGCGCCTCCCGGCATTGGTCAGGAAATTTCTCGGCCAGGCGGAGCATTCCGCCCGGATCGAGGCGCTCAACGGTTGCCCGGTCATCCAGCGACTGCATGGCAGACGCCTAGTCGTCGGCGAACGGATCGTACTCGTCTTCGGACGCAGAGACCGCCACGGGCTCAGGCTCGCCGCCGCCCCCGCGCTGGCTGGCGCCGTCGTCGTCGCGCGGGCGGTCAAGCGCTTGCACGATCTCGGCGACGACCTCCACTACCTCGCGGTTCACGCCTTCCTTCGTCGTGTACTTTCGCGACTGGATTCGACCGTCTATGGCGACCAATCGGCCCTTGGTCAGGTAGTTCGCCACGAACTCCGCAGACTTGCCCCAGGCAGTTACTCTGAAAAAGTCTGCGTCAGGGCCCCCGTCCTGCGGCTTGAACCGCTTGGTGACGGCGAGGCCGAAATCGGTCACGCTCTTACCCGTGGTGGTTGTCCTTAGCTCGGGGTCGCGCGTCAGGCGACCGACCAAGACGACTCTGTTGATGAACATGCTTCTATTAATCCTCCCTCGAGAAAATCCGATGGCGAACTACATCGTCACTGATGCCCAGAAGGCGTGCCAACTCCTTCGGAACCTGGGTGTCGCACTCAAATTCCATCAGGATGTAGTTGCCTTCTGTCAGGTCGTCGATTTCAAACGCTAGCTTGCGCTTGTCCCACTTTTTCGCAGAGTCGACTGACCCGCCGTTGGTCTCGACGACCTGCTTGAAGCGGTCGGCGATCTCCTGCACTTGATCGTCGGTCAAGCTGGGCTTGACGATGTAAAAGGCCTCGTATTTTGCCGTATTCATTGCTCTCTCTGGTCTCAAACTCAGCACCGCCTCGAAGGGCGGTGCAGAGAGCTCGTTTGCAGTCGAAGATGATACCAGGAAGATCCGTGGGCCATAGGTCGATTACTTGGAACTACTGGAGCCACCAGGCCGTAGGGACGTGAGAGACGAGTCAGTCTCGGAGAAAATGATCGATGTTGATTAAGCATAGGATTCGAGTGGGAATCGCGGCTCTGGCAGTTGCCGCCATAGCAGGAATAGGCGCAAACGTCGCCCTTGGCAGCGCGACGCAAGCCTTGGCCAAGGAGGGCCAAGAGAAGACTGCGAAGGCAGTGTGCTCGCTGGACGGCAAGGCGAAGCGTTTTGAAAACGCCGAGGCCGCAAAGGTCTTCGCCTGGCTCCGCGAAAACGGGGTTCGTCTCGCCATCGAGGACGAGCACATCTATACTGGCGCTCTGCTCACCCTCGCACTGGACACCGGCAAGCCAGCAACGGCAGTGGCAAAGTTGGCGAGCGCCCTGCACCTCCAGCCGACCAAGCGCGGAGAGTACTACGCTCTAGTCCGCGGCATCGGGTCCGAGTCGGCCTCGGAAACGCTCGGCGGAGAGGACTTTGCGCGCGGTTACGACCAGGAGAACCCTTGGCGGGCTTGGATCGAGCAGCAGCGCAAAGGTGAGGATGGCGACCAGAGATGGCGTATCTACTCAGACGATGAAGAAATTGACATCGAAGTACTGATGCAGGAGTTCGAGGGCTTCGACTTCGATTTCGAGTTTGACTTTGACTTCGACGTCGATGACTTCATGCAGGAGCACGGCGACTTCGACTTCGACTTTGACTTCGAGGACTTCATGGAGGAGCACGGTGGCTTCGACTTCGACTTTGACTTCGAGGACTTCATGGAGGAACACGGTGGCTTCGACTTCGACTTTGACTTTGACTTCGATGAGATGTTCGACAGCGAGTTCATGTCGGAGTGGGAGTCTGCAGACGGGACGTTCGGGTTCCTGCAGTCGAGCGACCAGGTCGCCAAGAGATTGCAAGAGGCGAACGAGAAGATGAAGAACAAGCTCTCCAAGGAACAGATTGCGGAGCTCGCCGAAATTCTGTCGGAGATGCCTCACCTCATGGTCGTGCCACAGATGGGCCGTCTTGGCAGGGGACTCGAGCTCGGCGAACTCAGAGAACTGATGGGCGAGCGCGGCGAGCTCTTGAAACGGCTAGAACTAGGTGCTGGCGAACGTAGCGAACTCTTGAAGAGACTCAAAGAGGGCGGTGGCGCACGGGGCATAATCCTTGGGCGCGACGGTCAGATGCTTGAATTGAAGCATCTCGAGGAAATGCAAGGTGACGTGTCCAAGGCGATGGCTGAGGCCATGAAGCACCTGAAGCTGCACCTGGGCGAGCGCGGCGAGATGAGCAAGGAGATCGAGCGTGCGATGAAGGCACATGTAGAGGCGCTAAAAAACCTCTACGGCGAAGAGGGCGCTATGAAGCTCGATGTTGAGCGCGCGATGAAGGCCCGCGAAGAGGCGATGAAGGAGCTCAAGAGGCACTTCGGCGAGGGCGGCGACTTCAGCAAGCGGATGGAGAAGATGCAAGCCGAGCTCAAAGAGAAGATGGCTGGCGTCGCGATCAAGCTTGAGAACCTGAAGGAGTTCATGAAGAGCCTGACCCCCGAGCAGAGGAAGCTCGCCAAGGAGCAAGGCTATCTCAAGCTCTCAGACCTGACCAAAGAGCAGCGAAAGCTGCTCGGCGGTTTTGACGATCGTGACGAGCTGCACATGAAGTTCAGGATCGATGACGAAACGATCGTCATCAAAGGCGACGGTAAATAGGCTTCGAATCCATTAGCAAATCCACGAGTAGCGGGGGCGTCGAAAGGCGCTCCCGTTCTTTTACTCCAAATGGGTGCCGTTGACGGTGAGTCCGAAGTCGTAGCCAACGAAGGTCGCCGCGCGCCGGCACATCACCATGCGGCTAATGAAGATCTCGAAATACTCCATCACCGACGCGAATTTTGTGTCGATCTCCAGCCTGAGCGAGATGCGCTTCTTCTCGTTGTTCATTTCGACCCGGCTCTTCTGCACCGCGAAGTTGACCCTGTCGTGAATGTCGAACGTCTCCCGCAGCGGGTTCTGAACGCGGGAGCTGTGGACGTCGCTCTTGTCGGCGATGATGACTGCGGCGGACATGACGCTCACGGCCTCGCCGTACGCCTCCTCGTGATTGCCGATCGCACCAAGGATCGGGGCGATCTCCTGCGGCGGCATGCCCATCTTGTCCAGTATGCGAAACGCTATGTTCGCGCCTGACGAGGGGTGGTTTTCGCGGCTGATGACGTTTCCGATATCGTGCAGGTAGGCGGCGATCATTCCGAGCTCGATGTCCCTTTGCGGAGCGCCGAGGTTCTCCATGATGTAACGCGTGATGCTGCTGACGATGCCGACGTGTCGGTGTCCGTGCTCGGTGTAGCCCATCGACATCATGACTGCGTTCGCGCCGACGATCAGCTCCTGCACCCTGTCGTTCGCCTTGACGTCCTTGAGCGTGACTGGCGCGGCGGCTTGGGTCTCGGTTTTGTCGGGCATCGCGTTACAGTATAGGCTTTACGGCTGTACGTACGGCGCGACGCGGCCATCTTCAATGAGATCGAGCCAGAACGTCAACCCGTACTCGCCGTCGAACGCTTGTATGCGCGGAAGCCAGTGCAGATCGCGCTCCGGGTCGCCGGGGGAGGGAGCCGGTCCAGCCCCGACCTTTACGGCAGCTTCGTGTCTGACGACGGTTCCGTCCAGCTCAAATTCTACGAGGAGTTCGTGGTTCTCGGGCCGGATTCCAAACGGCAGACTCAAGAACCTCGGCTCAGACCCCAGCGATCGTATGTACTCCTGAGCCTCAGAGAGTTCGGCCATGATCTCGACCTCCGTCAACTTGCGGAGGTTGGGGTGCCGGATGGTGTGAGGCTGGATTTCGCAGCCCCAAGCTAGAAGCTGATCGACCTTCTTCTGGCCGTCCGCACCGAAAGGACCGTTCTTGAGTACAAAGAACGTTCCGCGCACCGGGAAGTCGGGATGCTCCTCTGCGAACTGACGCCAAATCCCGACCCCGCACTCTGGATCGATGGAGCCGTCTTCGAGATACCGAAACTGATCTCTGTTCGAGTCGTCCCACGTCAAGATCACCGGCGACGCGCCCGGCGGCAGATCCATTGCGTCGTCTGCGTACTCAGCGAGCGTCACCGGCCGAAATCCTAGATCGTATAGTCGTTGCAGGTCGCCCCTGAAGTTCTCGATGGATCGCTTGTAAGAGCCCTCTTGCTCTCCGATGTGGTGGTACATCACGATGAGCACCTTGCCGTCCTCGTTGCCGGGTCTATCGGTGATCCTCTCGATCACCTCCTCTTCTGCTGGCGGCTCGACGACAGAGTTCGATGGGGAAGGGTTATCAGGCTTCCCGGAGCAGCCCACCAGGAGGCAGACGAGCAACGCAGCCAACATCGCGCAAAGGGTGCGGGTCTTCTCCATGATCTTACTGTCAGACCATTATCCACTAGTTCGCAGCGCGGGCTGTGCAGGTTCAAAAAGGTACAGTCAATCCATGCTCGACCGCCAGCTCATCCGGCACGATCCTGAGATCGTGCGCGCAGGCGCTTTGCGGAAGGGCATTGAAGCGCCGATCGACCAGTTCCAACTGGCTGACGCGGCTTGGCGCGCCAACACGCACGAGCTCAACGAGCGGCAGGCGGAGATGAACCGGGTGAGCAAGTCGATCGGGCAGCTGTTCTCCGAAGGCAAGAAAAACGAGGCTGCGACCGCGCGCGAAGAGGCTCAGAACCTCAAACAGCAAATCCAGAATCTGGAGGAAAAGGGCCGCGAGCTGGAGTCCGAATTGCGAGCGATCGAGCTGGCGTTTCCTAATCTGCCGCACGAATCGGTGCCGGATGGGAGCGAGCCGGAGGAGAACGTCGTGATCAGAGAGTGGGGCGAGAAGCCGTGCTTCGACGAACGCCCGGTGCCGCACTTTGAGATCGCGGAGGAGCTGAAGCTGATCGACTTCGACCGCGCGTCGAAGGTTAGCGGCAGCGGATTCGCCATTTACACGGGGCTCGGCGCCAAGCTTGTGCGGTCGCTGTACTGCTGGATGTTGGACTTCAACGTGCGCGAGAGCGGATACACTGAGGTGCTCCCGCCATTTCTCGTGCACACGGACTCGATGATCGGTACGGGCAACTTGCCAAAGTTCAAAGACGAGCTGTACAAGGCGACCGACGACCTGTGGCTCATCCCGACCGGCGAGGTGCCGGTCACAAACATGTACCGCGACGAAGTGTTCGACGGAGCGGACTTGCCGGTCAAGCACTGCGCTTACACAGCTTGCTTCCGGCGCGAATCTGGAGCGGCGGGCCGGCTTACTCGCGGCATTCTGAGGATGCACCAGTTCGACAAGGTTGAACTGGTGAAGTTCGTTCTGCCAGAGACCAGCTACGACGCCCTGGAGCGGCTCGTTGCGGACGCTGAGAAGCTGTTGCAGGCGCTCGGTCTGCACTATCACGTGCTTCTGCTGTGCGCCGGAGATATGGGCGAGAAGAGTACGAAATGCTACGACCTTGAGCTGTGGTCTCCGGGCGAAGACCGGTTTCTCGAGATTTCGAGCTGCGCCAACTTTGAAGCGTTTCAGGCCAGGCGTGCGAACATACGGTTTCGGCGCGGCCAGGGCGAAAAGCCGGAGTTCGTCCACATCCTGAACGGATCGGCACTGGCCGTCCCGCGACTGATGGTGGCGATCTTGGAGACGAATCAACTCGCCAGCGGCGACGTGGTGATTCCGGAGCCGCTGCGGCCGTATATGGGTACGGACGTCATCGAGAAGCCGTAGCGCCGGATAAGAGGTCATGCCAAACAATCCTCCCGCAAAATGCAAACTTCCGGAGCTTTCTGGCTGGGGTAGGTTTCCGCGCGTCGAGCAGACGGTGGTGAGGCCGGAAAAGGCTGCGCAGCTCGCCTACCAAAGCGGCAAGACGCTGGCTCGCGGTCAGGGCAGGAGCTACGGGGATGCTGCGCTGAACTCGGAGGGGGTCGTGCTGCTGACCGAGCGCTTGAACCGGTTCTTGGAGTTCGACGAAAAGACGGGAGTGCTTCAGGCTGAGGCGGGCGCGACGTTGGAACGCGTGCTCGAGGCGATGGTGCCGCGCGGGTGGTTCCTGCCAGTCACGCCCGGAACGAAGTTCTGTTCGCTAGGCGGATGCGTCGCTACCGACGTTCACGGAAAGAACCACCATCGCGACGGCCCGTTCAGCAACTTCGTCCGCGAGATCGAGCTTGTGCTGCCAGGCGGCGAGACCGTGAAGTGCTCGCGTGAAGAGAGGGCCGATCTTTATTGGGCGACCGTTGGCGGCATGGGGCTGACCGGAGTGATTTCAACCGTCACCTTGCAGTTGAAGAAAATCGAAACGGCGTATATGAAGGTCAATCATCGGCAGGCCGCGAATCTCGACGTCGTGTTCAATCTCCTCCAGACGCCCGCGTGCGACGATGTGTACAGCGTGTGCTGGCTCGACTGCCTAGCCAAAGGGAAGCACCTGGGACGCGGCGTGCTGATGACCGCGCACCACGCGAAGCGATCCGAGATTCCGCTGATGACGCGAGATGCCCTGAAGCCGAAATTCAGGAGGCAAAGGAGGATCAAGCGAGATTGGCCGACGATTTACCTGAACCGTTTCACCGTCGGGCTGTTCAACGCCCTCTACTACCGGGTTCAAGGCCGGCGCGGCGAGTTCCACGTTGACTACGATCGGTTCTTCTATCCGCTGGATGCCGTCAACGATTGGAACCGCATGTACGGGAAGGCAGGGTTCGTGCAGTATCAGTTCGTCGTTCCGACAGAAAGGGCGCGAGAGGCGGTCCGCAAGGCGATGCTGCTGATCTCCAAGTTCAAGCGGGCGTCGTTTCTCGCAGTGTTGAAGCGGTTTGGCCCCGCCGGCAAGGGGCTACTCTCGTTCCCGGCCGAGGGGTACACGCTCGCGGTCGACCTGCCGGTGTGCAACGCCCTGCCTAAGTTGCTCAAGCGCCTCGACGAGATCGTTCTAGAGTACGGCGGTCGCGTCTATCTGGCAAAGGACGCATGTCTGCCCGTGCCGGCGTTCAAGGCGATGTATCCCAAGCTCGACGAGTTTCTCAAGGTGAAGAGGGAGGTCGATCCTGAGAACCGGTTCAGTTCAGACTTGGCTCGCCGTTTGGAGATCGCGCCTTGACGTCAAATCCCGTGCTCGTGATCGGTGCGACGTCTGCAATCGCGCGCGCGGTGGCCGAAGAGTTCGCGAGCCGCGGTTACAATCTGTACTTGGCCGGTAGAGACTTGCCTGAGCTGTGGCGTCTTGCCAGCGACTTCGAGATCAGACACGGAGTCAGCGTGCAGGTCGGAGTCGTCGATGCCGAGGACTTCGCAGCGCACGGCGAGTTCGTGAAACACGTTATCAAGAGGGCCGGCGGCCTAGCGGGCGTGGTCGTCGCGCTCGGCTACCTCGGCGATCAGTCGGCTGTCGAGAAAGATCCGAGGGACTGCGTGGACGTAGTCACGCGGAATTACTCGGGCGGGATGTCTCTGTTGCTGCACTTGGCCAATCACTTTGAAGAGACCAGAACGGGGTTCGTCATCGGCATTTCGAGCATCGCTGGCGACCGCGGCCGAGTCAAGAACTACGTTTACGGATCGGCGAAAGCCGGCATGAGCGCGTTCTTGCAAGGGTTGCGAGCTCGGCTCCACAAGGTCGGCGTCCACGTGATGACCGTCAAGCCCGGCTTCGTCGACACCTCCATGACGTACGGCATGGACGGCCTCATGATGCTGGCGACTCCAGAGGACGTAGGCAAGCAGATCGTGCGGGCGCTCGAACGGCGAAAGGACATCGCGTACGTACCTGGGATTTGGAAGTGGGTCATGCTCGCCGTCCGCACGATTCCGGAACGCATCTTCAAAAAGATGAAGTTCTAGGGAGGAAGTTCGGGGGTTCGGAAAACTGCAAACTGCCGACTGCCGACTGAGAACTGTGTTCGGGTTGGTTCGGTTTGGAGTGCGCGGACGAGTCCGCGCTATCTATAGTGCCAGTCGCTGGGGCACTGATTAGCCTACACGCTTCGCTTTGAACGCCCCAAGTCAGTCACGAGTAGAATTCGTGACCGAGGATATGCCATGAAAGATCTCGAAGAACTTGCAGTAGCGATTTCGCAAGTGAATATAGCGTCTGATCGGGTCGCTTCGATCATCGGAAGACCCGCCTTGCGTGGGCACATTGGTGAGTTCATCGCTTCCAAGGTGTTCAATATACAGCTTCATGAGTCCGCTGCACATAAGGGCTCAGACGGAGTACTTTTAGACGGTGTGCTCGCAGGAAGCACTGTCAACGTGAAGTTCTATGGCCAACACGATGGCCTGCTTGACATGAGCGAAGATGCGCTCCCTGACGTATTCCTTGTGCTGACTGGTCCCAAAGGGTCCGCCGCTTCAAGCTCTGGACAGGTCAGACCAATCTGTATCGAGCACCTCTTCCTTATACCGGGGACGGAAGCACTGGCCGACGCTAAGTCTCGAAATGTATTGATTGGCGTCACAACGAGCTTTCCAAATGCGTTCTGGGACGAACGCGAGGTCTATCCAATGAGTCGTTCAAAGGAGCTCAACCTCACTCAAGATCAGATACCGTTGCTGAAACTGTTCTCGTTCAAGCCTTCATAGCGGCGTGCGCCACGGTCACGCCCGTATCCCTCCCCCGGCCTGCAGCCTGACACTGGTCGCATGCCTTCGTGGCCGGGGGAGGATAGGAGGGGGCAGGCGATATCTCAGATTTCAAATCTCAGATGTCGGGCTCGAAGTCTGTCGCTTGCTGAAGCTAAGGTCGCACAGGAGGACGACCCTCCATCTCACGAGCGCAAACCTCTAGGTCAATCAGAACGCCTTGCAACTATTGCAAGCAGCACCCCGAATTCGCGCTAAACTACTATCGTTATGCTCACACGGCGCGAACTGTTGATATCTGGCATGGTGACCGCTGCGTTCAGGGACGACACGCTCGACTTGGTGGCGAAGGCGGTTAGCTGGGCCGACAAAGACGCGGTGATCAGCGCGCAGGACGAGGACTTCTGGGCGAAGATTCAGTCGGCGTTTACCCAAGACCGCAACCTGATCAACTTCAACAACGGCGGCGTCTGCCCGTCGCCGCGGATCGTGAACGAGGCGCTCAGGCGACAGATTGAGTACTCCAACCAGGCTCCGGCCTACCATATGTGGAAGCATTTGGAACCGGAGGTAGAGCATGTGCGACTTCGGCTGGCACGGCACTTTGGGTGCGACAAGGACGAGATGGCGATCACACGCAACGCGAGCGAGGCGCTGGAGATATCCCTGCTTGGCATCGACCTCGAACCTGGCGACGAGATATTG
Organism: Armatimonadota bacterium; assembly: GCA_022563855.1. NCBI lineage: Bacteria > Bacillati > Armatimonadota > Armatimonadota bacterium. Next base: position 224,284 of record JADFMN010000004.1, read on the forward strand.
ACGACAGACCAGGACTACGGCCGGATGATCAACACGATCAAGCAGCGCGAGCGACGAGAGGGCATCAAGCTGGTGCAGGTCAGCTTTCCGACCGTGCCGAACAGCCTGCAAGAGCTGGTCGACGCGATCGAGAGCGGCATCACGAGCCGCACGAAAGTCATTCTGATCTGCCACGTGATCAACCTGACGGGGCAGATTTGGCCGGTGAAGGCGGTCTGTGAGCTGGGGCGCAGTCGCGGAATCCCGGTCATCGTGGACGGCGCACACGCGTTTGCACAGTTCCCGTTCGAGCGCGACGACCTGGGCTGCGAATACTACGGAACGTCGCTGCACAAGTGGCTGATGGCGCCGATCGGCACCGGCTTTCTGTACGTGAAGCGCGACAAGATCAAGGACCTCTGGCCGCTGACGCCTGCGACCGAGGAGCAGGACGACGATATCAGAAAGTTCGAGGAGATCGGCACGCACCCGGCGGCGAACCACAACGCGATCGGCGAGGCGCTGACGTTCCACGAGATGATCGGCGCGGAGCGAAAGGCCGCGCGATTGCGCTATCTGCGCACAAGATGGATCGACAAGATAGCGGAGGAGAAGAACGTCCGGTTCAACACGAACCTATCCGACGAGCACTCGTGCGGGATCACCAACGTCGAGATACTTGGCCTAGATCAGGGAGAGATCGCGGCTTGGCTGCTGAAGGAGTACGGGATTTTCTGCACGACGATCAACCACAAGCAGTACCAAGGCCTACGCATCACGCCGAACGTCTACACCACCCTCAGCGAGATCGACCTGTTCGCCGAGGCGATGCTCAAAGCGTGTCGCGAAGGGATCGGCTAGGGCTAGATCTCCGGCGTTGCGCCGACGACGATGTCGAAGATCACTTCGATCTCGCCCAGCTTGGAGTTCTCAGAAGGCTTGAACGAGCGCAGGACTAGTTCGCGCAGCTCGGGGTCCCGCACGGAGCGGAGAACGCCATCCCGGGCGGTCATACGGTGGTCGCGGTCGATGATCTGGGTCGCGAGCCGCCTGTGCCCTTTGCGATCGACCGCAATGTGGATGTGCGGCGTGCGGTTGGCGTAGGGGACCGGTCGGATCGTGCGGAAGCGGTACTCGCCCTTCGAGTCCGTCTCGAACCGCCCGTACCCCTGGAAGTTCGAGTCGCGGTTCTGGAAATTGCTCGAGGAGGGCACTAAGTAGGCGCCCCGCGAGTCGGTCTGCCAGAGGTGGACTTCTGCGTTCGGGACCGGTTCGCCGTTCTTTGTAAGAACCTTGCCGCGCAGGTTGAGGATTTCTCCGAGCGCGTCTATCGTACTGTCGCCCAGCCTGACGAGGTCGTTGTCCTTGTCGAGCGGCATGTAGCGGTACGGGAAGAACGGCCCTTCGGTGAGGTGGGGTGTGAGCCGCAGTTCGTCTGTCAGCGCCTCGCGCACAAGGGGGTCGTCGAGCATCTCGCCCGCGACGCGGTAGGCCAGCTCCGGATCGGTCAGCAGTTGGGCGGCTACGCTCTTAGCGCCGACGATGCCGGCGCCGAAGAGTGCGACTCGCAGGAGAAACTGCCTGCGGGTGGCTCGGTCTTGCTCAGTCAGGCGGAGCGCCTTCTGGCCGGGCTCATAGGGGAAGTCAGACGGCATAGCGGCCTCTCTTGGCGATACTGGCTGAGACGCCGCGGGGTTCCGGTTGTTCAATACGTTCGCAAGGCGCAGGTAGACTATCGTTTCGAGTTCCCGGCGCGGAAGCTCGATGGTTTAGGATCCAGGCGGCACCGACCAGCAGTTGCCCTCGTGCCGTGGGGCATCGGATGGCCTGGGCGGTTCGTCGCAACTCAATGGGTGCGTGTTGCAGAGCGCACTCAAAGGAAGTGTAACGCCGATGATGCGTGTTGTATTCCTGGTCACTTCGCTTGTCAGCCTCGGGCTGATTCTAGCGCTCGCGTTCAACTACCCGTGGGTGTGGTGGTTCATGCTCCTGGTCGGGCCGTACGTTCTGATCGGAATTCACGACATGGTCCAGCGCGACCATTCGCTGTTGCGCAACTACCCCGTGATCGGCCACGGGCGGTACGTGATGGAACTGGTGCGGCCGGAGATCCAGCAATACTTCGTGGAGTCGAACCTCGACGGCCGGCCGTTCAGCCGCAACGAACGGTCGATCGTCTACCAGCGCGCCAAGGGCGTCATCGACACGATGCCGTTCGGCACCCAGTTCGACACCTATGTGCACGGGTACGAGTGGATGAACCACTCGCTCGACCCGGCGACGCCGCTCCCCGAGGAGCCGCGCGTGATGGTCGGCGAGGGCCGATGCTCCAAGCCTTACGCTTGCAGCCGGTTCAACATCAGCGCGCTGAGCTACGGCTCGCTCTCCCTGCGCGCGATCCAGGCGCTCAACAAGGGCGCGGCCGAGGGCGGGTTCTGCCACAACACAGGCGAGGGCGGGATCAGCCCGCACCACCTGAGCCACGGTGGAGACCTCATTTGGCAGGTAGGCACGGGCTATTTCGGCTGCCGGAGCGCGGACGGCGGTTTCGACGCGGAGAAGTTCAAGGAGAACGCCTCCCGGGAGAGCGTGAAGATGATCGAGATCAAGCTTTCGCAGGGTGCGAAGCCGGCGCACGGCGGCCTCCTGCCAGCGAAGAAGGTGACGCAAGAGATCGCGGATATCCGGGGCGTACCGAAGGGCGAACGCGTCGTCTCGCCGTCGACGCACAGCGAGTTCTCCAACCCGCTAGAGATGCTGGAGTTCATTGAGCACCTGCGCGAGCTGAGCGGCGGCAAGCCTGTGGGCATCAAGATCTGCATCGGCCAGCCCGAGGAGTTCGTCGCGGTCGTCAAGGCGATGCGCGAAACTGGAAAGGTGCCGGACTTCATCACAATCGACGGCAGCGAGGGTGGCACGGGCGCGGCGCCGTTCGAGTTCTCCAACTCGATCGGGATGCCGCTGCGTGACGCGATCGCCTTCGCGAACAACGTGCTGATGGGCGCCGGCGTGCGCGACCAGTTGAAGATCTTCGCCAGCGGCAAGATCATCACCGGGTTCCACATGTTCCGCGTGATGGCGCTCGGTGCGGACGTGTGCCTGTGCGCGCGCGGCATGATGTTCGCGCTCGGCTGCATCCAGGCGAGACGGTGCAACCACAACGACTGCCCGGTCGGAGTCGCAACGACGGACCCGAAGCTCGACAAGGCGATCAACGTCGGCGACAAAGGGCAGCGGGTCGCGAACTACCACGCGAAGACCGTGCACTCGTTCCTTGAGATCCTGGCGGCAGCGGGGCTGACCGCGCCAGAGCAGATCAGGCCGGAGCACATCTTCCGGCGAGTGGACGAGACGCGGTGTCTGCGGTACTCCGAGTTGTACGAGTGGATCGCGCGGGGCGCGCTGGCGGCCGGGAGCGGCCCGCAGACGTGGCAGGCGATGTGGGACTACGCCAAGACCGACCGGTTCTGCCACCCACCCGAGGTCGTGGGGTCTGTGCACTAGCGGTTGGTTTTGTTCGGTTTTGGAGTGCGCGGGCTTGAGCGCGCTTTGCCTTCGAGCAGCTTGAGGCGCCTTCTAGGCGGGTAGTCGCACGGACAGACCCTCCGGGCCTGACCGTGGCACACGATCAATCGAGCGACCAAACCACCCGGCGCGCAGTAAACTGCCCGTCATGCAATCAGGCTTAAGCGGACTCCTGAAGATCGTCGATGCGAAGTCGAGGCGGATCAGCAGCTACGACCGGAGCGGGGGGAACGCGGACTACATCAAGTTCAAGAAGGGCGAGACAGCTGTGCTCGCCGAGATGGACGGCGCGGGGATCGTCAAGCACATCTGGGTCACGATCAGCAGCAAGGACGAGATGGCGCGGCGAAACCTCGTGCTGCGCATGTACTGGGACGGGCAGGAGCACCCGAGCGTCGAGGCGCCGATCGGCGACTTCTTCGGGCAGGGGTGGGGCATGAAGTACAACTTCATCAGCCTGCCGCTCGCAGCCGCGCCGAAGGAGGGGAACGCGCTCGTCTGCTACTTCTCGATGCCGTACGGAAACGGTGCGAAGATCACGGTCGAGAACCAGGGGCCGGAGGACGTCGACGCGTTCTACTACTACATCGACTACGAGGAGCACGCTTCGATCGGCGACGACGTGCCGCGGTTCTGCGCTTGGTACAACCAGGAGCTGACCACTCCCGAGGGCGGCGTCGAGAACGAGTGGGGCATCTTCGGCGACACTCCGAAGAACCCATCGGACGCTGCGAACTATCTGTTCTGCGAGTGCGAGGGGACGGGGCACTACGTCGGCGTGAACTACTACGTCCAGAACCCCGGGCCGGTGTGGTACGGGGAGGGCGACGACATGTTCGTGATCGACGGCGAGTCGTGGCCTTGCTCGTTGCACGGTACCGGGACGGAGGACTACTTCAACCAGTCGTGGTGCCCCGACGAGCATTACTGCCACCCGTATTTCGGGATCGCCTACGCGCCGGGGCGGGGCAACGACGACCCGCGTTTCGGCTGGATCGGGAAGACGCACAACTACCGGTTCCACATCGAGGACCCGGTGCGGTTCCGGTCTTCTTTGAGGGCTTCGATCGAGCACGGCCACGCTAACTGCCTGACTTTGGGTCTGTCTTCTGTGGCGTACTGGTATCAGACGATGCCTTCGAAGGAGTTTCCTGCTCTTCCGTCTGCAGAAAAGCGCAAGCCACTGCAGGAGGTCGGAGTGGTCGAGGTCCACCGGTGGCGCGAGGCCTGGCGGCAGTCGAAGGGCGGCGGCAGCCCGTGGGGCACTGAGAAGTAGGCGTACATGCCCCCTCTCCCAATGCATTGGGAGAGGAGCGGATTCACATTCCCCCTCCCTAACCCTCCCCCTAGGCCTAGGGGGAGGGGACTTAGACGCCGTGTCGCGGGATCCTTCGATCCGCTCAGGACGACGTGCCACCCTCCACTCCGCCTACTCAGGTTGGTCGAACTTCAAAGTAACCGGGTCGAGATCGGGGGCGGTCACGGTAATACTGAACCCGCCTTCGTACATCAAGAACTCGAATTCAGCTCCATCAATTAGTTTCGACTGCCACTTCGCGCCGTCGTCCAGCGAGACAGACCCTGTGGCGATTTCGAACGCTTTTTGGTAAAGCTCGCCGACCATCGCACGCCGAGCTATTAGTCTGTACGGCCCGATAGTAAGCGACGCATCGAACAAGCCGAGATGGTCCATGATTTCGTAAAAACCATAAGGGAACCCCTGAGCCACCCAATCAGTCGGATGCTCGACGAACTTCGTATATTGCTCGTCGTTCTTCACGTAGTCCTCTACTCTCGAACTGAGCTTTTCATAAAAGTCACACGCTGCCTGAATACCCAATATCTCGAACTTTCTCGCCGCACTCGCTGACAATGACGAGCCTTCTATTTTCCCCGCTAGAGAGTGCATGTCTATGTCGTCAATATTTTTTCTGAACTGGTTCCCATTCTTGTTCTCGTCACTCACCATTCGCATTGAATCCAGAAACAGGACGATCTCTTGCTCGTAAAGCGTCTTCAGATCGATCGGCTGGAACAAGGCGTCTAAGACAGACTCTAACTGAGACTTGTGATCTTCTGAGATCGCGTGACTACCGTGACGTATCACCTCAGATGCGATTGTTTTTTGTGTGCCCAGCCAGGCGATTACGGTCGTCAGACTGCGCTCCGACCCTAAAAGAGCGGATATTCGATTTGCAGAGTTCAAGTCGTCGATCGAGCCTGCGACATCGTCGTTAAAGAGCCTATACCGAGCGCGGACGCAAAGGGCGGTTACGGCTTGCTTGCTCGAGCCCAGGTCGGACATCAACATCGCCACGCCTCGCTCCCAGTCTCGGCCAACAACGTACTTCTCTTTCAACATCAGTAGCTGAACTTGTTGATAGATCGGCTCGAACTGCTGGATCGCGACTGCTGCGCCTGCCAAGAACTCGTCTCTGTCACTTATCCTCGAAAACTCCGAAGCGGATGGCCAGTTGTCACTGTTCTCATCGTACAGCCGATCTATCTCGTTGATTTCGACCCAAGCGTTCTCATCGTCGAGGATCGGGCTCTCGTACAGTTGCTTGGTGTAAATGGGGACTCCGAGCGACTCGGCCCGGGCGAGGGCGGTGGCGAGCCTTGTTTTATTGCGTTCTTCTTCTTTGAGGTTGCTGAACGCCCACAACCCGACGACGAGAAGTACCGCCGCCAGGAAACCGCCGATGACCCACTTGCGTGCCCCCATGCTTCGATGATATCAGAAGAAGGTGCGGGGTGTCCCAGGTTTAATGTCCCAAGTTTAATGTCCCAAGTCCCGAGGGGAATTGTGGGCGGCTCGGGAGCTCGGCGGTTCGGGTTGGCTTGGGGCACGCAATTAAGGAGGTCGTTTCCGACAGCTCTTCTCCCGCTCCTGTGGTTTTCGGTAGTTGAGCGCGTCGGTGAGTGGGAGAGGTTAGGTGAGGGCATCGGAGTGCCTTGGACTAAGAGTCCAAAGGCCTGGATGCGGTCCTTCGATCCGCTCAGGATGACGTCGGCGCTCCGACGGAGGGTCGTCCTCCTGGGCGACCTCGGCTTTCGCTGGACGGCTAAGATGGCGTTCGGTCAGTTGCAAGCGCGGTGTCGCAGGAGCGCCACCCTCCGATGCGGCAAGGCAAACCCTCCCATATTCCATAATCCGGCATGGTCAGGTTGATCGCCGTCGTGGGCGCGGGCGACTGCAGCGCGGAGGAGGCGAAGATCGCCGAGGAGGTCGGTCGCTTGCTGGCGGAGGCAGGCTACGGCGTTGTCTCGGGTGGCCTCGGAGGCGTGATGGAGGCCGCGTGCAAGGGGTGCAAGCAGGCCGGAGGGACGACGGTAGGAATCCTTCCCGGAAGCGACCGAAACGAAGCCAATCAGTGGGTAGACATCCGCGTTCCGACCGGAATGGAAGAGGCGAGGAACGCGCTGGTCGCCAAGGCCGGCGAGGCGATGATCGCGGTCGGCGGCGAGTACGGAACGCTGAGCGAGATCGCGTTCGCTCTGAAGCTCGGCAAGACCGTCGTCGGCCTGGGATCGTGGGATCTCGGATCGGATCGGATCGTGCAGGCAAGCAGCGCGGTCGAGGCGGTCAAGACAGCACTGGCCAGCCGGTAGCAACAGCGTGCGCGGTGTCGCAGGAACGCCATCGTCCATGTCGTCTCTGGGAGGGCGAGCGTCCTCGCGAGCCGCGCGGATGCTCACGGGCTATCGCGCCGTTCGCCGGCATCGACAGAGCGACGCCCTCCATTGATTGCGATAGGTGCGCTGGCTATAGCCTGCCGAGCAAACCGGCTCCTTCGATCCTTCTACAAGCTCAGGACAGGCTGAGCTCAGGAGAAGTCGCTGCAGTCGCAAAAACTCGGACAAACCCTCATGGCATGACCGTGGCACACGGGGATCGGTTCGGAGGTTCGGGGGTTCGGTGATTGAGGAGTTGAAATCTGAAATCTAAGATCTGAGAACTGAAAACTGACTATGGCACACGACGCGACGGTCACACCGCCTGATCCAGCGCCGCCATGATGCGGGCTAGTAAACCTGCTGGGAGATCGACGATCGCCAGTTTGCTTCGCACACAGTCCAGGTACTCGCGCTCGGTCGCGAACGCACGCGAGCAGGGGTCGCAGTTTGCAAGATGTTGACCGACAACGACCATCTCTTCAGCGGAGAGCTCGTTATCCAGATAGCTCATCAGTCGAGCCCTGATCTGCTGGCAGTCTGCGATCATTCCGAGAGCAAAAAGGACTGGGCCATACCGATTAGTTCCCGGGAAGAGGGCCGTTAGGCTGCATCAGGGAGTCAAAATAGGTGTGTGCGGATTGTGAATAGTAGGTTATGGACGTACCTGAGGTAGTGGTTTTGGCGATGGGCGGCCTAGCGGTCGCTGGGATCGTCTGGTACTTCTTTCTTGGTGAAAAGACCAAGAGCACGGCGGTGGTCGCCGCAGCAGGCTACCAGGAAGCCACGGTCACGATTAGCGGTGGCTACGACCCGGCGGTCATCGAATTCGAGGCTGGCACTCCGGCTAGGCTTCACTTCTTCCGCGACGAAGATGACTCGTGTTCTGAGCAGGTTTTGATACCTAAATATGGACTTAGCCGATTCTTGCCGCCACACGAGACCACAACGATCGAGTTCGTTCCCGACGAGGTCGGGCGGTTTCCGTTCCACTGCGGCATGAACATGATGCGGGGCGAAATCGTAGTTAGAGGCAGGGACGATGGCTGAGAGCCAGCAGAAGATCAGCCTGCCGGTGACCGGCATGTCTTGCGCGGCGTGCGCCAGTCGGACCGAGAAGAACTTGAGGCGCGCGGCAGGCGTTTCCGACGCGAGCGTCAATTTTGCCACTAAGAACGCGACGGTCTCTTACGATCCGGGTGTGACGAGCACGCAGCAGATCGTAGATGCGATCAGGACGACCGGTTTCGATACCGCCGGAATAAAACAGGGCGAGATCGCAGCGAGCGATGCGGGAGCGGTGGAGGCCGTTCGAGCGATCCCCGGAGTGTTGGCGGCGAGCCAGGCGAACGGCTTCGTGTCGGTCGAATACCTCGGGCCAGTGATCGGCATCGACGAAATCACATCGGTTCTGCAGCGCAAAGGCATTGACGCAACTGCGGACGACGAGGCCGACGACGAAGACTGGGAGCAGAAGGCGAGGGCCGCCGAAATCGCGGACCTCAAGGGCCGTCTTTTGGTCGCGGCGATGTTGGGGATTCCCGTCTTGCTCATCGCGATGTTGCCGCACGTGTTGCCAGAGACGATGCTGCTGCACAACCTCCTCGAGGACGTGGGATTCGACTGGATACAACTCGTGTTCACGCTGCCGATTCTCGTCTACTCGGGCAAGTCGTTCTTCGTGGGGGCTTGGAAGTCGTTCATGCACCGTGCCGCGGACATGAACACGCTCGTGGCGCTCGGCACTGGCGCAGCGTTCGTTTACAGCGCCGCTGCAGTTGTGTTCCCGTATGCGGTCGACCCTATCACCGGGCGAGCACCGGTTTACTTCGAAGCGGCTGCGGTGATCATCGCACTCGTTCTGTTAGGGCGATTGATGGAGGTCAAGGCCAAGTCGCAGACAGGCGAGTCGATCAGAGCGTTGATGGGCCTGCAGGCCGTGACAGCGCGAGTCGTGCGAGACGGTGAGACAAGAGATGTCCCGATCGATCAAGTGCGGCTCAGCGAGTCGGTCATCGTGCGGCCTGGTGAACGGATTGCAGTAGATGGAGTCATCACAGAGGGTACGACGGCAGTCGACGAGTCGATGCTGACCGGCGAGAGCATGCCTGTCAGCAAGGTCGTGGGCGACAGCGTGTTCGGCGCGACGGTCAACGGCACCGGCTCGATCACGGTCGAGGTCACCAAGATCGGTCGCGACACTGCGTTGCAGCGGATCATCAAGCTGGTGCAGGACGCCCAGGGCAGCAAGGCGCCGATCCAGAGGCTTGCGGACGTCATCAGCGGCGTGTTCGTGCCGATCGTGATGATCGTCGCAGTGGTCACGTTTGCCGTATGGTTTGTTTCAGCGCCCACGGACGTCAGGCTCAGCCAGGCGCTCGTCGCCTCAGTTGCAGTGCTGATCATTGCGTGCCCTTGCGCGCTCGGCCTTGCGACGCCGACCGCGATCATGGTCGGGACTGGAAGAGCCGCACGGATGGGCGTGCTCATCAAGGGCGGCGAGAGTTTGGAGACTGCCCAGGGCATCAGCGTCGTTATTCTCGACAAGACCGGCACGATCACGGCGGGCAAGCCGACGTTGACGGCAGTGGTGCCGACAAACCGTTGGAGCGAGGAAGACCTGCTTGCGATGGTCGCGTCCGCCGAAGCAAAGTCGGAGCACCCGCTCGGCCAGGCGATCGTCGACGGCGCGATGGAGCGAGGGATTCAGCTGAAGAACGCTACGGACTTTCAGTCGATTACCGGTCGCGGCTTGAGCGCGATGGTCGATGGTTGCGAAGTCTTGGCCGGAAACAAACTGTTGATGAGCGAGCGCGGCATCGACACGTCGGCGCTCGACGCTCAGATGGCAGAGCTGGCAGGCCGAGCCGAGACGCCGATGCTCGTCGCACTGGCGGGCGAGCTTGCGGGGCTCGTCTCTGTCACGGACCCGATCAAGAAGGGTTCCAAGAGCGCGATCCAAGAATTGAAGGACATGGGCGTGGCCGTCGTGATGATCACGGGCGACAACCAGCGCACTGCCGACGCCGTCGCGCGAGAAGCGGGCATCGACCGCGTGCTCGCCGAGGTGCTGCCAGAGCACAAGGCCCGCGAGGTCAAGAAGCTGCAAGGCGAAGGACGCATTGTGGCGATGGTCGGCGACGGCATCAACGATGCTCCCGCCTTGGCGCAGGCGGACGTCGGCATCGCGATCGGGACGGGCACCGACGTCGCGATGGAGGCCAGCGACATCACCCTGATGCGCAGCGATCTGCACGGCGTCGTTCAGGCGATCCGCCTTTCGCGCGGGACGATGCGCACGATCAAACAGAATCTGTTCTTCGCGTTCTTCTATAACACGCTGGGAATTCCCCTTGCTGCGGGAGTTCTGTATCCGGTGTTCGGAATGCTGCTTTCGCCGATCTTCGCAAGCGCCGCGATGGCGCTGAGCAGCGTGTCGGTCGTGACGAACAGTCTGCGCCTCCGCAAGTCACGGCTGTAGGCCGGTATATTAACGGTCACCATGTTCGCACGCCGTGTGACGTTCTCTCTGGCGCTGTTCTTGGGCCTCTTTGGGCAATGCCTCGCTCAAGGTTTTTCGCTAACGATCTTGCACACGAACGACATGCACGCGCACATGGATGCAACGCGCCTTAACGGCGTCATGTACGGCGGCTATGCGCGCCAGGCGACGTTGGTCAAGCGTATAAGAAGCAAGGTTGGCAATGTATTGCTGCTGAATGGCGGTGATACGTTTCAAGGGACGATCTACTTCAACGCGTACGAGGGCCTGAGTGACCTGGCATTCATGAACTACGTCGGCTACGACGCTATGGCGGCGGGCAACCATGAGTTCGATCGCGGCCCGTCGGTGCTCGCTGCGTTTATCAGATTGATGAACTTTCCGATGCTGGCCGCGAACATAAACATCAGCCGCGACGAGCACCTGCGCGGGCTCATCGGCAAGTCGACGACGATAAAAGTCGGCGGTCAGACGATCGGGATCGTTGGAGCGGTCACTCCGTCTTTGCACGCGATCAGTTCGCCGGGAGAGGACGTCAAAATGCTCGACATCCTCGCTTCGACGCAAGCTGAGATCGATAGGCTGCGCGCGGACGGCATCAACAAGATCGTGATGGTGTCGCACGTCGGCTACAGCTCGGAGGTCTGGCTGGCGCAGCAGCTCAAGGGCATCGACGTGATCGTCGGCGGACACTCCCACACGCTGCTCGGATCGATGGACGGATCGTCCGAGGGCGCGCGCCCGTATCCAACCCGCGTTACGAACGCCGAAGGCGACACGGCGCTGGTCGTACAGGCTTACCAGTGGGGGATGATCTTGGGGCGGCTCAACGTCGAGTTTGACAAGGAGGGCCGAGTCACCAGCTGGAGCGGGGGACCGATCCCGATCACCGAGGATATCCCTGAAGACCCGGTCGCCAAGTCGATGATCGCCGCGTTCACCAAACCGGTCGAGGAGTTGAAGAACCGCATCGTCGGGGAGACGACCGTGACGCTGGATCGCGACGGCCAGTCCGTCAAGGGGTCTGTCATGTCGGAGCTGGTCGCCGACTCACAGTACGAAGCGACCAAGAGCATGGGCGTCGTCGCCGCGTTCATAAACTCCGGCGGTGTGAGAACGGCGCTCGAGCCTGGGGGTATCTCTTACGGCGATGCGATAACCGTTCAGCCGTTCAACAACACGCTGGTCGTGATCGAGCTGACCGGGGCGGAGATCAAGGCGTCGCTCGAGCACGGAGTCGGCAACGGAGCAGGTGGGCACGGCGGCTTCCTCACGCCGTCTACCGGCACGAGCTACACAGTCGACCACTCGCAGCCCCTTGGCCAGCGAATATCCAGAATCATCATTGGCGGCGAAGCGCTCGATCTCAACAAGAGCTACAAGGTTGCGATCAACAACTTCACGGTTGGCGGGGGCGATGCGCACGAAGTGCTGAAGAACGCCAAAGGGCAGCGGTTCGACACAGGCCTGCTCGACATCGACGCACTGGTCGAGTACATCAGAAATCACTCGCCGCTCGACCGCGGACCGGCGAGCCGAGTCACGATCAAGACGAGCGCTGGCGCTGAAACGTGTGGCGATGATCTCGCGTTTCAAGTCCCGATCTCCTGCGCATCTGGCGGAGCCTTGCGCCGGCCAGCATAGCAGCGCGCACAAATGCGTCGACCGCTCCACCGTCGTCTGGTTGCCGTCTGCCTTCGGCGTCAGCGCGAGGACAATCGGCGACTAGTTGGCGACAACCTGGCGACCACCAGACGCCGCTCCTCCCGAAACGGGTAAGACTGTCGGCATGAACAGCGTTCGCCTGTCCACCGTCCTCGCGCTCGTCGCGCTAGCTTGTCTAGCCCTGCCGCAAGAGGAAGCCGCGCCGCGCAAGCGCGGCCTGCTACCCAGCGAGTATGGCCAGTGGGAGAGGCTCGGCCAGACCGACATCTCGCCGAACGGCAGTTGGACGTTCTCTGTGATCAGCAAGGTCGACGGCGACCCGCGCATCGTGATCAAGGCGAGCGACGGCCCCGAGACGTGGACGCTCGACACCGCCAGCCGCGCCGTGTTCAGCGACGATTCGAACTGGCTAGTCTATACGATGGTCGTGCCCAAGGAGGAGGCCGACAAGTTCCGCCAAGAAAAAAAGCCGGTCAAGAACAAGATGGGAGTCCACAACCTGGAGAGCGGCACGGCGCTTGTATTCGACGACGTGCAGCGCTGGCAGATGTTGAAGGACAGCAACCTCGTACTCGTCCACCGTTACGCGGCGGAAGGGAGCGAGGGCGGCGGTGATTTTGAGATATTCAACCTGGAGGACGGCGGTTCGATGCCGTTCGGCAACGTGCGTTCGTTCTTCGCTCACCCCGACGGCGACCTCGTCGCGATCCATACGGTCTCGGCGGCTGGCAACGAGGGTGTGCAAGTGATCAACACGTCTTCCTGGCGGGTTCACACAGTGGCTTGGGCGGACAACCACTTCCGCGACGTAGTGTGGGCCGAAGACACGGACTCGCTCGCGTTCCTCACTGGCAAGGAGCACGATGACAAAGATGGCGACTGGAACATCGTAGTCCTGGCGAGCGGCTTCACGGACGATGAGCCCGATCAGATCCTGTTCGTGCCGGAGCAGATCGAGGGCTTCGCTGATGGTCAGCGCATCTCTGATCTTGCCGGCCTGTTAATCTCTCGCGACGGTTCGTCGGTGGTCTTCGGGACGCAGGAGTGGAAGGACAAGGAGAAGGACAAGCCGAAGCCTGACGAGGTGGCGGGGGTCGAGATCTGGCACACGAACGACCCCATCGTCGTGCCGCGACAGGCGCGCACGGCCGGCCAGGACAGGGCACGCTCGGTCCGCTGGGCCTGGCGACCTGCCGAAGGCGACCCGGTGCGCTTCGCCGACCCGGAGCTCAACCGCGTCAGGATCAGCCCCGACCACGATTTCGCCGTCGCGTTCGACCCTCGGCCACATGCGTCCGCTGTTCAGGTCAACGGGATACAGTACGTCGACGTTGTCGTGATCGACATGGCGACCGGCGGGAGCCGGATAATGCTGGAGAAGAGCGCCGCCAACATGGGCGGGTCGGGCGCCGCGTCGATCTCGCTTTCGCCGGAGGGCCAGTACGCGGCTTTTTTCGACGGCGAAGACTGGTGGATCGAAGACCTCACCTCGGCTGAGAGGAGAAACGTCACCGATCAGTTCGATGCACGGTTCGATCGGCGACTGTACGACGGCACGGCGCCCGTCAATCCTGCAGCATCTTTCCCTGTGTGGTTCGAAGAAGACGCGCGCGTTGTCATCCACAATGACTTCGACGCTTTCTCGATCGATCCAGCAACCGGCGAAGGAAAGCGTCTGACGGATGGCGAATCCGAAGACGTCCGGTATCGCCTGATGGACGTCGGCATGAACGAAGAGGGCCTGACCGTCGGCGATCCGATGTTCTTCAACGTCTTCGACACAGAGACGAAGGGCTCCGGCTTCTGGCGACTCGATGAGGACGGTAGCGCGCAGATGCTCATGTTCCAGGACGCGAGAATGAGCTGGGCGGCGAAGTCCGACGACACCGACCGCGTGCTGTTCAGCATGCAGACGTGGGAGCGGTCGCCAGGGACCTTCCTGACCAACCTCGTCTTCAGCGCGGTGAAACAGATCCAAGAGACCAATCCACAGCAGGAGAAGTACCGCTGGGGCAAGGCCGAACTGGTTCAGTACGAGGCGATCGACCAGGAGTTGCAGGGCGTCCTGATTTACCCTGCGGACTACACGCCCGGCTTGCGCTATCCGATGGTGACGTATATCTATGAGCGCCTCTCCGACGGTCTGCATCGGTATCTCGCACCTGGCAACACCAGCCCGTACGACATGCAGCACTTCAGCCAAGCCGGCTACTTCGTTCTGATGCCCGACATCGCTTATCGAGACAGAAACCCTGGCCTTGGCGCGCTCGAGTGCATCGAGGCGGCGGTGCAGGCGGTGCTCGATAAGAAAGTCGGCGTCCACCCAGACCGCATCGGTCTGACCGGGCACAGCTGGGGCGGATACGAGACGGTGTTCCTCGCGACCCACTCCAAAATGTTCTCCGCCTACGTCGCCGGTGCGCCGCTCACTGAACTGCTGTCGATGTACAACAGCTTCTACTGGAACACCGGCAACTCGAACCAGGTGATCTTCGAGATCTCGCAGGGGCGCATGGGGGTGCCTTGGTGGGAGGACCTCGACACGTACATCGCGAACTCTCCGCTTTTTCACGCGGGCAACATCGACGCGCCGATGCTCGTCGAGGTCGGGACAGTTGACGGCGCGGTCGACTGGCACCAGGGGCAGTACCTCTACCAGACCCTGCGCCGAATGGGCAAGAACATGGTGATGCTGGTCTACGAGGGCGAGAACCACGGCCTGCGACAGCCAGCGAACCGGAAGGACTACGCCAAACGCGCGCGGCACTTCTTCGACGTGTACCTAAAGGGCATCGAGCCGGAGAAGTGGGTCACCGAGGGCGTCCCGTTCATCAAGCTCGGCGAGGAGCTGAAGCCGCCGAAAAAGGACGACGGAGGCACTCAGTGACCGTCTCCTACGCCGATTCAACAATGGCCGTCGCGACCCCGCACGCAGTAACATCGCGACTGGAGAGGTGCTTGCAGGCAATATGACGGAACCTACAAACGATCCAGCGAGCAAGACGACCGCGAAACTTTTCGTCGAGTGCTTGGAAAGCGAGGGTGTGGAGTTCATTTTCGGCATCCCCGGGGAGGAAAACCTCCATGTCATGGACGCGCTGCGAGACAGCCCGATCAAGTTCGTCACGGTGCGCCATGAGCAAGGCGCGGCGTTCATGGCGGACGTCTACGGAAGGCTGACCGGACGCCCAGGAGTGTGCCTTGCGACGCTCGGCCCTGGCGCGACCAACCTCGTCACCGGCTTCGCGGACGCCAACATGGACTACGCTCCGATCGTAGGCATCGCCGGCCAGGGCGCGACGACGCGCAAGCACAAGGAGAGCCACCAGATCCTCGATCTCGTCAAGCTCTTCGAGCCGATCTCGAAGTACAGCGTCGAGATCGTCGAGCCGGAAGTCGTCCCGGAGGTCGTCCGCAAGGCGTTCAAGGACGCCCAGGCCGAAAAGCCGGGCGGCGCGTTCATCAGTCTCCCTGAAAACGTCGCTGGCGCTCCCGCCCCAGAAGGTGCAAGGCCTCTCAAGCGCCAAAGCCCGACAGCGCCCTATCCGTCCCCCGAAAAGGTCGAACAGGCGGCCAAAGTGATCTCCGAGGCGCGTTATCCGATCATCATGGCGGGGAACGGCGTCGTTCGAGGGCGTGCTTCGGACGCCTTGGTGCGGTTCGCCGAGAAACTCAACATCCCTGTGGCGCAGACGTTCATGGCCAAGGGCTGTATCCCGTTCTCGCACCCGTTGAGCCTCGGCACCGTAGGCCTTCAGGCGCACGACGTCGTCGGCTGCGGCTTCGACCGCGCGGACGTCGTTGTCTGCGTCGGGTTCGACATGGTGGAGTACCAGCCCAGCCTTTGGCACGCGAACGCAGACAAGAAGATCGTCCACATCGCCCCGACGTATGCCGAGGTCGACGCCCATTACATCTTGGAGGTCGGTGTCATCGGCGACATCGCGCCGACGCTCGACCAAATCGCGGAGCAAGCAACGCCGAACGACTCATCGAAGGTCGCGACATTGCGCCAGGCGATCGTCGAAGAGCTCGCCGAGTTCGCCGACGACACTGCGTTTCCCATTAAGCCCCAACGCATCATCCATGACACGCGGAAGGCCCTCGGCGACGACGACATCCTGATCTCAGACGTCGGCGCGCACAAGATGTGGGTCGCCAGGCTCTACCACGCCGCGAGGCCCAACACGTGCATCATCTCAAACGGGTTCGCCTCGATGGGTATCGCCCTGCCGGGCGCGCTGGCCGCAAAGTTCGCATTCCCCGACCGCAAGGTGCTCGCCGTCACAGGCGATGCGGGTTTCCTGATGAACTCGCAGGAGATCGAGACGGCGCTACGTCACGACCTGGCGTTCGTCGTGACGGTTTGGAACGACTCGGAGTACGGCCTCATCAAGTGGCACCAGGAACGGCGGTTCGGGCGGTCGGGAGACGTCGATTTTTCCAACCCGGACTTCGTCAAGTACGCCGAGTCTTTCGGAGCAAAGGGGTATCGGGTCGAGACAGCCGATGAGTTGTTCCCGACCCTCGAGCGCGCGTTCCGGGACGAGACCGTCGTGATCGTCGACGTCCCCGTCGACTACAGCGAGAACATGAGACTCACCGAAAAGCTCGGGCAGCTCGTCTGCCCCATCTGATGGAAAAGCACATGCATTACGCAGTCCGAGTGCCGGGCGCCAAGAAGAGCGGGACGTTGGAGGTCGCCTCGCCGTACGACGGCAGCCTCGTCGCGACTGTCGAAACGATCGACGCAAACGGCGCGGAACAGGCGCTCAAGAACGCGGACGCGCTCTTCAGAAACCGGAGAGCGTGGGTTCCCGCGCACGAACGCGCCGCAATTCTGGAGCGCACCGCCGAGTTGATGCAGGAGCGGTCCGAGGACCTCGTCCGAATCGCGGTACAGGAGGGCGGCAAGCCGCTCGTCGACACGCGCATCGAGATGGCGAGGGCGATCGATGGCATCAAGAACTGCGTGCAGTGCATGAGGGCCGTGCACGGCGAAGAAGTCCCCATGCGGCTCAACCCCGCTTCCGCGAACAGGGTCGCGTTCACCCGCAGGGAGCCGATCGGCGTCGTTGTCGCCGTCAGCGCGTTCAACCATCCGATCAACCTCATCGTGCACCAGGTCGGCCCTGCCGTCGCAAGCGGCTGTCCCGTTATCGTCAAACCTGCCCACGAAACGCCTGCCTCGTGTTTCGAGCTTGCGAACATTCTGCAAGAGGCGGGACTGCCGGAAGGCTGGTGCCAGGCGGTCGCGGTCGACGACCACTCGGTCGCGGAAAAGCTTGTGACCGACCCGCGCGTCGCGTTTTTTAGCTTCGTCGGCAGTGCGGCGGTCGGATGGACCCTCAGGTCGAAGCTCGCCCCTGGTACCCGGTGCGCCCTGGAACACGGGGGTGCCGCGCCGGTCATCGTCGCCGCAGACGCCGACCTTGACGATGCGCTTCCGCTCCTGGCAAAGGGCGGCTTCTATCACGCGGGACAGGTCTGCGTCTCGGTCCAGCGCGTGTTCGCACACCGCTCCGTTGCAGACCGTGTCGCAGAGGGCCTTGCAGGCCTCGCCTCCAAGCTTAAGACCGGAGACCCGCTGGAACCGGACACCGATGTCGGGCCGCTCATCAGGCAACGCGAGGTCGAACGTATAGCGCAGTGGGTCGAAGAGGCCGTTTCAGGCGGCGCGACGCTCGCGACCGGTGGCAAGAAGCTCTCGGACTCCCTCTATGCGCCGACCGTCTTGGTCGAACCGCCCGAGGACGCTTCGGTCAGTCAGAAGGAGATCTTCGGGCCGGTCGTGTGCGTCTACCCGTACGACGAGATCGAAGACGCGATCGCGCGTGCCAACGCACTGCCGTTCGCGTTCCAGGCGTCGGTGATGTGCAAAGACATCGACGTGGCCATGCGCGCCTACAATGGCCTGGCGGCGTCGGCCGTGATGGTGAACGACCACACGGCGTTCAGAGTCGACTGGATGCCGTTCGCGGGCCTGCGGCAGTCAGGGTACGGAACCGGAGGCATCCCCTACACCTACCGCGACATGCAGATTGAAAAACTGTTGGTCGTCAGGTCGAAGTCGCTGTAGCGCAGATCTCAGGCGACGACGCCATCACGAATCAAGTCGGAGCTGGACGGCGTTCCAGCCCCGACACTTATTCACAGCGGCCATGCATCGCACGCCGGACTTTGGATCTGCCCTACAGGCTTAATTGTCTTTCTTGGGCCGCGGGTCCTTCAGGGTCACGCTGACTTTCTTCGCAGCGTCGACGATGCTGGCCAGCATCGTCTTGCCCTTCTTGTCGAACGTGATTCTGAGGTTGCCGTCTTTGTCAAGGTTGCTAACCTTCGTGACGCCCTTGAGCTTCAAGATCGCCTCACGGGCGTTCTTGATGGCGCCCTTGCTGCCGGTCGCGTGGAGAACGAGGGTCGCGTCGAAGTTCGGACCGGACTCCCTCACGGTGCCGATCAACTCTTGCAGCGACACTTTTTTCGAGTCGAACTTGAGGCGCGCCAACTTTGTTTCGATGCTTACATTGAGGTCAAGGATCGGCTTGATCGTAGCGATGCCAGACTGCACCGCGCTCGAGCACCCGCCTCAGGTCATGCCCGTCACAGCGAGCGTGACCGGTTGCAGCTTCAGTTCGGCGTTCGTGGCCGACCAGGCCGTGGCCACGGTCAGCGCGGCCAATGCGGTTACGATTGTTCTTGTCTTCATTATGTTATCCAGTCTACATTCGTAACGGTCTGTAACGCGCGACAGTTTCGCAAAATCTGCGCCAACGGCAGTTTGGCGGCAGCGTCAGGGATTCTGCCGGGTCCGCAGCAGCCTGAAATCGGTTCCTTTGCAACCAGTATGTATACTAGCCAACCATGAGAGGAATATTCCGTTTCGCAATGCTCGCACTAGCGTCGGCGCTGGTGTGCGCGGGCTTCGCCCAAGAGGAAGAGGTCAAGCCGGATAAGCTGAAAGAGGATCTCCCACTGCAGGGCACGGAGACCATCGAGTTCACGACCGACGAGGTCACTTGGATGTCGCTCGACGTCTCGCCCGACGGCAGCACGATCGTGTTCGACTTGCTAGGGGACCTTTACACACTGCCGATCATGGGCGGCGAGGCCAGGAAGATCGTGGGCGGGATTTCGTTCGAAGGCCAGCCACGGTTCTCTCCCGACGGCGAGAAGATCGTGTTCACCAGCGACCGCAGCGGCGCAGACAACGTCTGGATCGCAGACGCAGACGGCGACAACGCCAAAGCGCTCACCAAGGGGCGCAACAGCCATTACTTTTCTCCTGACTGGACGCCCGATGGCAAGTACATCGTCGTTTCCAAAATGATAAGAGGCCAAGTCTCGGTGACAATGCTCGTTCCGACCCTTCGCATGTACCACGTCGACGGCGGCAGCGGCCTGACGCTGAGCAGCCAGGCCTCAGGATCCGGCGGCTTCTCTCGGCAGTTTCAGATGGGAGCGGTCGCATCGCCCGACGGCAGGTATGTGTACTTCGCGTTCCACAACGGTCGCCCTAGGCGCAACGCCATGTTCCCAATCTGGCAGGTCTCTCGCTACGACCTCAGAACCGGCGACACCCAGCGATTGACGAACGCGCAGGGCAGCGCGATGCGGCCCGCAATCTCTCCCGATGGAGAGCACATGGTTTACGCGACGCGGTTTGAGACGCAGACTGGTCTGCGCGTCCGCAATCTCGTGACGCACGAGGAGAGATGGCTCGCCTACCCCGTCACTCGCGACGACCAGGAGTCGGTCGCCAGCCGCGACACGTACCCCGGCTACTCCTTCATGCCCGACGGCAAGTCGCTGATCGTGCCGGTCAACGGCAAGATAGCCCGCATCGACTTCAAGTCCGGCAAGATGACCGACATCCCTTTCACGGCGAAAGTTTCTGTGAAGGTCAACCCGACGGTCCACTTCGATTACAAGGTCGAGAGCGGCGATCAGGTCACCGCGCGGCTGGTCCGCTGGGCGAAGCTTTCGCCGAGCGGTACACAGGTCGCGTTCACAGCTTTCAACAAGCTCTGGGTTCAGGATCTGCCGTCCGGCGAGCCGAAGCGGTTGACCCAAAGCGAAGGCGTTGGCGAGTTCATGCCGGCGTGGACTCCGGACGGCAAGGAGATCGTGTACGTCACGTGGAGCGGCAACGGCGGCAGCGTGATGAAGGTGAGCGCGGACGGCGGTACGCCAATGAAGCTCACGCACACAGACGCGTACTACTCCGACCCCGCCGTGACTCTCGACGGAAAGAGGATCGTGTTCACAATGGGCAACGCCATCGACCACATGTTCTCGATCGAGCCGGATGGCAGGCGCGACGGAATCCTGCCCGAGACCGGGGACGAAGAGATCGGCGGGTTCGGCGGCGGAATGGGCCGCGAGCTGGTATGGATGCCGATCTACGGCGGAAGGCCGACGACCATCGGCCCGGCGCGCGGCTCGTCGCCGCATTTTGTAAAAGATCAACCTGAGCGCGTGTACCTGACTTCGCGCGGAAGCCTGACCTCGGTTCGCTTCGACGGGCTCGACCGAAAGACGCATCTAACCGTCTCAGCCTCGACAGGCGGCGGCGGAGGTGGACGCGGCGGAGGAGGCGGGGAGGCCGTCATCATCTCGCCGGACGGAGGCTTTGCGTTCGTCAGCGCGGCGGGGAGGCACTACATCGTCACGATTCCGCCTTCGGGAGATCAGACGCTGAGCTTCTCGCTCCCCGGCGGCCCCGCTCCGGTCAAGAAGATGTCCGAGCACGGCGGCGACTACCTCGGTTGGTCATCGGACGGACGGTCGGTCACTTGGTCGTGGGGCGCGACGTTCTACATCCAGGACGTGAAGAGCGACGAGCCGCACGAGACGCCGATCAAAGTCACGATGCCGCGCGCGAAGCCAGAAGGCACGGTCGTTCTCTCCGGCGCGCGCCTCGTCACCATGAACGGTGACGAGGTCATCGAGAGCGGCGACATCGTCGTCACCGACAACCGCATCGTCGCGGTCGGCCCGAAAGGAACGGTCGCCAAGCCGGCCGGCGCGAAAGTCATCGACGTCACCGGCAAGACGATCATTCCAGGCTTCGTCGATATTCACGCCCACCTGCGCCCGCCGCGCAACGTGCTGCAGCTGCAGAACTGGTCGTACCTGGCCAACCTCGCTTACGGGGTCACGACCACGCGCGACCCGCAGAGCGGCTCGACCGACGTGTTCTCCTACATGGACCTGATGGACACCGGCCAGATGATCGGCCCGCGCATCTTTTCGACGGGCCCCGGCGTGTTCTCGCGCTCGGGTTTGACGGACAAGGACGCGGCATTTCGCTACATCAAACGGTACCGCGACGCGTATAACAGCCAGACGCTGAAGCAGTACATGTCCGGCGACCGAATCGTGCGCCAGTGGATCGCGATGGCTTGCCGCGAGTACAGCATTACGCCGACCACCGAAGGCGGGCTCGACCTAAAGCTCAACCTCACGCACATGTTCGACGGCTACAGCGGCCACGAGCACTCGCTGCCGGTGCATCCGCTCTACAAGGACGTGACCGAGTTCGTCGCGCGCACGAAGACGTTCTACACGCCGACGCTCTTGGTTGCTTACGGGGCGCCGTGGACTGAGAACTACTTCTATCAGCACACCGACGTGCACGGCAACATGAAGCTGCGCCGGTTCGTGCCGCACGCTCTGCTCGACGGAATGACACGCCGCCGGGGCCAGTGGTTCTTGCCTGAAGAGTACGGGCACGAGGGGATCGCGCGGGGGCTGCGCGACGTGGTTCGCGCTGGCGGTCGCGTGGGGCTGGGGTCGCACGGCCAGTTGCAGGGCCTCGGCGCGCACTGGGAGATCTGGGCGATGCAGAGCGGGGGCATGACCGAGCACGAGGCGCTCAAGTGCGCCACGATCTTTGGCGCTGAGGCGATCGGCCTTATAAGCGACCTCGGCTCTCTTGAGGCGGGAAAGCTCGCCGACCTGATCGTGCTGGACGAGAACCCGCTCGACGACATACGAAACACGAACACGATCCGCTACGTGATGAAGAACGGCGAGCTGTTCTTCGGGGACACGCTCGACCAGATCTGGCCGGTTCGCAAGATGCTGCCGAAGATGTTCTGGCAAGACCTCGATCCGCCGACGGATTAGCGGGTCGCACCGGAACCCCCATCCCTCAACACTGCGAGTGTTGAGGGTTTTGTTCGGGTTTGTTCGGATTTGTTCGGATTGGTTCGGGTTGGTTCGGATTGGGAGGGCGAGCACGTCATCCTGAGTGGATCGAAGGACCTCGCGAGCCGGTGTTCCACGGTCGGACTCGCAGGAATTGTCCGCGCGCTTGCTCGGAATCCCTCCCCCGGCCTATTGCTTGACGTTCGCAACAAACTCTCGTGGTCGGGGGAGGTTAGGAGGGGGCCGGAACAACCTTGCGATTCTCGTGTCTGGAATTTGACGTTCGTCGCTCGCGAAAGCTAAGGTCGCCCGGGAGGACGACGCTCCACTGGGAAGGTGCGAGGTGCGAGGTGCGAGGTGCGAGGTGCGAGGTGCGAGGTGCGGAACCAACCCGAACACAGTTCTCAGTTGGCTGTTGGCAGTTGGCAGTTGGCAGTTTTCCGAACCAACCCGAACGAACCCGAACCAACCCGAACCAACCCGAACCAATCCGAACGAACCTGATCGAACCCGATCGAACCCGAACCCCCGATCCGCTAGTTCATTCGGCGCACGACTGAACGATTCTGCTCTAGCTCGACACTGATCTTCTAGCTATCAGGCCATCAAGCTCGTCTTGCCGGCCTGGAGCGAGGTTTGATCAGTATGAAAAAAGCTCATTGGCTGCCGTTGGCAGCGCTAGCGGTTCTCTTGGTCGGTTGTGGCGCGGAAGGGTATGACTCGGCGGAAGTATCGAGGTCCCTACCAGATAGTGATATGGCCCAGTCCGGCGGAGGTGGGTACAGTTTCGACGACTCTGGACTAGAGTTGACCATGGGGGCGCCGAACGACAGCGGGGGGGATATTCCTCCCCTGGCACAAATGACCACGGCCAGCATGGCTCAGCAGCTGCGGCAGATCATCCGCAACGGGGATATCAGCTTGAGAGTCGACGACGTGCGGAAGACCGCGCGACAGATCACGGATATGGTCGTCCAGGGCGGCGGATACGTTCAGTCGACGAAGACGAACGACGTCGCTGGGGACAACCCGACGGTCGACATGACGATTCGCGTCGTTTCGAGCGGCTTCGACGACGCGATGATGACGCTCGAGGAGATGGGCGTTCTGCTTGAACAGTCTTCGAACACGAAAGACGTGACGTCGCAGCTCATCGACCTCGGCGTACGGGTGAAGACCTTGACGGCCAAAGAGGACACGTTCCGCGAGATGCTGCGCAACGCGCGCACCACGAGCGACATCATCTCGCTGCAAGAGCGGCTGACGCAGGTTCGCACCGAGATCGAGCGGATGGAGGCGCAGCGCAAGTCCCTGAGTGCGCTCGCGACACTCTCGACCATCGAGGTCCACCTCTCTGAGAACGCGACGATTCCTGTCGTCGCCAGCGACCCGAACTGGTTCGGCCAGAACTTCGCCGCCGCCTCGACGTCGTTCATGGGCATCGGTCGCGGGCTCGTCAGCATGCTGACTTGGCTGGTCGTGTTCAGCCCGATCTGGCTCACCCCGATCTTGGTCGGCGCGTGGGCGTGGAAGCGATTCGGCAAGCGGATTCCTCCGGTAACCCACTAAGGGCGAGATTCGCGCGGCCCGGTAACGGGCCGCGCTTCTCATGCCTCAGGACGGGTTTGCCACAAGTCTGGGCGACAACAAGCTACGTCCTGAGGCATGGAACTCTTTTCTCCTCCTTCTACGGTTTTCAAGGTTCAGGGAGAGTTTTTCGGCACGGCGCGCGAAATTGTTCTGTAGAATCAAGTGTGAGGGTCTTGAACCATGAAAAAAGTACCGTGGGGGTTAATTGCAGTTTCCGTTTTCGCCGTAGTCGTTATTGTGGCGATTTTCTTTCCAGTATTCGCGCAGTCGAAGGTGAGCGCGAGTAATTCGATGGCGATATCGAGCCGGGCCGCCGATAATTCACCGGAGTTCAATACGATGGCTGGAGCGCCTGAAGATGCAACCGTGTCTGGCGACTTCCTCGGCTATAGTCGCGGGAGTCCGGCCGTGGTGACTGGGGGCACAGGCGGCGGATCAGGTTCAAGCCAGTCTGTACCTCCGTTGACAGAGATGTCGACGGCGTCCATGGCCGAGCAACAGCGGCAGGTCATCCGCAACGGGGAGATCAGCGTGCGCGTCCCGGACGTCGAAGAGGCTGAGAGCAAGATCACCGACATGGTCATCAAAGGCGGAGGGTACGTCGAAAGCTCGTCGACCGACCTGCCGGCCGACAACCGCACGATCGACATGACGATCCGGGTCGTGGCAGACGGCTTCGACGGTGCGATGCAGCAGTTGGCGGCTCTCGGCATCAAGCTCAGTTCGAACTCCAGCACGCAAGACGTGACGGCGCAGCTCATCGACCTCGAAGTAAGAGCGAGGACGCTGACGGCGAAAGAGGACACGTTCCGAGAGATGCTGCGCACCAGCCGGACCACGAGCGACATCATCTCGCTGCAAGAGCGGCTGACGCAGGTTCGCACCGAAATCGAGCGGATGGAGGCTCAGCGCAAGTCCCTGAGCACGCTCGCAACGCTCTCGACGATCGAAGTTCACCTGACCGAGAACGCGACGGTTCCGGTCGTCGCGAGCGACCCCAACTGGTTCGGCGAGACGTTCGCATCCTCGGCGACCACGTTCGTCGGCGCTTCGCGCAGGTTGGTGACTGCGGTTCTTTGGATCGTGGGCGTCGCGCCGTACTGGGGCATCCCGCTCATAGCCGGCGTCTGGCTTTGGAAAAGGCACAACGGAGCTGCTGCGTCAACGCCCGAGCAGTCAGGCCGCGATTAACTTGCTTGAGCGTCCTGGGATGCTGTTCGCCGCTATTGACACAGCGGGCCGGAAGTATTGCGTAATCAGATGAAAGGTGCTTGAAATGAAGTACATCCTATACGTCCTGGTCTTCACGAATCAGCACGGCCTAGAACTTCGACGATTAGATATCGATGGAGCGACAATAACGAGGAATCCGGTTACGCGAGAAATCCCGTCTCTGCTGGGCGAGAACGCCGTCTTGAGTGGTATACCACTCACTCTTGGGTCGCCGAGTCCGTTAGAAGACCCATATTCATTTGCCACGTCGCAGATGGTGGCCAGCAAGGATGGGCGTTATCTGGTGATGACGCAGATCAGACGTGAAGGCAAGACATCTGCGGCTCTCATCGATTGGGAAGAAGGAACTTACCGCTCGTTACCACAGGTTTATCACACTCTCCACTCATTCACGGAGAACGGGAACGGTGCCAAGTTCATTGCAAGCAGCTCTGACTACAAACACGAGTATGGGAAGTACACCCTCCTTGTTAAGAGCCTGACGCTTGATGAGACGGGGACCAAATGGCAAGAGCGTCCAATTAAACTTCCAGATCCTCCGGTCCCGCCGCAGTGGAACGAGCGATTGGCAGAACTGCTACCAGCGCTTGATGCGCAGGACGCGATCGGTGCTGAGGGGTATAACGATTTCAGCCAGTACTCCCTCCTAAAGCCTTGGACGACGTATGACTACCTGTCCATCGATGGATCTGTGGCAATGGTCGAATACCGTCAATCCGGCAATATGTCCATTGCGCATCGCTTGGGTGTCGCCACCTACGAGAGCGGCTGGGCGCTGAAGCATCTGGGCAACTGGACCTGGATAGTGCGCAAAGAGATTCACGGAGATCTTGTGTTCGTTCTAGGAAAGAGGTATGGGAAGGCACTGGCCACGCTTTCTATAATTCGGCACACCGACGGAAAGCTACTCCTTGAGCTGTTTGCTTCTGATTACTGCCTGGCGGGGCACAGCAGGCACACAGAGTATCTCAGGTACCAGCAGATGTTGGATGACGAGGACGCTGACTCGAAGCACGGGGCTGCAAGGGACGTAGTGCGACTTGGAGAGTCCCGTCGGTGACGGAGTAACATCGAGAATAGCGCGGCTTGGCAACGCGCCGCGCTAAACTACGCGTCATGAACGCACGGGTGCATATGACGCGGGAGCCGGAGCCGGACGCAAAGGAGATTCTCGTTGGGCTGTTAGACGGTGTTGTGGATCTGAGTTTCGGCGACGACGCGCCGTCCGACACGAAGATCCTCGTCAACGGGCAGCTCCGCGAAGACATCGTCGGAGACCTGCCGCTGTGCGAAGACGTCATCATCCCGTTTGCCGGTCTGCAGCCCAAAACGCGCGAGATATTGCTCGGTCACCCTGCGATTCGCGTGCACAACCTGCACCACAACGCGAACATGACCGCCGAGATGGCGATGGCGCTGCTGCTGGCGTGCGCGCGACGCATCGTCAAACTGCACAACTCGTTCTCGCACGACAACTGGGAGCCGCGGTACTTCACACGCGACGCCAGGAGCTTGTACAGCAAGACCGTCGTCGTACTGGGCTGGGGGGCGGTCGGCAAGTGTGTCGGGGCGGCGTGCGCCGGGTTTGGCATGAACGTGATCGGCGTGCGCAGGGTGGCGGATGGCGAGGCGCGCGGCGTCGACGAACTGCACGAACTGCTTCCCCGGGCTGATTTCTTCGTCGCGACGCTTCCGCTGACCGGGGAGACCGAGGGTTTGATCGGCAAGGAGCAGATCGCGCTGCTGCCAAAGAGCGCGATCGTCGTCAACGTCGGACGCGGCAAGGTGATCGACGAGCAGGCGCTGTTCGAAGCGCTCCGAGACGAGAAGATCGACTCTGCGGGGCTCGACGTTTGGTACCAGTACCCGAAGGATCGCGACGACGAAATCTCTCCGAGCCGGTACCCGTTTGCGTCTCTTCCCAACGTCGTGATGACGCCGCACGTCGCCGGTGGCACCCAGGACACAGAGGAGGTGCGGATGAAAGCGCTGGCCAAGTTGATCAAGGACATCATCGGCGGCGACACCGACGCAAACCTCGTGGACTTGGCTCGCGGTTACTGAGCTTCGCTGGTAGAATCTGCGGCACAGACCGATGAAAGGGTGGCCGCTTTTTGTTCTGTCCGCTTTTGCGCTGTTGCTCGCGCCCGGTTGCCAGCAGCAGCCGACGAACTCTGATCCCTCGCATATCTCGACAGTCACTCCCGAGCCTGAGGTCGTCGAGCCAGAGCCGCCCCCGCCGCCGCGCTACCCGAAGCCCGAGATCGTGCGCGGGATGTACATGACCGCTTGGGTCGCCGGATCGACCAACCGCCGGGCACAGCTTTTTGAACTCATCGGCGACACCGAGCTGAACGCGGTTGTGATCGATATCCGCGACGTAGGGGCCAACTACTGGGAGACGAACATCGAGCTTGACGAACTAGCGCTGGCTACCGAACTCGCAGTTGTCAAGCCCGAGGAGCTGATGGATCTGCTCGACGAATACGACATCTATCCGATCGCGCGCATCTCTTGCTTCGTCGACAACTACGTCCCGGATTACGACGTCGCCAGGGCAGTGCAAAGAGCCGATGGCACGGTTTGGAGGGAGCGGAGCGGCCGCCGCTGGCTCGACCCATATAACAAAACGAATTGGGAGTACCTCGGCGAGATCGTCGACTTCGCGGTAGAGCAAGGTTTTCCTGAAATCCAGCTCGATTACGTGCGATTTCCTGCCGGGGGGCTCCGGTCTTCGATGGTCTTTCCCGCGAAGGACGAGTGGCCCGAGGAGACCACCGACGCGCAGGTGATCCAAGAGTTCGCGCAGTTCATCCGCGACCGGCTGCCGGAGGACGTCGTCTTGAGCGCCGACATCTTCGGGATCGTCAGCAGCACGACGAAAGACCAAGGCATCGGCCAGGACATGGAGTACTTCCCGCAGCCGTTCGATCTGCTCTGCCCGATGGTGTATCCGAACCACTACGCGAACGGCGAGTACGGCATCGCCGACCCGAACGGTTCGCCTTATGAGATCTTGATGAAGAGCGTCGGCGACTTTGTCGAGCTGTTGCCCGACAAGCCGCTGCGACCGTGGCTGCAGACGTTCGGTGGGTACGGCGTCGACGAGGTGCGCGAGCAAATCCGCGCGCTGAAGGAGCTTGGTGTGCAGGAGTACCTGCTGTGGCATTCGGGAAATTCTTATGAGGGACGGGTGCCGGTGGACACGAGCGATCTTGACCCAGAGCCGTTGGAAGAGGAGCCGTTGTCGTCTGACGCCGAGGTTCCCGACCCGAACTAACGGGCGATGCAGTCCCCACCTGCCTCCCCCAGCCACGAAAACGTGTGGCAACCACAGTCCTTGCAGGCCGGGGGAGGAATCTTTCGGATCACAGACAACCGTTCGGGCTCTTCGATTTGAAATTTGAGATTTCAGAATCCCGCATAGCGGGTCGTCCTCCTGGGCGATCTTGTTTTTGCGAGAGGAACTTTGGTTGGCAGGGACGTCGCTCCGCTCCTCATTGGCGTTGACAGAGCAACGCCCTCCATTCAGGTTGCCGAAAACCCGTGGGGTGGTAGATTGGTTTCGTGCCAGCACTCTCCGATTACGACCGAGCTGCACTTGCAGGCGAACACGGGCCTGCCGCGCAAATGTCGATGCGGATCATCGTGCGGATGGCGGACGTCACCGGCGCCCCAGAGCTGATGGACATCGTGGCCGCGCACATCGACAGCACGATATACATCGGCGAATCGTGCATGGAGTATGCGGAGAAGCTTGTCTCTCTTGGCGCGAAAGTAAGAGTGCCGACGACGCTCAACGTCAGCGGTCTCGACGAAGAGCACTGGATGGACTGGCCCGTGCCTATGGACTGGGCGGAGAAGGCGCACCGGCAGATGGTCGCGTACAAGAGCATGGGCACCGTGCAGACTTGGACGTGCGCGCCGTACCAGACCCGGCACAGGCCAAAGTTCGGGCAGCAGATCGCGTGGGGCGAGTCGAACGCGATCGTCTTTGCAAACTCCGTGATCGGCGCGCGGACGGAGCGGTATCCAGACCTGCTGGATATCTGTTGCGCGATCACTGGGCGGGTTCCGAAGCGCGGGCTGCACTTGACTGAAAACCGCGCGGGCGATTTTCTTATTCGTCTTGTCGGTGTGCCTCTTGCTTTGCAGTCGTCGGACGACTTCTATCCAGTGCTAGGGCATTTGATCGGCCAGCTTTCGGGCGAACGCGTGCCGGTGATCGAGGGGCTGGAGCACAGACCGACGGACGACCAGTATAAAGCGCTTGGTGCGGCGGCGGCTTCTTCTGGGACAGTAGCTCTGTTCCATGTCGTCGGGCACACGCCGGAGGCGCCTACTTTGGACGAGGCGTTCCAGGATAAGTCCTATAAGTCTTATAAGACCTATGAGATTGCGATGAGTGAGTTGTGTGCAGCGCGTGACGAGCTGTCGTCTTTCGAGGGTGAGCGGATCGATATGGTCGTGCTTGGCAGCCCGCACTATTCGCTCGACGAATTTCGTGCGCTGCTACCGTTGATCTCTGGTCGGGAACGGTCTTCTTCGACACGGTTTCTGGTCACGACCGGTCGACTTGTACGTCAGGTTTTGGCGGGCAACGGGATGCTCACTGAGCTTGAGTGGTTCGGCGTGCAACTGACGGTCGACACCTGCCCGCTTGCCACGCCGATGCTCCCGCCGGACGTGAAGGTGCTGATGACCAACTCGGGCAAGTACGCGTACTATTCGCCTTCCCTGCTCGGTGTGGAGGTCGTGTACGGGAGCACTGCCGACTGCGTCGAGTCGGCCGTACGAGGAAAGGTCGTGAGGGACGACAGCCTATGGGTGTGATCCAGGGCGTTCCGATCGTGCCTGGTTCTGCCGAGGGCGAACTGTTGGTCAGCGACGAGCCGATGTCTTTCTGGGGAGGTTACGACGCCGCGACTGGCGATTTGATCGACCAGCACCATCCGTTGTGCGGGCAGAACGCGCGCGGCAAGGTGCTTGGGGTCCCGTTCACGATCGGGAGTTCGACGACGGCGGCGGTGTTCTTGCAGGCGATCCGCGACGGCACCGCGCCTGCGGCGATCATCACCGTTGGAACCGACTCATTCCTCGCGCTCGCCTCGATCGTCGCGGCGGAGATGTACGAGAGGGCCGTTCCGGTCGTTTCGGTTTCTGCTGACGAGTATGCGACGTTGAGGAGCGGCGTACGCGTGAGCATCGACGACTCGGGGCAAATAGAAGAGCTGTAGCCGCACCCTAATATCAACGCTTAGGCCGCTAATGGCCAAATCTTTCCTCATGGTTTTCGATGGCGAGGCGATAGTCCTCTATCGGCCCGGGGGCTCCGCGTGGAACACGGTCTATGGCTGTTTGAGCTGACAGCCAGTCAGAACGCTTCATAAAGAAAAGTGCCCTTGCAAAATCCTTGTTCTCTTGGGAATACAACGGTATCCGCTTGAGCAACTGTTCCTCGCTGCGCGCCAGCCACGCGAACGCAAATATCGGCCAGGCCTGAGTGTATGTCAGGGCCATACTCGATTGTACGTGCAGCACGATGAGCCGTTGCAGGCGACAGCTGCGTCTCAGTCCCCGCGTGCCAGCGAAGCGCGCGACGGCTGTCGCCTTCACTTGTTCCTCTTGATAAACCCCACGCAGTCCGTCTTGAACTTCTTCAGCGACGGCTCGTGGATGTACATCATGTGTCCGGCCTCGTATTCGGAGAGCGAGAAGTTGCCTTCCAGCTCGGGGTCGAGGCCCATGTGGGCGAGCGTGTACTCGGTCGCGTAGAACGGCGTCGCGAGGTCGTAGTAGCCGCTGCAGACGTGGACCTTCATGTGCGGGTTCTTGGTCATCGCCTTGCGCAGGTGGTCGCTGGTGTCGGGGTGTCCTTCGCCCGCCGATCCCCAGTCCCACGGCTCCTTGACGCCTTTGAAGATCTCGTACGGAAAGTCGGTCTTGTAGCCGAGCGTCCCGCGCACGTAGTCGTTGTAGCAAGCCGTGAACGGCGGCATGATCCCGCTCATGCTCGGGTCGTGGTCGAACTCCTCGCCGACTACTTCCTTGTTGATTCCCACGAAGCGACTGTCGAGCCGACCGATTGTGCGGTGCTCGTCGCGCCTCAGCTCTTTGCAGAAGCCCTGTATCTTGATGCGCAGGTTGCAGGCGTCGACGTAGCTCTCGCTGAGGCCGGTGAAGCGCGCGACGTCCTTGACCATCTTGTCGTACTCCTTGCCTGTGATCGTGTCGCCTTTTGTGAGAGCGGCAGCGTATGGGCCGCTTGCGAACTTGCGCGCTGCTTCGAGGGTCTTGTGAATGTCTTTGAAGCTCTTGTCGAGCTTTCCGTGGTACCAGGCGGCTGCGGCGTACGTCGGCAGGAAGAGGATGTACGGCAGGTCGTTGCCCTGCACGAACCGCGCGGTCTGGAAGTTCAGGATCGACGAGATCAGGACGATGCCGTTGAACGCGATGCCTTGGTCTACGAGGTATCCGGCAAGACCGGCGGCGCGCGTCGTGCCGTAGCTTTCTCCGGCAAGGAACAGAGGCGAGGACCAGCGCTCGTTGCGCACGAGGTACATGCGCATGAACTCGCCGACTGATTCGAGGTCGCCTTGAAGGCCCCAGGCCTTCTTGCTCAGCTCGATGTTGCGCGCGCGGCTGTGGCCCGTACCGATCGGGTCGATGAAGACTAGGTCCGTCTCGTCGAGCCACGTGCTCTGGTTGTCGACCAACTGGTAAGGGGCTTTGGGCATGAAGCCGTCTTTGCCCATCTTGACGCGCCTCGGCCCGAGGGCTCCGAGGTGCAGCCAGCAGGAGGGCGATCCCGGGCCGCCGTTGAAGACGAACGTCAGCGGGCGCTTGGCCTTGTTGCGAAGCCCGTCCTTGACATAAGCCGCGTAGAAGATCTGCGCGTCGATCTCGCCCTTCTCGTTGAAGATCGGCATGCGGCCGGCAGTGGCGGTGTACTTCAGCACCGCCTTGCCCAACTTAAGTTGGTGCTTCGTGACCGATGGCTTTTCTTCTTCAAACTTCAGGTCTTCGTCCTTCTTCTTGTCTTCCGGCTTGTCGTTGGTCTCCTCGGGCATGGTTTGATCAGTCTACCGAGGCTTGGCACAGGCAACCGGGGCAAGCCGCTTCCGCCCGTACGGCCTGCCCTGCGGGTCAGACCGTGGCACCCGAGTACGAACCAAACCCGAACCAATACGAACCCTCTAGTCGTGCGCTAGGGAAAGCGCGGACGCGTCCGCGCACTCCGAAAGGGCTATCCCCCTCCGTCCGTCAGCTCGAAGCCGTACGTCTTGCCTTTCTCCGTCGCCGGGACGCCCTCGGCCATCCACACCGGCATCGGCGCATCCTTCAGGTAGTGGTCGAAGAACTGCGAGAGGCGCACGGACAGGTCTTTGCGGTTTTTCCGCTGGCGCAGGTTGTGGCCTTCGCCGTTGTAGACAAGCAGCCAGGCTGGCTTCTGCATTCGGTGGAGCGCCGTGAACATTTCGATGCTCTGCCACCACGGGACCGCGCCGTCCTTGTCGTTGTGCATCATGAGCAGCGGGGTCTTGATCTTGTCGGCGAAGAAGATCGGCGAGTTCTCGAGGTACCGCAGCGGGTACTCCCACATCGTTCCGCCGATGCGGCTCTGGCCGCTCTCGTACTGTAGCTGGCGCACGAGCCCCGAGCCCCAGCGGATGCCGCCATACGCGCTGAACATGTTGCTGACCTGCGCACCCGCGCCCGCCGCCGCGAACATATCGGTCTCGGTCACGAGGTACGCGACCTGGTAGCCGCCCCACGACTGGCCCTGGATGCCGAGTTTGTCGGGATCGACGTAACGGTGTTCGGCCAGTACGCGGCTGACTCCGGTGACGACCGCCGAGACCGCACTCTCTCCGGGGTAGCCGATCTTGTACGGAATGTCCGGCATGAACACGACGTATCCGTTGCTGACGAAGTAGCTGATGTTGATCGTGCTCGCGCTGGGCGCGGGAGTGCGATACCGGTTCAAGTTCTGGGAGCTCTTCTCGTAGAAGTAGGTGATCATCGGGTACTTCTGCGAGTAGTCGATGTCGTCGGGGACGTGCAAGATGCCCTGAAGGTGATCGCCGTCGAGCGAGACCCATTCGACGAGTTCTGTCGTGCCCCAGCGGTACTCGCCTTGCTGAGGGTTGATGCCGCTCATCTTCTTGGGGTTTTCGAAGTCGAGTTTGCTGACGTAGACATCTCGCGGATCGCGGAACGTCTCGCGAGTGAAGTGCACCACGTCCGCGTCGCGCGCCTTGACCACAAAGCCGTAGTAGGCGGCGTCCATCGTCAGCTCTTGCGGCCTGCGGCCGGTGGAAAAGTTCGCCTTGTAGAACCCGGCGTCCTTGTACTTGTTGTCGAACGCCGTCAGCAGCGCGGGCTGGCTCGTATCGAGAAACTCGGCATCGGGGTCGAGGTTTCGGTACCGGAGCCTGATGTTGGCCGCGCGGCCCCAACCGGCGGTGATGTTTCGCGCCTCGCCGTGGAAGATCGGCACTTCCCAAAGGTCGTACCTGTCGTAGACGTAGGCGACGGAGTCGTCCTCGTTCCAACCCGCTACGCCGTAGAGGTTGCCGCCGCTCGGGCGGTCGTCCTCGGTGTTGTAGATCGGTTCTGGCACGCGCGAGGTTATGTCGATCTTGCGCTTCGTCCTGGGATCCATGACGAACGCGCGCTTGACCTTCGTATCGAAACCGAAGAGCCAGCGACCGGTCGGCGACCAGCCGAGGCTGCCCCAGTACTCTTCGAACAGCAAGTGCGCTTCGCCGGTGCTCAGGTCAACGAGGTAGACGTTGTCGGGGGTCAGGCCCGCGCCGCTTGTGATCGGCTTGATCGAAATCCCGTAGTCTCCGTCGCCGTCTGGCGGAAGTGAGACGGAGAAGTGCTCTTCGCTCTCGTACTGCGAGATCGAGCCGTCGCCCATATCGACGATCGCCTCGTACTGGCGGTTGCGGGTTGAGTTGGCCCTCAGCAGTTGCTGAGGCTGGAGAATCAGGTCGGTCCACGACCAAACGTCGAGGCTGACCTTCTCGTCGTCGGGCGTCTCGTCCTCCTCCTCTTCCTCCTCTTCGGGTCGTTTCTGCAAGCCGATGAACAGCCGCTGGGAGTCCTTGCTCCAACGCATGCTGGCCCCGGACGGAACCCACCAGCCGTCGGCGATGCCGTCCATTCCGGCCTGCGCGACCTTCTTGGTCGTGCCTCCCGCGACGTTGTGGACGTAGATCGAGTGCGACGGTTTTTCGGCGCGGTAGTCGTCCTTGTCGGTCAGGATCGCGATGTTCTTTCCTTCTTCGTCGAGCCTGATGCGGCTGTATTTTCCGAGCCCTTCGATGATCGTGATGTTCGTCTCGCTCTCATCGTCGAACTCGTGCGCGTATACGCCGTGCCCAACGATCTCCTTCGGCGAGAAGGCGAAGTACAGCCGCGAGCCGTCCTTGTTGAACGTGTAGCTCGAGACGTTGAGGAACACGATCTCCTCACCGGTAGCGAGGTTGCGGGCGATGATCTTGTACCCGTCACCGTGGCCCTTCTTCTTCTTTTCCTCCTCTTCCTCCTCCTGCTCCTCTTCCTGCTCTTGCTTTTCCTGGTCAAGCGCGGGGTCTTTCCTTTCCTCCTTCTTCGGCTCGGGCTTTGGCTTTTCGGGCCGGTACACGAACCAGCCGGAGTCCTCGCTTGCGATGGAGTAGGAGGTGATCCTCTCCAACTCGGTCTTCTCGCCCGTGGCTAGGTCGAGGATCAGCAGGCCGTTCTTCGGCCGATCGACCGCCTTGACTTTCTTGCGCGTGGCCTCGCGGGCCTCGTCGAAGTCCGGCACGATCGTCGCGATCACGAACTTGGAGTCTTCGCTGAACCGGACGTTGCTGCCACGGTCGAACGTGTACTCGGTCGAGCCGCTGACGCTCTTGACGTGGTAGACGTTGTTGCCCTGCTGAGGTGCGACGCCGAACAGTATCCACTCGCCATCGTTGGAAAGTCGCGTACCGGCTACGGACTGCCAACCGTCATATACGTCGTGGGTGAGTGGTTTCTTCTGAGCAGCAGCAATGGCGACTGCGCAGAGGGCTAAAACCAAGAAAAGCTGTTTGAACGGGGTTGGTCGCATGGATGATCCTTGTCGCAGGGAGCGTGGACGGATTCGAGCATACCTAGGTGCAATCTTGACTGCGCGAACCCGGCGCGGGTGGTGCGAGAGCGAGAATTGCTATACACTGTTCGGTAGCAGAGATAATGACTAGACGGTTCATGCGCCGATACCCAATGATTCTTCCAGCTGTCGGGCTGGTCGTGCTGGCGTCCGTCATCTCCCCGCGACAGGTCGAGGCGCAGGACAGCGGGGCAGTCGACCTTCAGGCTGAATTCACGAACACAGTTCGACCTATTATTGAGCGTTACTGCGAGCCGTGCCACAGCGGCGACGACGCCCCCGCCGGGTTCGGAATCGACGGGATCACACATCTGACGCAAGTCGTTGGCGACCCCGATAGGTGGAACCAGGTTCGCAATTTCGTCGCGACCAGCCACATGCCGCCGCCCGAGGCGGATCAGCCGAGCCAGAAGGAGCGAGACCTTATCGTCGATTGGATCGACCGAGCAATGTCTTCACCACTTGGTGGGGCGAACCGCGTGACGATCAGGCGGCTCAATCGGAGCGAGTACAACAACACCGTTCGCGACCTGCTGTACGTAGACCTGACGCCAGCGGACGACTTCCCGAGCGACGACGTCGGCTACGGGTTCGACAACATCGGGGACGTGCTGACGATCTCGCCGCTGCTGATGGAGAAGTACTTCGCTGCCGCTGGGTTGTTGGCCAGGACGGCGATATCCCTCCCAGCATTTCGCGAGATCGTCCTGGACGCGTCAGAGTTGACGACTTCTGGGAACTCGAACATGACTCCCGACGGCGACATCGGGTTCTACAGCGTTGGGCGCGCCACTACTCGGCAACGGATCGAAACCCCCGGAGAGTACGCGATCAAAGTGACCGCCTGGGCCCAGCAAGCCGGGCCCGAGATCGCCAAACTGGAGGTGCGCGTCAACGGTCGGGTCGTTGCAACGTTCGACGTCGAGGGGACTCGGGCAAAACCGCTCCAGTACGAAGTACCGACGAACCTGCCGGTGGGCGTGGCCGAGATTAGCGTCGGGTTCATCAACGACTATTACAGACCCGATGCGGCGGACCCGCGCCAACGGGATCGCAACCTTTACGTCAGAAGCCTGGTCATAACGGGTCCCCACGGAGTTCAAAGCAATCCGAAGTCTCACGACGCGATCGTATTCGTCACGCCAGCCTTGCTCGAGCATCGAAGCGCGGCGCGTCGGGTTCTGTCGTCGTTCGGCGAGCGAGCGTTCCGTCGGCCCGTTACGCGCGAGGAGGTCGAGAACCTCCTCAAGGTGTACGACCTCGTTCGCAAGAGCGGCGACAGCTACGAGAAGGGCATCCAAGTCGCTGTTCAGGCCGTGCTCGTTTCACCGAGCTTCCTCTTTAGGGCAGAGCTGGACTCGACCCCGATAGGCGATGGCCAGGAGTGGCTGGGGCATTACGAAATTGCGAGTCGGCTCAGCTACTTCCTGTGGAGCTCGATGCCGGACGAAGAGCTGTTCGATCTCGCTCGGCAGGGTCGCCTGCGAGATCCGGAGACGCTGCGGGCGCAAGTCGATAGGATGTTGGCCGACA
The DNA here is from genome assembly GCA_022563855.1 of Armatimonadota bacterium. Taxonomy (NCBI): domain Bacteria; kingdom Bacillati; phylum Armatimonadota; species Armatimonadota bacterium. Next base: position 261,285 of record JADFMN010000004.1, read on the forward strand.
AGAAGGCGGATGCACTTGGTGAGGACTTTGCTGCTCAGTGGCTCAACCTGCGGCTGCTTGAGACGCTGTCGCCGGACGAAGAAGTGTTCGCGGGGTTCACCGATGAACTCAAGGCGAGCATGATCGGCGAGACGACGATGTACTTCCAAGACCTTGTGCGGAACAACGGCAGCGTGCTCCGGCTGCTCGACAGCGACTACACGTTTCTCAACGCTGCGCTGGCCGAGCACTACGGGATCGCGGGAGTGACCGGAGATCACCTTCGCCGTTTCGAGCTTCGCGACCGACGACGGGGTGGCGTGCTCACGCACGGCAGCGTTTTGACCGTTACGAGCAATCCTAACCGTACGTCGCCGCCGAAGCGCGGAAAGTGGATTCTCGACAACATCCTCGGAACCCCGCAGCCACCGCCTCCACCCAACGTTGGCGTCTTGGAAGACAGTCGAGAGGCGATAGCGGCAAGTTCGCTGAGAGAGCGCTTGGAGCAGCACAGAACCGCGCCGATGTGTGCCTCGTGCCACGCGAGGATCGACCCGCTGGGCTTCAGCCTGGAGAACTTCGACGGAGTCGGCCGGTGGCGCGACGTAGACGAGGCCAACCGCCCGATCGACAACCTGGGAGAGCTGCCTGACGGTACAAAGGTGGACGGCGTAGAAGGTATAAGATCGTATCTGCTGGCGAATAGCGATCAGTTCGTGCGCGCCCTAGCGTCCAAAATGATGACGTACGGCGTCGGGCGGGGCATGAAGCCGACCGATGATGAGATTATCGACCGGATTCAGACGGTGGTCGCAGAGCGAGGGTATAAAATACGCGAACTGATCAAGCAGATCGTCGTGAGCGACACGTTCCTGAAGAGAACAACTGAGAAGGTGACAAGACAGTGAAACCAATTCCACGACGCACGTTTTTGAAAGGCATCGGCACTGCGGTCGGCCTGCCCCTGCTCGAGTCGATGCTGCCGCTCGGCGCAATGGCGCAGTCTGTTCAGAGCCGCCCAAATCGAATCGCCTTCCTGTTCGTGCCCAACGGGATGCACATGCAGCACTGGCGCCCATCGACGACGGGAGCGAACTACGACCTGCCGACGATACTGAAGCCGTTGGAGTCTGTGCAAGGCTCCGTCAATGTGCTCACCGGTCTGTCTCAGCTGAACGCTCGGGCGCTCGGCGACGGCCCCGGCGACCACGCGCGCTCTACCGCCACATGGTTGACGGGCGTACACCCAAAGAAGACCGCAGGTGCAGACATCAGCTGCGGTATCAGCGTGGACCAGGTAGCGGCGCAGGCGATAGGCGATCGGACCCGGTTTCCGTCTCTTGAGATCGGATGCGAGCAGGGCGCGATGGCGGGAAGCTGTGATTCCGGATACTCGTGCGCGTACTCCAGCAACATCTCTTGGCGCGCTGCCGAGACGCCGAACGCCAAAGAGATCACCCCGAGACTGGTGTTCGAGCGACTGTTCGGCAACGGTGAAGACTTGGCCGAGGCCGAGGCTCGCGCCAAGCGCACCCTGTACAACAAGAGCATCCTGGACTTCGTCATGGAAGATGCTGAAAAGCTGATGCCTCGCCTGGGCACGAGGGACAGGCAGAAGCTAGAGGAGTACTTTGAGAGCCTGCGAGCAATCGAGAGGCGGATCGTCGATGTTGAAGAGCGGGATTTCGACGACATACTCGTCGGCGTTGAGGTGCCGGGCAGGGGTAGGCCGAGAGATCGCGGCGAACACATCCGGCTGATGAGCGATATGATGGTGCTCGCGTTCCAGGCTGATCTGACCAGGATTTGCACGTTCATGTACGCCAACGACGGCAGCAATAGGCCGTATCGGGAGATCGGCATCAGCGAAGGGCATCACGAGATTTCGCATCACGGCAAAGCGGCTGACAAGCTTGAGAAAAAGCGCAAGATCGACGAGTACCACGTCGAACAGCTCGCGTATCTGCTTCGGAAAATGCAGAGCATCGACGAACTGGACGGAACGCTGCTCGACAACTCGATGCTCGTGTACGGCGCAGGGATCAGCGACGGCGATCGGCACAACCACGACGACCTGCCGATTCTGCTCTGCGGCAAGGGCGGCGGCCGCATCAAGAGCGGCCAGCACCTCGTTTTCCCGAATCAGACTCCGATGAACAACCTGTTCGTCACCTTGCTGGACAAAGTTGGCGTCGACGTCGAACAGCTGGGCGACTCGAACGGGAATCTGAAAGAGTTGTTGTAGGGGGGCGGAGGTTCGGGTTTGTTGGACGTTCGGGTTTGTTCGGATAACAGCCAACTGCCAACTGTGTTCGGATTTGCCTCGTACCTCGTACGACGCAGCTCCCCAGTGGAGGATCGTCCTCCTGGGCGACCTTAGATTTCGATAGCGACAGACTTCGAACGCAGATTCCTGGGCTCGCAAAGTACCAACTGCCCCCTCCTAACCTCCCCCGACCACGGCAGTTTGCGGCGAGCGGCAGTCTGCAGGCCGGGGGAGGGATTCGGGCGTGACCGTGGCACACTGGGAACGGTTCGGGGGTTCGGCGGTTCGGTCGTTCGGAGGTGGAAACCCGCATCTTGGGACTCGGGGCTGAAGACTCGGGACTCCCAAACGGCAACTGAACCCGCTGCGCGAGTAGAATCCGGCTTGAGGCAGAAGCATGAAGACACAGATCCTCTTTCCCCTCGGGCTCGCATCGGCCGTTTTGCTGATCGCAGGCTGTGGCAATTCAGAAGCAGACGACCAGGCAATCTCGGGTGGCGACTCCACTGGATCCGTCGAGGCAGCCACGCTTGACTTGGCTTCTCAGACCGACGGCCCACTCGATATCAAAGTGTTCAGTGGCGGTTACGGCCACGACTTTTTTGAAGAGGCGGGCGAGGAGTACGGTGCAGAGCACGGCATCGAGGTCAAGACGGTAGGAGACCCGCATTTGTGGGAGCCGCTCAGGTCGGACTTCGTCGCAGGCAATCCGCCCGACGTCACTTGGCCTGGATGGGGCATGAACTACTGGAGCCTCGTGTTCGACGGCCAGGTTGAACCGATGGACGCCTACCTCGCCATGACGCCATACGACTCCGACGAAGGGACCTGGCGAGAGACGTTCGACGAACAGCTACTAGAGCTCGGTCAGTTCGAAGGCAAGCAGTACATGCTCCCGTTCCACGTCAACCTCAACGGCTGGTGGTACAACAAGACGATGTTCGACGCACAGGGGTGGGAGCCGCCGGCGACCTTTGAAGAGCTGTTGGAGCTCGGAGAAAAAATGAAAGCCGCAGGGGTGGCGCCGCTGACCTTCCAAGGCCAGTGGCCGTACTATATGCTGTACGGGTTCATCTACCCCATGGTTATCAGTTCGGGTGGGATCGACGCCTGGAACGACTGCCAAAATCTAGTGCCCGGAGCCTGGTTGTCCGAACATATGCTGAGGGCGGCTCAGTCGGTCGAGACCATGCGCGAGCGCGACTTCTTCCTCGACGGATCGCTCGCGATGGACCACATCCAGTCCGAAACCCGATTCTTGGCGGGCGATGCCGGCATGGTTCCGGTAGGAACCTGGTTTTACGCCGAGATGGAGAGCGCCTGGCCCCCCGGCCTCGTCGCAGAGTTCATGCTTCCGCCACCGTTCGAGAACGGGCAGGGAGACAAGAGCGCGCTGATGGTCGCCATCGAGCCGTTCATCATTCCGAGCAAGGCGAAGAACAAGGATCACGGCGTCAACTACTTCCGGTATATCACCTCTAAGGACAAAGCGCTACAGTTCGTGGAGGAAAAGGGCACGCTCATGGCGATCAAGGGCCTGGAGGAGGCGATCTACCCGCCCCATTTGATCACCCCAGCGCGCCTGTTCGAGGAATCGACGACCAAGTGGCACTCCGAGTACCGGTTCTGGTATCCGGACCTGGCCAAGGAGGCCGAAAAGGCCATGTCAGCGCTGCTGGCAGGCGATATCAGCGCGCAACAGTTCTGCGACCGGCTCGAGGTCAAGGCCGAAGACACTCGCAACGACGACCGTATCGTCAAGCACAAGATTGGATAGTGCCGTGCGCGACCAGACGGAGGGCCACGCTTGACCAAGAGCGGCTCTGCGTCGTCGAAGGGCTTCTTCCGAACCGCCCGGGGGCGGTTCGCCATCTTCTACCTTTCGCCCGCATTGCTCATGTACGGGTTCTTCGTGTTGTGGCCGCTGGTCAACGCGTTCCGGCTGTCGATGTACAGGTTTACCGGGCTTTCTCAGAAGACGACTTTCATCGGACTCGACAATTTCAACAGGCTCGCACGGAGCGACAATTTCTTCCAGTCGCTCAAGAACAACGTCTGGCTTCTGGTCTTCTCGCTGTCAGTCATCATGGTGCTGGCGCTGCTGATCGCCCACGCGACGCAGGACGACTCGCGGTTCGGGAAGTTTCTTCGCGCCGTCTATCTTTTCCCGCACGTGATCTCGCTCGTCGTCGTCGCGATGCTGTGGAAGTTTATCTACGCGCCGGGCCTTGGGCTCATTCAGCCTACGTTGCAAGCCTGGGGCATCGAAGTCCCCGGCCTTGACTTTTCGCTTGGAATCCTCGGTGCCTCGACTTCGGCGCTGCCCGCAGTCGGAGTCTCGTTCGTCTGGTATGCGCTGGGCTTCTACATCATGGTCCTGGCCGCGGGCATCCGCTCGATCCCCGAGGAAGTCAAGGAGGCCGCAGAACTCGATGGCGCGTCAGGGCTGTTCCGGTTCTGGAAGGTGACGTGGCCGCTGATCTGGTCGGTGCGGCGGATCGTCGTGATCCACATCGTCATCGCTGTCATGAACACGTTCGCGCTCGTCCGGCTCATGACCAACGGCGGGCCCGACGGCGCGACCGAGGTCACGCTCACCTACCTGTATAAGCGAGGCTTCTCGCCAGACTCGTTCTACGGCGAGGCCACCGCGATCGGCGTCGTCAACTTCGTGGTGGCGATGGCCCTTGCGGGGCTGGTGATCCTTCTGTTCCGCCGCGACCCGACGGAGGCGAGGCGGTGAAGCTCCTATTCGTGAAGGTCGTCTTCGGGTGGATGTTTAAGTACACGCGAGTCCTGCTACTCGGTGTTTTCATCCTGATCGTCGTTTTCCCGATCGCCTGGATGGCGGTCAGCTCGTTCAAGACGACGCGAGAGATATACCAAAGCCCGTGGTCGATGCCGAAGGAGTTTGCCGACCGGAAGGAGCAGTTGAGTCTGGCCGCCAAGGAGCTCCGTGCCGACGTCGATGCCTTGCCGCAAGAGTTCCCGACTAGCGCGAGTCGGGTGCGCGATTTGTCCAAGGCGTTCACTGCGATGTCCAGCGACCCTGTTGTTGAGCAGGGCGAGAACGGCGAGACCATCCTCATCGAGCCGGGAGGCGCGATCAACCGCATCCGGCTCTTCGCACCGGAGTACAGAGACGCTGGCAAGTTCGTCAGCCGCTCACAGCGCTTGGCGAGAAACCTCGACGCCTATGCGAGCGATCTCGTTGACGGCTCGCCCCGCGCGGCATCGCTGGAGGAGCGCCTCAGCAAGGATTACGACAAGATACGAGCCGATCTTCGCGAGGTCGCCGATCAGGCGCAAGCAAAAGTCAGACAGGGCGCGTTCGGCAACTACGTCGAGGCGTGGACGACGACGGGCATCGGCTCGGCGTTCCTGAACAGCCTGATGGTCACCGCCGCCACGATGATCGTGCTGATCCCGATAGCGGCGATGGCGGCATACGTGCTGGCGAAGTACAAGTTCCGAGGCTCGAACGCACTGTTCATGCTGTTCCTCGGCGGGATGATGTTTCCGCAGTTCCTCGTGATCGTGCCGCTGTTCCTCCAGATGTCGAGCATGGGGCTGGACGACAACCTGTTCGGCCTCACCCTTGTTTACATCGCGTTCTCACTGCCGTTCACAGTTTTTGTTTTGACCGGTTTTTTCCACCAGCTGCCGGACGAGTTGGCGGAGGCGGCGATGCTGGACGGCTGCAGCCACCAGGCGACCTTCTGGAAGATCATGATGCCTCTCGCGAAGCCAGGGCTGGTCGTGGTGATCATTTTCAACGTGATCGGACTTTGGAACGAGTACAACCTTGCGCTCGTCCTGATGCGGAGCCGGGAAGGGTTCACCCTGCCGCGAGCCCTCGACAGCCTCCAGATGACGGCGCAGTACCTCGGCGACACGGGCGCGCTGATGGCGGCGATGGTGATCGTGGTCCTGCCGGTGCTGATCGTCTACTGGCTGCTGAAGGAGAAGATCCACGAGGCGATGCTCGCGGGGGCGATCAAGGGCTAGTCCTGAGGCAAGAAGGCAAGCCACGCCTCTAGCTTTTCCCAGTAGTACTCGCTCGAGTCGGGGTTTCTGTCGGCGCGGAGCGCTGAACTTCCGTGTACGCCCTTGCGCGATGCAGCCAGGAAATCGTAGTCGTGTCGAACGACGGTGTCAGGGCGGCTTAGGAAGATCGACTCGACTTCATCCTCATACTCTGTCGCGGTAGAGGCGAAGAAGCACGGCACCGTCACACGCGCGTTCCAGCCAGCGACCGGGTTGCCAGAACCGAAGTACTCGCCCGGAGAAAACGCAAGAACGGCGTTGACGTCGTCCGGATGCTCAGCCGCCAAACGCAGCACGAGCGAAGCTGAGTAACTGCTGCCCCAAACGTAGATGCGCCTCCATTCTCCGAGGTCCGCCGCCCAAGCGAGCGCGGCTTCGAGGTCCTGGTAGGCGCTCTCGTACGTCGGCGTCTTTGAGAACTGAGATCGAGTCAGGTTATCGCGCTCGAACCGATCGCCGCCGGAGCGTAGATCTACAGTGAGGCAGTCGTAGCCCAGAACAGCTACGCGGCTGGCGATCGGCTCATACTCGCCCATGTTTGAGCCAGCCTGGTGGAACATGATGATGAGGGTTTCCGCGTCGTCTGGGCCGTCGACCTGTCTGGCGAACACCGTAGTTCCGTCAGCGGCCTCGAACGTGATGCCGTCGAACGAGGCAATATCGACGGGCGGGGTCTTTTTGCCGCTGGAGCATCCGATCGCTAGCATCGCTAGCGCGAGGTATGGGGCGAGTTTGTTTTTCATCAGCGTGAGATTTTTTCGAGCAGGACGTAATCGAGCCCCATGAGATGACGCTTTGGCGCTGACTTCGGGTTGGAACCGATCACGATTACCTCGATAACTACCTTGTCTTCTACGCTGACAGTGCCCAAATCGATCTTCTTCCACGAAACTCCAGAACCGAAGAAGTCAATTTCGCCCGCGCTCTTTCCGTTCACGATGATTTCGTGAATCCCGTAGTCCGGCGCGTGGCAGAAGTTGCCGATGACCTTGTAATCGCCCGGCTCATCGACTTCGAACTCAAGTACGAGGCGATCACCCGGCGAGGCGTCGATCCACCACAGCTGTAGACCGCCCGAAAGCTGAAAGAAACCGCCCTGATGCTCACGGGCGCCGCCGGTCATCGTGGTGACGGTCATCTTCTCGCCCTCGTACGCGCCCTCGACCGGCGCTGGCGGGAGAAGCTCTTCGACGCTCAGCTCGTCGACGTCGATCTCCCTCGGCCCTGTGGAGCCGGGGGTGGCGTACCAGTAAGCCGTCGCGGAGTAGCTCACCTGTGCCTCGTTCCAGTGCCAGATCTCCATGTCGAACTTCAGCGATTTGCGGAACGGAATTGGGTCGAGGATGTGCCACCGGTTGTTGGCTATGTGCCCGAAGTTATTCGGGGTGCCGGTGACCGGTTGTGTGTGATACGGCACACCGCTGTACGGCGTTGGGTCGGACCAGGCGTAGCCGTAGTAATCCTCAGTCCCTGTGCCGAACGTTGACGGGAACGATTCGCCGTCGACCCAGACCTTTTCGTCGCCCTCGCCCCACCATCCCGGGACGGAGTTGGCTACGTGGTAGGTGCTGCCGACGTAATGGCCCGCGCCTGTCACGTCCATGAAGTTGAAGTCGCGCATCGGCCTGGTGCTGCCGCGGTCGGTGCTCCACTGCGCGTGGAAGTAGAGCGATCGCTCGTCCCAGCGGTACGCGCTCGTCCTGATCTGGATCGTGCCCAAGGCGTCCACAGGGTTCTTGTTGACGAGCCGCACAGTCGCGGTTTTCTTGAACGGCATCCAGAACCGGCAGATCATCGAGCCGTCCTCCCGCACGCTGAACGCGAACGACTCGTACGCGTTGAATCCCGGTGGCGATCCGAAGAAGTCGCTGACCGGCGCACGGACGCACGTCTCGCCGTCGAAGTCGATCTCCAGCCACAGGTTGCGGAGCAGATTGTGGGCTTGCAGCGGGTGGCTCCACCGCATGTTCGGAATCAGGTCTGGCAGGAACGGCGACAGGATCAGCTCGGTGATCGCGGATGCGCCGGTCAGTTCGACTTCGGCGGAAGCGCCCTTGCCGGCGCGGTACTCGAACGACCAGGCTCTTGACCCGCCCGGTCGCTGAAGCTGGTCAGGATTCCTCAGCAGATGCCGCGTCTCGCTGATCCGCCCTTGGTCGATGTCGTTCTGGTCGAAAGTCTTGACAGGGGTTCCAGGGTCGAACGTGCGGTATCCGATGTGATAGTACATTCGAGGGAGGCCGTCGCTCTCGGTGTCGTCGACGGTTATCTTAAGGCTCTTCGAGTACGGGATCGGGAAGTACAGGTTGGTTCCACGCAGCGCGCCGTAACCGAATGGTGGGGCCATCGATGGCTGCTCGCCGGTCAGCAGGTTCCTCGTCGTGTTCTCGATCCGGGGTGTTGTTTCGCCGTCGAAGTAGAACCGGATGGTGCCCATCGGGTTCGCCGACCAGATCCTCACGACTGCGCCGGGGCCGGTCAGGTCGGCCATCACGTACTCAGTCCGCCCGTCCTTCTCCTCGGTTCGAATGTACTTGCCCCAATCCGCGTTGGCGAACCAGCCTTCCTGGTCTGGCGAGACGCTGCCACGATCGTAGCTGCTTGCTTGGGACGTCGTGTAATACGGGTCCGCGACGCGCGTCAGCCGACCGAAATCGACCATCTCGTACAGCATCGAATTGATCGTGACTTCTGCTTGGGAGACCGTCGCCGCCAAGAGGAGGGAGAGCATTCGCTGAGTTTAGCCGCTCGGGGGGATCAGCGCAACGCCGTCCTATGAAGTCTGTCACGCCCTGTCCGAAATCCCTCCCCCGGCCTGCTGACTGACATTCGACGCCCTTCCCGGTGGCCGAGGGAGGTTTGGAGGGGGCCGAGAGCGCCCCGCAGTCCTCGTGCCCTCAGTTTGAAGTATGTCGCTCTCGAAAGCTAAGGTCGCCCAAGAGGACGACCCTCCATGGGGAAGTCCGGTGTCTGGAGTTTGCGCCTCCGAACCTCCGAACTCCCGAGCCGATCCCCGTGTGGCACGGTCAGGCCCGAAGGGTTTGTCCGTGCGTCTGCGGCTTGCGATAGAAAAGCGCGGAAGCGTCCGCGCACTCCCAAAAAGCTACCGGCCCATGATCGCGCTGAGCGCGTTGGCGGTGTTCGCGCACCGCACTTCGGCGTGGCTCGGGTAGTGCGGGATCATTTCGGCGGTCAGCGGACCCTCGTATCCGATCTCCTTGATCGCCGCCATCACTTTGCCCCAAGGCACGTCGCCCTCGCACAGGTCGACGAAGCCGTCGGCGGTGCCGACCGACAGCCTGAAGTCCTTAACGTGGATTGCCTTTATCCGCTTGCCGAGAATCCTGATCCACTGGTCGGGGTGGCCGTAAGGCATGATGTTGCCGACGTCGAAGTAGCTCCCGATCCAAGGCGAATCGAACTGGTCGATGAAGTGCGCCATCTCCATCGGCGATAGCAGGAACTTGTTCCAGACGTTCTCGATGCCGATGTTGACCTTGCACTCAGCCGCAATGGGCAAGACCTTTTGCAATCCTTCGACCGCGCGCTGCCAGACGAGGTCGTACGGTTGCACGGGCGTCTCCGGCATGAAGAACACATCGACGGCACCGGGGATCACGAGCAAGGTGTCCGCGCCGAACCAGCCTGTGATCCTCAACATCTTCTTCAGCGCGGTCAGGGCCTTTTCACGGTCGGCATCTTCGGCGCTGGCGAGGTTGTAGCCCCAGTACGTGCCGCTCGCCATCGTCTTGATCTGCAGTCCCTGCGCTGAAGCCCTGGCGACCGCATCTTCACAAAACGATTGCGTCACGTCGAGGTGCAGCTCACCGGCGTCGGCTATCGCCGGCTCGACCGACTCGAAGCCGTCGCGCTTCGCCTTCGCGAAGAAGTCGTCGAGAGATGGGTCCCCGGGGTACGACCAGTAGTTGATGCCTTTCAGATTCATGATAGTTTGCTCTCGATTTGCGCGACTTCGTCCAGCACAACGCGCAGGGATTCACGGGATGACTCAGGAGTGACCGTCACGAGCGGTGTGTCGTTCTCGATGCAATCCACCAAGTACGCCAGTTCGTTGTAGTAGCCGCCGAGAGATGAGAGGTTGCCGCTTGCGCCTTCGGCCTCCATTTGGTCAGCCCCGTGCTTGACAGGGTCTTTGCCCTCTTCGTAGATCATCAGCTCGCCGTCGCGGTAGATCATCGAGCCGCGATCGAACACCGCGCGGTACTCCATGCGGAACGGGTTGCCCTGCGGGAGGTTCCAGCCTCCTTCGAGCTGGACCACGACGCCGCCGAACCGCATTGTCGTGAAGAAGTGCCCGACGCCACGACTGTCCTTGCTACCGTGGCTCACCGTATGGTCAGGAGATCCGAGCAAGTAAAGTGCGAAGTCGGTGTCGTGTATGTGCATGTCCATCGCACCGCCGCAAAGCTCCGGCTCAGCAGCCCACTGGTCGACTGTATAGGAAGGGAACGCGCCGTACCTAGTGAAGTTCGCGGAGAGCAGCGCCCCAAGCCGCCCGTCGTCCACCGCTGCCTTCAGCTCCTCGTACTCCGGCCAGAAGCGGATGCAGTGCCCTACCATCAGCTTCACGCCAGCCTTCTTAGAAGCCTCCACCATTCGGTCAGCATCCGAAACAGACAGCGCCATAGGCTTTTCGCACATCACGTGCTTTCCGGCTTCGCAGGCTTTCACCGTAAAGTCCGCGTGCAGGTAGGTGGGCAGGCAGATGTCGACCATATCGACTTCTACGATCATCTCGTCATATGAGCCGTAGACCCTGCCGCCCCACTTAGCCGCGAACTCGGAAGCCCTGTCTGGGCTCTTGTCGAATACGCCGACCAGGTCCGCCCCATCGAGCACACTGTACACGTTCGCGTGCATCGTCCCCATGAACCCGCATCCGACCAGTCCGACCTTCACCATTGCCGCCAGCGATACGATACTCAATGGCGCCTTGCGATATCCGGGCTTGCTTGGGCACGACATGCTGTAGAGTGTCTGTACAGTGATCAGCGTGCTGCTGGGGTTCGTCGTCTTGCTGCCTGAGGCCAGACCGCCGAACATCGTTCTGGTGATGGCGGACGATGTTGGAGTCGAGGCGTTCGGCTGCTACGGAGGGGAGAGCTACGATACGCCGCGCATCGACGCAATGGCGGCTGTCGGTGTGCGGTTCGAGAACTGTCACAGCCAACCGCTCTGCACACCGAGCCGCGTCAAGCTCATGACCGGACTCTCGAACGCGCGCAACTACACCAAGTGGAGCATCCTGCCCCCCGGCGAGCGCACCTTCGCCCACATGCTCAAAGAGCGCGGATACGCGACCGCCGTAGTCGGGAAGTGGCAGCTCTACGGCGCGGTGCATTTAGGCGACGACGCTGGCACCGGCACACTCCCGAAGGACGCAGGTTTCGACAGCTACTGCCTCTGGCAGGTCGAACACCTTGGGTCGCGGTACTGGAACCCGCAGATCGACGTCGACGGAAGACTTCAAAAGCCAGGTGCAGACCTCTACGGCCCAGACGTGTTCCTCGATTACGCGATCCAGTTCATGCGTGAGAACCGGGACCGACCGTTCTTCATCTACTACCCGATGGTGTTGCCGCACGGCCCGTTCACGCCGACCCCGCTCAGCCAAGAGCGCGCAGCGCCCGACGGACCGCAGAACTTCGGCGATTTGGTGCGCTACGTCGACCGGCAGGTCGGGCGGCTTCAGAACGCGCTGCGAGAGCTCGACATCGACGACCGGACGGTCTTCATCTTTACAAGCGACAACGGCTCACACGTCAGCATCACCGCCAGGAGGAACGGCAAAGATGTGCAGGGGGCCAAGGGCGGGACGCTCGATACAGGAACGCACGTCCCGCTCATCGTCACCGGTCCCGGGGTCGCGCGCGCGACAGTCGTAGATGACCTGGTCGACTTCTCCGACTTCATGCCGACCCTCGTTGAAATCACTGGAATACCTTACAATCGTCTCACTGACGGCGTCAGCTTTTGGCCCCAGTCGCAGGGCGAGACAGGCACCCCGCGCGAGTTCATCTACACCTACTACAACCCCCGCCCCGGTAAAGCACCCTTCCCTGAGCGCGACTGGGTCCGGACCGTGCGGTACAAACTCTACGGCGACGGCCGGCTCTACGACGTCTTCTCCGACCCGCTCGAGGAGAACGCAATCGAAAACGACAGAATGCGGGCGATGCTGCAACAAATGCTCGACAAGTCGCCCCGAAGAGAGCCTCGGTAGTGTCGTCGTTCCTCCTCCGTACTACCGAGGCTTCAAAAATCGTCCTCGGACTAAGAGTCCGGGCTTCCGAATGCGATCCTTCGATCCGCTCAGGATGGAGAGTCCGCGCTCCGATTTGTCGTTCCGGAGTGCGGTGGCTTGCCGCCGCTCGTCTGCGAGGGGCTTGCCCCGGCTAATTGGCTGATGCGACCGGAGTCGTCCTCGGACTAAGAGTCCGGGGTCCTGGATGCGGACTAAGAGTCCGCGCTCCGAACTCCCGAACTCCCGAACCGTTCCGCCAGCTTTCAGTCTCTCTTGCAGTACAACCCCCCGCAAGGAACAGAATACAGCTATCGAAACCCTCGGATACATCGCCTCAGCGCTCATCGGACTCAGCCTCGGGCTGATCGGCGGCGGCGGCTCGACCCTCACCGTGCCGGTACTGGTCTACTTGTTCAGCATCCCAGCGACACAGGCGACCGGCTACTCCCTGTTCGTCGTCGGCGTGACTTCGGTGGTCGGAGCGTACTTCGCCGCTCGGCGCGGCCATGTCGAGATCCGCACTGGAGCGCTGTTCGCGCTTCCCGCTCTTGTCAGCGTGTACCTGGTGAGGCGACTGGTCGTACCCGCGCTTCCGGACACCCTGTTCAGCATTGGTGCGACCGGGGTCACGAGGGACGCCGCAATCCTCGTCCTGTTCGGCACCCTGATGCTGTTCGCGGCGGTCGCGATGATCCGGCCCAGGATGACCGAGTCGGAAAAGGAGAACGGCCACGCGTGGAAGCTGGCGGTCAAGGGAGCGCTCATCGGCCTGATCACGGGGTTGGTCGGCGCGGGAGGCGGCTTCCTCATCGTCCCCGCTCTCGTCTTCTTCGCGAAGCTGCCGATGAAGACCGCAGTCGGCACGTCGCTCTCGATCATCGCGCTGAACTCGCTCGTCGGTTTCGTCGGCGAGGTTCAGGCTACGAACGACATCGCCTGGGCGCTGCTTGGAACGGTGACGACTATCGCAGTTGCTGGCATCGTCGTTGGCGGGATGATCGGAAAGAAGATATCAGGCGCGAAGCTCAAGCCAGCGTTCGGATGGTTCGTCCTCACGATGGGCGTATTCCTGGTCGGTAACACTTTGTTGGCTGCGCCCAAGTAAACTCAAGTCTCAATGCTAGGGCTGATCGCCATTGGTCTCACAGCGAGCGTAGCGGTTTATCACGTCTCGCCCGACGGCGACGACAGCGCCTCGGGGTCGAGCAACGCGCCGGTCGCAACGATCTCCCAGGGTGTCCGGCTCGCTGGCCCCGGCGACATCGTGGTGGTCCACGAGGGCGAGTACCGAATCACCGAGCCGATCTTGATCGGCAAGGACAAGGCGCGCCTGTTGCTCAAAGCTCGCGGCAGGGTCGTCCTGCGCGGTGGCTTGGAGATACCGAAGTCCAAGATCAAATCCCTGGACATCGATATCGAGCGCCGCCTGACAAAGGCCGCGTCCCAAAACGTCTTACAGGTCGACCTCAGGGAGATCGGCATCGCTGCCATCGATCCGCTGATCGCACGAGGGATGAACCACCGAGAAGCGATGGCGCCGGTCGAGTTGTTCGTCGGCGACGAGGCCCAAACGCTCGCTCGCTGGCCGAACGAAGGGTTCGTCCGCACCGGCAAAGTGACCGACAAAGGCGCGGTGCCAAGATTCGGCGACTACAGTGGCAAAAAAGCGGTGTTCGAGTTTCCGCAAGAGCGGATTGAGAGCTGGCAGACCCTCGAAGACGTATGGGCGTTCGGCTACTGGATGTGGGACTGGGCCGACGAGAGCATCCCAGTCGAGTCGTATCGCGATGGCAAGCTCACGCTCGGCGGGCCGCATTTTTACGGCGTCAGGGAGAACCGTCCGATCTACTTCGAGAACGTGCTCGAAGAGCTCGACAGCCCCGGCGAGTACTACATCGACCGCGAGCGCATGCGGCTTTTCTTCTGGCCGTCGACAAGCGGCACGGCGCACTTATCGCTGAACAAGAAGCCGATGCTGCTCATCGTCGAGGCCGAAGAGGTGACGGTCGAAGGTCTGCGGTTTGTGACGAGCCGCCAGTTTACGGTCGATATCACCGGCGGCCGCGACGTCGTTCTGCGAAACTGCGTGTTTCGAAACCTTGGCCGGTACGCGGTGAAGATCAGTAGTGGCACCGGGCACCGCGTCGAGCGGTGCCGTTTCTCAGATCTCGGCGAGGGCGGCGTGATACTCAACGGCGGCGACCGCGACAGACTTTCACCGGCTAGCCACGAGGTCATCGACTGTGTGTTCGAGAACTTCTCGCGCCGCGCTCGCACATACCGGCCGGGGGTGCTCGTCGGCGGCGTCGGGATGCGCGTCGCGAGGTGCGAGTTCAAGGACGCGCCACACTCGGCGATCATCTTCAGCGGCAACGACCACACGTTCGAGCGCAACTACTTCCACGACATCCTCACCCACACCGGCGACGGTGGCGCGGTCCTTGGCGACCGCGATTGGAGTGAGCGCGGTACGGTGATTCGCGAAAACCTGTTCCACCGCCTGCACGGCGAGCACATCTACGAGAACGGCGTGTACCTGGACGACCTGATCTCCGGGATCAAAGTGCTGGACAACGTGTTTCTCGACTGCTTCTGGGGGCTGATGATCGGCGGCGGGCGCGACAACGTCGTTACAGGCAACCTCTTTGTCGACGTCCGACTCTCGATGCACCTCGATGCGCGGGGCCTTGGCTGGAGGGCTGACAGCTTCGAAAGCTTGAAGAATTTGCTCAACCGCGTTCCGTATAAAAGCTTAGTCTGGCGACGCCGCTATCCGGGGATCGAAGATATCTTGGATGACGATCCCATGTCACCGAAAAGGAACACCGTGACCGACAACGTCTTGGTTCGGGCAGGGAGGGTCACCGATGACCTCGCGCCGCAGTTCAAGAGCGGGGGCACGATCGAGCGCAACGTCTCATCGGACTCGAAAGCGGTATTCACGGTGACGAACGGGGTTCTAACAATGGACCGAGAGGCCGCCGAACTCCTCGCAGCCATTCCGGGATTCAACTCCCCCAACGGCCGGAAATACGGCCCGACCTCGAACGTGCCCGGCCCCGACTAGGCCGGCGACGCCGCCTTGATCCTCGCGGTCCGCACCATGTGCGTGCCGACGTGTGCGCCCCAGATGGCCAGCGCAGTCAGCTCGACGAACCCGGTCACGCCCATCGGCAGGAAGGCCGTCTCCGTATAGTCGGTCATCACCTCGAGCCCGACGCGGAACACATTGCCGACGTTCAGGAGCCAGAAAACCGACCACAATGGGCTCAGCCGCGACTCGATCAGCCCGTTCATCTGCGCCACGACGTAGGTGCCGACGCCGATGATCATCTGCGAAATGAACCCGACGGTCAGGACGTGCCGAACAGCCCCCGTGTATGCGTGGGAGAACGGCTGCCCGGTCGCCTTGAGGTGCAACGGCTCCAGGATGAGCATGACGCCCGCCACGAGCAGCCACACGAACGCCGCACGAATGAACTTGTGAGACCGCAGAGGCTTGGCGAGCCGCTCGAACATCCCGGTAGCGAGCACGAGCAGAACTGCCCCGACAGCCAGCAGAACACCCGAGACGTGGAATATCCAGCTAGCCGATGCCGCAAGGTTGCGCTCGATGAAATAGAGCCAGCCAACCATCTTGCCGAACAGCCCTGCGTTCCAAAGTACCAGCCCCGCTAGGCCCTGAGCACGGGAGGCCTCGCGCGCGCCGAAGCACGAGTGCATCTTGGACAGCGCGACGCCGAAGATCATCATCGTCACGAAACCGAGGAACTGAGCATCGCGGTAAGGCGAGAACCACTTCGCGACGAACGCGACGTTCTGCGCGGGGTCGATTTGATGGGTGAGGGCGAAGACGAACGGCTCGGCGAAGGCGATCAAGAGCAAGTAAGCCAGCGAGGCGAAGACGAACGCGGACTGCCACGTCAGGCCTTGGCCCGTCCGGTGGCGGTTCACGGTGATGTTCCAAAGGAAGACCACGACGGCGAGCGCCTGTAGAACGCACGAGCCGATTCCAACCGGCATCCAGATGCTCCGGTCGACGTGCACGAGCGGCTCGGCGGCGAACCGCAGGCCGATCCCGACCGCCATCAGAATCAGCGACCCCCACGCCAGCCGGTGGAAAGACCGCACTCGCTCGACGGTCGGAGCGTGCTGCTGAAGCGAGAATCCGATGATGAAAAAGGCGACCCATCCGTACACCTGCGAGTTGGCGTGGGCGAGTACGTAGGGGGTCCAGGCGGAGGCTGTGTAGCTCCCCTGCAACGCGATTCCGAGCAACGCCACAGCGCCGAGCGCGCAGCCTGCTGTCAGCACGCTGACGACCCCCGCTAAGAAGAACGGACGGTAGATCTCGACGACCGCCCGGTCCGTCGGCTTCTTGGGCTGAATCCTAGTCGGAACCAAGCGAAGGCTGCTGAGTTCCCGCTGTGCCATTGATCTTAAGGTGGACTCTTTTGTCAGGCTTGTTTATGACGCCCGTCATAGGCGCTGGCGGAACCACCATACGCCGGTCGTTGACGGGTCGAGCGGCGAGGGCGAAATATCGAGTCAAGTGCCAGCTAAGGTCGCCCAGGAGGACGACCCTCCAAGGGGAAGTCACGAGTCCCGGGTACAAGCGCGCGAACCTCCGAACTCCCTAACTCGGCTAAACTCAATCGCATGATCTCGGCCCTACTCTTCGCCGTCGGAACAACCGGAGGGGATTTGGCCGCTCCTATCAAGGCCATGTCTAACGAATTAACACAACTCACAGCGCTTGAAAACGCGATGATCCCGATCGTGGAGCGGTTCTCGATGGACCGCGACGAGTTCGAGCGGCTCTACCTCACGACCCACTCTGCCGATCGATTCGCCGAGCTGAAGGTCTTTCTCGCAGAGCAGATGGACAGCCTTGGCACGGTGGACTTCGACGACCTCGGGGTCGAAGGGCGCGTCGATTGGTTGCTTCTGCGCAATCGTATCGAGTACGAACTGCTCGATGCCGACATCGACCTTGAGCGCCTGAACGAGGCGTCGCCGTTGCTGCCGTTCCTGGACATGATAGTCGGCTTCATGGAGCGACTGCGCGCGATGGAGAACGTCGATTCCCGCAGCGTTGCCGGACAGCTCGCCGACGCTCTCGAAAAACTGAAGTCAGCGAAGGAGGACGAGATCGAAATCTCGCCGTTCGTCGCTCTTCGGGCTGGGCGGATCGCCAACGATCTGAAGCGGTCGCTCAAGACGTGGTTCGAGTTCTACGACGGATATGATCCGGACTTCTCGTGGTGGGTGCGAAAGCCGTACGAGGAGTTTGACAACGAGCTAGAGGCCTGGATCAAGTACGTCAACGAGGAGCTGGGAGGCGTGAAGGAGGATGACGACGAGGCGATCGTCGGCGATCCCGTCGGTCGAGAGGCACTCTTGGTCGATCTCAAGAAGGAGATGATCCCTTACACTCCCGAAGAGCTGGTCCGGCTCGCCGACAAGGAGCTGGCGTGGTGCAAGGCGGAGCTCAAAAAGGCCGCCACCGAGCTAGGGTTTGACGACCCGATGGCGGCGATGGAGTACGTCAAGACGCTCCACGTCGATCCCGGCGACCAGCCTGCGCTGATCCGCGACCTGGCGCTTGAGGCGATCGCGTATCTGGAGGACAACGACCTCATGACCATCCCCGAGCTTGCCAAGCAGAGCTGGCAGATGTCGATGATGTCGCCGCAGCGGCAGTTGCTCGCGCCGTTCTTCCTGGGCGGGCGCACGATCATCGTCTCGTACCCGACCGACGCGATGACGCACGAGCAGAAGCTGATGAGCATGCGCGGGAACAACGAGCACTTCGCGCGCGCGACGGTGCACCACGAGCTGATCCCCGGCCACCACATGCAGCAGTACATGAACCGCCGGTTCAACACGCACCGCAGCGCGTTCGGAACGCCGTTCTGGACCGAAGGGTGGGCGCTATACTGGGAGATTCTGCTCTGGGACCTTGGATTCCCGAAGACGCCGGAGAACAAGATTGGCATGCTCTTCTGGCGAACGCACCGCGCAGCCAGGATCAAGTTCTCGCTCGGCTTCCATCTGGGGCAGATGACGATCGAGGAGTGCGTCGAGCTCTTGGTGAACGTCGTCGGCCACGAGCAGAAGACCGCAGAAGCCGAGGTCCGCCGCTCGTTCGAGGGCAGCTACATGCCGCTGTACCAAGCGGCGTACCTGCTCGGCGGGTTGCAGATCAACTCGCTCCGCAACGACCTGGTAGAGAACGGCCCGCTGAGCTACAAGGAGTTCCACGACCGCATCATCCGCCTGAACCGCATGCCGATCGAGATGCTCCGCGCGATCCTGACCGACACTTTGTTGGAGAAGGAGTTCGAGACGAACTGGCGCTTCTACGGCAGCCCGTAGCTTCACACCTACGCTTTAAGGTGTGGGAGGATTTGGCAGGCGGGTGCACGGGTGTCACGGTCTGTTCCGAATCGTAGGCCGTGCTTGCTCCAACTCCTCCCGGAGCCGACAATATGCTGCGTTATCGACCGCGTCGATCTCCCCCGGCATCTGGTCACCTGGAGACCAAGGCCTTCGCCCGAGCCAGAGTGGACCTATGGCCTCGCCCAGAGACGGAATCTGAGAAGCTACAGCGACTCAATCTGATCCGCTGTGCTCAAGCGTGCCAAGGTTCCCTGTTTGGCGCCAATGCCCCACTGTTGGATCTTTGGCCAATTCTTGATGATACGTGCCGCATCTGCGAATAATGTATCCTGCTTACCCGAGTAGCGAACGTAGAGCACCCGTACACCATTGGCCATGAGCGCCTTATGCTCCGCGTCACGCCTTCGCTGATTGTGATCACGACTAATCACGATCCAATCATTCTTACCCGCTTCGGGAATCCAAACAGTATCTGGTGTATCCGTTGGGAAGCGATCCCTCAAAGCAATGACTTCGTGACCATGAACCAAGCCGGACAGAGCCCGGGCGATTCGGAAAGAGATATCGTTATCGAAGAAGAACGTCGCCACCTTTCTTGCGCTCCATGGAACGTTCGAATTCAGCGGCATCTTCAATAGCTGAGGTAGTCGTACCGTACCACCAAGCGACAGCGCCCGCGTCTTCTTCAGCCATTAGTGCTTGTGCGAGGACGTACGTGTGAGCTCCAGAAATATCTTCTATGGGCTTTCCAAATGCTCTGTTTGGATGAAGTACGACTGCCCGATCACGACCCAATGGCCGCCATTCGGATGCAAGATCGCCGACGTGAACGAGTTGTCTGCCGATCTCTTCGAAGAACGCGTGATGTTGTCCCGTTAGGGCGTGCTGCCAATTGCCACCCAGTTCAATTAGCATCCCCTTTCCATCAGTAGCAAATCTCTTAGTCGCCAGCGGATATGAATCGCCCCACGCTTTACGGAACTTGCCAGCTGTAGCGCGAATTTCATCGAGCTTTACGCCCGCATCGCGAAAACCCCGCACGTACATCAGCTCAACGAGGTCGCCGAAAGTAAGTGCAGACTCCTCATCCCGTGCGATCACTGCTGCATATTCCTTGGTGCCGTACCTGAGCTCTTGGACGTAACCCTCTACCCACCGCGACAGAGTTCGTCGCGGTGTCTTGAGCAAGCGGGCCGTATCAACTAGTGAGTAAATGCCTACCCCGAGGGTTTCAGAGCTTGTCATGCTCCTAATTTTACGCCATTACGGCCTGCAATAGGGTGAAGATCTAGCCATTGGGTCTGGGTAAAGGTAAAGTTCCGAGCTTCCAACGCGCAGCCTCTAGCAAGTTGCCAGCCTGGCAGCCGGGGCGACCCTTGGTCTCGCCGTCCATCGAGAACGACCTGAAATCGATACCTGGGCAAGGTCGCCCTGGAGCAGAAGCCACCATTGACATCCGTACACTAGATCCTTCAACTCTCAATAGCCTGACATGAACTTTTGCCTTGGACATGCGTCTACGCTGGCATGAAAAGGCTCGTATACCTACTCATTGCATCAGCGATCGGTTCCGCCTCCGCAAGCGCGCAAGTAAACGTTCGATCCTCTGAACTCAATGAGGCGACCTTCTCGAAGATCCGCGCCGCGATCCTTCTCAACCCGTCGGCGGCGCAGTGGGAGACGATCCCATGGCAGCCCGAACTCGGGCCAGCGATCACCGAAGCACGCAAGCAGGACAAGCCGATCCTCCTGTGGATGATGAACGGAAACCCCGTCGGCATGACTTGATTCAACGGTGTAAAGGACAGGCAGTTAGCCTGGGAAGACGAAGGAGTCAGGGAGCTAGTCAAGGGTTTCTTGCCGGCCACCGACGAAGTGGACAAGCTGCAGCGCGGCAACACGCCCGCGAGCAGGTTCTTCCGTCAGGTCATGACCCGCAACTACTCCAACCTGCAAACCACGCAAGGCACCTACTTGGTGACGCCAAGCGGTGAGCTGCTGGGTTATGGTCACACGCTCGATCCTGCGGGGATGAAGACGTTCCTCAAGGACGGGCTGAAGAAATGGAACGCAATGTCACAGGCGGAGAGGCTCGGGAACGAAGCAAACATGGCCAAGAAGTCCTCGATGTATCCCGAAGACGGGCTCGTACTCATGGTCGCGCTGCACAAGTTCTATGAGAGAGAGCCGCGCACCGCGCGCGAGCTACGCGGACTGGTCGAGTGGAACAGGGACTACGCGTGGTTCAGCAAGGACGAAGCGCGACAGTTCCTCCCCAATGCTCCCAAGACGGGCGACAAGCACGAAGTGCCGACAAGCCTGATCAACCGGCTGGCGCGTTACCACTTCACGGACACGGTTCTTGCTTGGGCAGACCCGTATCCGTTGAACAAAGTTGAATCCGCACAGCTGACGTCGACGGTCACTAAGATCGAAGGAAACATTGTTTCAGTGCGGTTCGACGGCGCCGTCAAGGTGTGGCAAGACGACCTTCCACGCTTCGGCTACTCCAGGGCGCGGCTCCCGCGCAAACCCGACCGCGGCTACGACGCAAAGCTCCTTGGTTATGCCACTTTCGACTTAGAAACGAGCAAGTTCGTGTCGTTCGAACTCGTCGCCAAGGGTGCCCATCACGGCGGTGGCGTGGGCGCATACACTGTTCCGACGACCCTGGGCATCGTGCTTTCTCTCGCTGGGGACAGACCGATGGACCGGATCGAACCGCTGCACATCAGACAGTACGATTGGTGATCGCTGTAGCTGCATCCCTCAGGTCTCGTTCTCTCTCATCACCGGACGTGCGCGAGCGACAAAAGCCATCATTCGGTACAGTTGCACAGATGACCATCCAGAACGACCAGCCGTTCCCGACGATAAAAGCCTTCAGGCTCGATGGCGGCAAGAGGACACTGCCCGACGACCTTGGGCCGGGCTGGAGCGTGCTCCTCTTTTATCGCGGAGTGTGGTGAAGCTTCTGCCATCGGCAGTTGGCCGAGTTCCAGTCACAGTTCGAGCGGCTTCGGCGCCTAGAGACGCAGGTCGCGGCCCTCTCTTCGGACTCTGAGGAAGAGGCGCGGGAGATGGTCGATCGCAACTCTTTGACCTACCCCATGTACTTTGGGCTCGACGCCGAGAGGACGCTGGCGGCGATCGGAGGCCATGTCAAGTTGGAGAAGGGGTTCGTGCAGCCGTCGGGGTTCCTTTTGCGGCCCGACCGGACCATCGTCCAGTTCACCCAGTCGAGCGGGCCGATTGGCCGGTTTGACGCCGTGGACGCGGTGAGCATCATCAAGTGGTACCAGGAGAGTAGTTGAGGGTGACGGACTCAACGAACGGCTCGCTTGCTTGGCCGATATCTCAGAACGGACTCCGCAGTTGGTCCCGAGGGTAGGCGTTGCACCGTCCGCACACTCAGGCAAGAAAGATGGAGGGTGGCGCTCCTGCGACACCGCTCACGGTTTTGCAGGAGCAAAACCCTCCAATTGCGCACCTTCAAAGGATAACATCACGCCAGGTGTGATCCGATGACGACACTAATTCTCGCGGCACTGCTGACGACTCAAGACCGAGGCGGGCTAGCCGGACTCGCGCAGAAGCACGAGGGGCAGTCCCGGCGCGCGACCTCGACGAGGCGCGAAGGCCCGGATGGCAACTACCTCAGAACTGCCAGACCAAAGGGCGACCTCAGCGAGCGCAGCAACTGGGACAACTTCCGTGTCGCGGCGGGTGAGACGCACGTGCTGATGGACGAAGAGGGGCCGGGGGTCATCACGCACATGTGGCTCACGTTCCTCGGCCCACAACCGCAAGGTTGGGCGCCGGACGGCTCGGCAGACCACCAGGAGATGCTCTTGAGGATCTACTGGGACGGAAGCGAAAAGCCAGCCATAGAAGCACCGGTAGGAGACTTCTTCGCCAACGCGTTCGGCAAAAGGAGGGAGGTTATCAGCATCCCGGTCATCGTCGAGGACGCGGACTCTTACAACTGCTTCTGGCACATGCCGTTCCGCAAGTCCGCGAGGATCGAGATCGTCAACCAGAGCGAGAAGCCGATCTCCCTGCTCTACTACAACATCGACTGGATCAAGCGCGATTCCCTCCCGGAGGACACGCCGTACTTCTACGCGCAGTACCGCCAGGAGTACCCGGTCAAGAGCGGCCAAGACTACGTCGTGCTGGATACCGAGGGAGCAGGCCACTACGTTGGCACGGTGCTCAGCGTCAGGACAAGAAGCCCCAGCTGGTTCGGCGAGGGCGACGAGAAGATCTACATCGACGGCGAGGAGCACCCTTCGATTTGGGGCACCGGCACAGAGGACTACTTTCTTTCAGCTTGGGGACTGAAGACGACCAGCACACCGTACTTCGGGACGCCGTTCTTCGACCAGTGGGGCATAGTCGGCGGCCACACGAGCGCATACCGGTGGCACATCAACGACCCACTCGTGTTCCAGAAAGGGATCAAGGTCACGTTCGAGCACTTCGGCTGGATCTCGCCGGATGAAAACCCCGACTACAAGAGCACTTCGTGGAACGAGAGGGAAGACGACTACTCGAGCGTCGCGTTCTGGTACCAGACCGGCACGCCGACCTTCGCAGCCCGCGCGCCGAGCGGGCCAGAGAGAAAACTCCCCTCTCTCGAAAGGGTGATCGCCTACGCCCGCGACCACATCGAAAACCGCGGAGACTTCCCGGCAGAGACGCAAAACCTCTCCTTCTACGACGGCCCCCAAGTGCTCTACCGACCGACCAGCGAAAGAGACGCCTGGATCGAGATTCCGTTCGAGATCACCGAGAAGGAACCGCTGCGACTCCTGCTCAACATGACCACCAGCTACGACTTCGGCACTTACCAGGCGTACCTGATTCCAGTAGAGACTGTTTTGGAGTGCGGCGATTCATCGCCGCTTTTGCTACCGCAGGCCGAGCCGCTCGGCATTCGTTTGGGTTTGTTCGGTTTGGTCCGGATTGGTTCGGGTTCGTTCGGCGGTTCGGGAGTTCGGGAGTTCGGAGGGTCGCCGCAAAGTCCCGCCCCATATTCATCATTCATCAATCATCAATCTGCAGTCCCCCTCGGCTCCCCCATCGACCTCTACACCAAGGAAGTCAAGAGCAAGGAGATCCACCTGCTCGACTTCTGGCCCGAACCCGGCATGTACATCCTTCGGCTCGTATGTACCGGCAAGAACCCCCTCTCGAATGGCTACTACCTCGGCATGGAATCCGTACGCTTGAGAGAACGAAGACCGAGGGTCAAACAGTACGGCCACGACAAGGACATGGACTGGCGAAAAGAACTGAAGCTGTACCGCTAGCAGAGTCTCCTAGCCTGTGCGAGACGCCAATCACAGAATGAATTCTACCGGGCGTGGGGCACGCGTCAGGTATGGTCATGCCACCGGCGCGAACGCGCCGCCGAGGAGATTTGATATGAAAGTTATTGGCATCGTCGGCATCCTGGGTTTGGGCCTGGTTGCCGCGACCGCAATTTCGTTCTCGTTGTCCAGGGATGCTGTCGGAGCTTCTGCTACGGCGAGCAAAGCTTCGGAATCAAGTGAATTCGTGTCGGCGGAGTCGTTCTTCACAGGAACTGTGGTCGATAACGATGGTGCTGGCCCGCTCGCAACGGACTTGGAACGCGTTAATCCCAGGCGGGAACTGCCCCAGGGCATGGAGTGGATAGCCCAGACCCCGCCGGTCGATACGTCCGGCATCGGCATGAAGACGGCAGACGGAGTGTTCGTCGGAGTCGTGCTCCCGTACGACACGCGCGAGGGCGACCAGGTCTCCACCGTCGTCGTCGCATCGGCGCCGCCGGGCGAGTCCGAGGCGATGTTCGCGGGCATGGTCATCGTGGACCCCCAAGGCAAGAATCACGACGTAAAGCCTGGCGAGTTCATCACCTTCGCCGCTGTCGGGGCCATGGTCTGGAAGCTGCTCGACCGGGACGGCAACACGGTCGCCGAGACGAACGTCGATCTAACGGACCAGGAGAGCCGCGACAACGAGTTCCAGCACGAGCCGATCATCGCCAGGTCGAAACAGGTGATCGACATCCCCGGCGACTTCAACGGAGACATGTCCGACACCAAGATCACGATCGCTGGCCAAGAGGCGACGATTATCGCCGAGAACCCGCGCGGCGCGGTCTTCGCAGTGCCCGACCTCGGTGAGAGGGTCGGCGAACTGGGGTGCGTCGTGGAGGAGGCCGGCGAGACGTATGAGATCCCAATGGTCGCTATCTCACTGAGCATCGAAGGCCCAAAGACCATGGTGCTTGGTCAGACCTCGAACATCAAGATCACGATCAACGGCCTGGGCGCTCTGGAGGACCTTCCAGAAGGGCAGATGGTCGACAGTATCTACATCAAGTACCGCAACGACACCCCTGCGACGATCAGCTTCCCGAACCACAACGTGGACTCGCACGCGGTCGACATCTCGCAGGTCAAGGACGGTTCGTACACGTTCGAGGCGCCGATTACAGCCGTGTCGCCTGGTTCGTTCATGGTCGAAGCATGGAGCTGGGTCTATCTGGAGGCGTCGTACGGCCAATACTGTACGTCGCGGCAGTGCTGCTTGGTCACGTGCGGAACCTGCACAGAGGGCTGGTTCTTCTGCAACGACGACGGCACGGTCAACTGCGCCAAAGTGGACAAAGACAAGATTCAGTGCGGCCGGTGCGGCCAAGCCAACTGCAACAACAACCACTCGGGCGGCGCCGCTTGCGGTCACTGGTGGTGCAGTTGCCCCTTCGGTGCCTGCGGCTGCTGACGCCTCAGGAACGGCTGTGCGTTCCGGTGCGACCTGTCAGGTCGCACCGGAACCCGGAAACTACATCCTGAAACTCAAGTACATCGGCAAGAACCCCCTCTCGAACGGCTACTGCCTCGGCATCGAGTTCATGCGCTTAAGAGATCGACGGTCGAGGGTCAAACATTGCGCCCACGACAAGGACAATGAGTGGCGAACTGAGTGAACGCTGCGCGGCTCGTCTGCCTTGCGCCCGCTCTGCTCCTTGTATGCCGCTAGAATCCCCCGTGCCAGAGACTGCGCCTCGCTTCCAGAGCCGTTTCGAAAAACGAACACGGTCACCCCGCTTTCCAGCCCGCGGATCACGTGCGCCGTAAACCCCTGCGTGTTGCCGTGGTGCCACACCACGCGCTCGCCATCGACCTCGTCCGGAAACCACCCGAACCCATACTCGCCGAGCGAACCGTCGTTCAGGGTGAACCGGGTCCACATCTTCTCCTTGATCTCAGCGCTCAACAGGTCGTCCGACCGCAGGGCCTTGTCCCACAGAGCGTAGTCGAGAACGCTCGTCAAAACCCCGCCGCTGCCGTCGTAAGCCCTTGGCCGCGCGGGGTTGGGGTTGGAGTACGAACCGTCGCGCCGCCGGTAGCCGTTCGCGCGATGAGGGACGATCCGCCCCATCTCATAGTAGTGCGTCGCGGTCATCCCCAGAGGCTCCAATATCCGCTCGGTCACGTACTCGCGCAGTAGCATCCCCGTGACCTTGTGCACTATCTGGCCTAGGGTCGCGAAACCGAAGTTGTTGTAGCGGTATTTCTCGCCCGGCTCCTCAGCAAGCTCTATGCCGTCAAAGAGAGCGACGAACTCCTCCGGCGTGTACTGTGCTGAGAACTGGAAGCCCGGCGCCCTGGGTATCCCCGATGTGTGCGACAGCAGGTGCTTGATCCGGATCTTGCCCCAAGACTCCGGCGCCGTCGGCAGATGATAGACAACGCGGTCCTCCAGCGAGAGCTTCCCCTCCTCGATCAGCATCATAGTCACCGCGGCGCAGAACGCCTTGGAGAGCGAGGCGATCTTGAACACCGTCTCCGGCCAGACCGCGGTGCCCGTCTCGATGTTCGCGAGCCCGTAGCTCCGGCTTTCTTGCAGTACGCCGTCCACGACGATCCCGAGTGCGACCCCGTTGATCCCGTCGGCGTCCATGTTCGCCCGCACCAGGTCGTCGATCTCGTCTGCCCGTGCGACCGAGCCGAGCAACAGCAGGAGAAAAAGCAAGCTCCGAGTTCGCATCAGCGAATCTTACACAGTTTCCGCATTTGAACGGCCAGCCGGGGTCGAGACACTGATAGAATAGAGCCATGCTTGGGGTGCTGTTACTATCGATCGTGCAACAGGGGCAGACCTTCCCGTTGCCGCCATTCGTGCGTGAGTGGACGCATCTTCTCGACCGATCGATGGGCTACATGGAGACTCCCACGGTCGCCGGCAGCTCTGTCTACTTCACGAGCGGGGGTTCGTGCGTTTCGTTCGACGTTTCTGCCCAGAGAGTGGACTGGACGTGGCGGCCTAGAGGTGAGCAGTACGCCCGGTCCGTCGCGGTAGACGAGGATTCGGTCTACGTATTGATTACTGCTTCGGGGGAAGGCCCAGGCTGGATCGCTGCGCTCGATAGGGCCACTGGCGAGCACAAACGGTCAGTCCGCAGGAGCGGAGAGGACTCACCGATGGCGGCCCAGGACGGCGTACTCGTCGCAATGACCGAACCGAGGACTCTCTCCGGCATAGATACCGCCAAGATGGAGATCATTTGGTCGACCGAGGTGTTCGTCGAAAAGGGCGAGGAGGAGTTCAAGTGGTGGGCGCTGAGGTCGCCGCCGGTCATCTCAAACGGTCAGGTGTACATCAACACGTGGGAGTTCGAGACCCTTGCGCTCGACCTGAAGACGGGCGAGATATTTTGGAAGGTCACGAATTCGAGGAGCCAAGTTGCTGTCGCGGACGAGGCAGGGGTCGTCCTTGTTTCACAGGGCGGGGGTCTCGT
The DNA here is from genome assembly GCA_022563855.1 of Armatimonadota bacterium. Classification (NCBI taxonomy): domain Bacteria; kingdom Bacillati; phylum Armatimonadota; species Armatimonadota bacterium. Next base: position 289,038 of record JADFMN010000004.1, read on the forward strand.
AGGACGCCAAGTAAAATCGGGCCAAGTAATCTGGCGGGCAGATGGCGACGCAAACGATTACGCGGGAGTATTCGCTGGCAACTTTGTCACGCTGGGCAGAAATATCGTGCGGGCGCTGGACATTAGAACCGGCAGCCTCAGCTGGTCTGTCGACGTAGGCGATCAGAACATGTCGGGCGGTTACCAATTTGGGCTGGTCGCTGACAGCACGCTGATCATTAGATCGATGGATGAACTTGTTGCTTTCTCGCCCACCGGCGCGCGCAAGTGGACTGTTCCAGCGGACATCGGTTTCAGCTTCCCCATCTGGATCCAGGGAGACAAGTTCGTCTGCACCGATGGTGAGCGGTTCTTGGGATACCGGACGGGCGAGTACGACCCGATCCCGGATAGTGCGGCCGGGCGACAGGAGTTGGCCAGGTCGATGGCGTCGCAGTACGTTCTTCTGGACAACGCCGAAAGGGCGCGGCTAAAAAGCATGGGCGCCGATGCGATACTCCCTCTGGCCGAGGCGATGGCCGAAAACGGTCGTCTCTATGACAAGTACAAGGGCAGAGAAGATGAGATCGACAACTTCAGATTCTACTCATTGGTCATGGACATCATGGGGGACTTGGCAGGGATATTCTACGGAGAGCACACGGACGGCATCATGCAGATTGCAGAGGCGCTGCCAAAAGGCAACCTCGCCCGCGACAATCTCCTTCGCCTCCTTGCGGATCGAGGCGACCCAGCTCATTCGACGTCGTATTTCCTCATCCAGGTTGCCGACATCCCAGCTGATGAACTCGAGTTCGGTAAATTCTCGTCGGCGCTAACCTCGCTGGCCAACTCTCCCGAGCCGGAGGCCGTCGAGTTTATGATCGGTCTCCTGCAAAACGAGGCCGTCGATTCGCGTGTGCGCGAGCTCGCCTACGTCAATCTCGCGCGGGTCGGCGGGGCGGCCGGACTGAAGGCGGTGCTGGCCGAGCGCTTTGGTCGTCGACTTCTTGCGCCGCTTGAAAAGAGGATGAAGCTGAGCGAGCTCGTTGAAGACAGCGAGCGCAGGACGGCGATCATCGACACCCGCAAGGACGACGACGGCACTTTGTGGGCGCTGATCACGAGCGACGCGATGGGCAGCTACAGCGACCTCTGGATCGTGCACAGAGAGAACGACAAGTGGGTGCAGCCGCTCTTTACCGGCCTCACCCAGGTCTCAAGGAGGATCAGGAACCGGCCCGACAACGTCGAACAGTCGTACAAGGGGTACTCGGTCAGCGACATCGTCGCCGGCCTCTGGTTCGACCTGCTGGTCGGTGAAAAGACGGTATCGAGCGACAGGGACGGCGACGGCCTGACAGACCTGATGGAGGAGCGGCTGGGGACCGACCCCGCAGACCCGGATACGGACGACGACGGCACCGGCGACCTCGTCGATCCATGGCCGATGGTCAAGCCGAGGACCCTCACGAACAAAGAGGCGTTCTTCGCGGCCGTGTTCGAGGCGCGGTACCACTTCGACACCGACGTTTCACCTGCGATCTTCACAGGCGAGAAGGGCATGGAGCCGTTCGAGATGCCAGGTTGGCACGGGCCGGTCATCTGGACGGACGAAGAACGGCGGTCGAACAGAACCGACAAGCTGAGCGGCCTGTGGGAAGAGGGCGTCGCCTTCTTGGGCTTTGAAGAGGCGAGGGACTTCGACGACGACAGCCCGCCGTCTGGCCAGACGATCACGTGGAACGAAGACTTGAGCGAAGGGACAGTGATCATCTCGACCTACTACGGCGGCTTGAACGGCACCGGCTACTTCGTGCGAGCCAAGAAGTTCGGCAACCGTTGGGTCGTCATCGAGATGTATATGCAGTACATCTCTTAGGCCGTGCTAAAGTTGATCGCCGGATCGTTCTGTGGCTGAAACTGCGAACGACGGTGCTAGACTTCACTTGCCTGAATCGTATCGTTTGAGCGCGTTCATGACTTCCCATCGAACGCCCTCGACCGGGTCGTCCTCCATCGTCTTGATGATCGGGAGTGCCTGCTTAGCAACTTGTCTGCTCAACGCGAATACGCTCACCGACCTGACGGTCGCGTTCTTATGGCGCAAGTCGTTGCACAAGAAAGTCACGTACTTTCGCTCGGTGTACCGGGTCAGTAACAGCCCTATCTCCCAGGCGTTGCCGTCCAGCAGGCTCCTCTCTAGCGCGTGAAACCCCGCAGGCCCTTTGTTCTTCCGCATGGTGTCCCGCGCAAGCTGCCTCACCGACTGGTCCGAATCGGTCATGGCTCCTACTACCAAAAAGAGGTTGTCCTCCGTCCCAGTCCGGCCTAGCACCCTGACGATCGCCCGTCGCGCGGTGACATTCTCGTCGGCGATCACATCTTTCCAAGCCTTGGCGATTTTGAGATCGTCGGCTCGAGCAAATGTGCCAAGCGCGAGAAGAAGGACGACTGCGATTGCCTGCAGCAGGCTCTTGCCGCGAGCTCTCGGTTGTCTTGTACACATGGGTGATCACCTAGCCGTGCTGATATGAGATTAACACGATTTTGTGCTGTTGACTCGATTGCTGGAACTGGTGGAGCTGAGGGGGCTCGAACCCCTGACCTCTGCAGTGCGATTGCAGCGCTCTCCCAACTGAGCTACAGCCCCATGTCGAAGCGGGTGAATTATACCGGGGCGTTGGGATTTGTTCGGGTTTGTCCGGGTTTGTTCGGTTTGGTTCGGACGGGGGCGGCCGTTCTGACCACAGGCTAGGGTGCCACGGTCTGTCCCGAAGGGCAGGCCGTGCCGCAGCTGCGACGTAACGCCAGCAGGGGAGGGCGAGCGTCCCCGCGAGCCGGACGGATGCTCACGGGCTATCGCGCCGTTCGCCGACGCCCTCTAGGTTGCTTGCGGAAGAGCCAGCCCAGGAACAGTGGACAGATGTGCGCTGTAAACCATGTCCTGTCGCAAAGTGTGGCCGCATCCTTCCGGTTGCCTCCGGGCGCGTTGGACGGCCTTGCAGGTGGGAGCCTGTGGTAAGCGCGCAAGCTGAAGCATGCGGCTGCATTTCGACCGGTCTCCTGCTATCCGCGAGCCGTTTCAGCCCATGCGACAGACCCGTTAAGGCTAAAATAGCGGGCACATATGTACTCGTTGACCAAGAACAGCACGCTCAGGGATCTCGCGGTGGTCGAAGCGCCAAGCTTCGCAGTGTCGCTCATTGTCGCCCAAGTCTTCTTCAAGTTCGGCAGCTTCGCCCTAGAGCTTGCTGGCTTTCTCGCGCTGTGGTACGTCACCTCCGGCGCGATCAAGTGGCTGGACGGTCGGAAAGACCGCAGAGTCGACAAGCCCGCAACGTAGGAGCGCGTCCCGGAAAGCAGCCAGACCCGCAAGCTCCCGATCGCCCATCGGGTAGAGCATCGTGCGCGTCAGGTACCGAGCGCAGGCGTTGCGATCCCAGCCGGACGACTCTGCCGCTTGGTCGATCACGTCCTGGATGTGTTCGTTGCTCCACCGTTCAGCCCGGTGCAAGAGCGTTGCTAGCTCTGTCGTCAAACCCTCGCCACCGATCCACGCCGCCCATACGAACGGCAGTCCGGTCATCGACGTCCAGGCCTCACCGAGGTCCAGCACGTGCAGCCCGTCTCCGGACGTCGTCATCCCGATGTCGCCGATCAGCACCGCCGCGTCGTGCAACTCCAGCATCGCATCGAGATTCGGCTTGGCGACTTCGACAGACGGGCGCGCTCCGTAGGTTTCGATCAAAACGATCTGCGCAAGGTAGTTGCTTGTCATCGAACTCTGGTCGAGCGCAAGCGAACCGATTTCCGGGAACGGCACGTTGCTGAAGAGCTTCACGCTCTCCGCTTTGCCGTAGCTCCCAATGCACACGCCTTCTGCGATCCGGCGGCCGGGCGTCACCAGGGCGTCGAAGCTCGATGCCAGCACCGCGTCCGCGCGCCCCTCATCGAGCATTTTTGGAAGCAGGGATGGGATCTCGTAGACGACTCTGACAGGACTCTCGGCACCCAGAGAATCGAACCACGCGACGAGGGGGCGGGCGTTGACGAACGGCACGCATCCTACAGTGAACTTCGCCATCTAGCCCTCCTTGCGCGCCACGGCGACGACACTGCTGCCCCAAGGGAGCGAACCGCCCATGATCCAACGCGCCTCCATGTCCTGCAGTTTGACAAGAAACGTGTTGATTCCGCCCGAAACCCTGGGCAAAGAGACCTTCGCCGGGCCCCAGCGGAACTTGTCGATCGTTCGCACAAGGATCACCATAGGGAACAGCAGGAACACGCTGTAGGAGAGCTTTTCGAGCTTCAGCCCGTGCCGCTCCAGCAGATCCCTGACTTGCCTCTTCGTGTACCGGCGGTGGTGCATCAGCGCCACGTCGTGCGGCCCCCAGAGCCACTTGAAGGCGGGCACGTTCAGAATCAGCACGCCGCCCGGTTTGAGCACCCGGGCGATCTCAGAGACAGCGGCCTCGTGGTCTGGGACGTGCTCGAGGGTGTCGAGAGACACGACCGCGTCGAACTGTCCGCCCCGCACCGGTAGCGTCTCCGCGTTGCCCACCATAAGGTTTGGGAGTCCCCGCTCTTGGCAAAACTGCATCGCCAGAGGGCTGAAGTCGACGCCGCCGGCCCAGCCCAGCTTCTGGAGCTCGGCCAGCACCGCGCCAGTGCCCGACGCGACGTCCAACACCCGCTCTTTTGAACCTGCGAACTGGTCAAGCATCGCCAAAGCCAGTCGACGTCGCGAGACGAACCACCAGTAGTGGTCTTCAGCCTTGCGCATCTTGGCGTACTCTTCAGTCTGCATCGCGGGGCCTCGTGCGGCCTCCTTTGCCCGCTAACCGGAGCTTGACCAACTCGGCCATCATCCTGGACCCGTCGCGGAGCATATTGACCTTCGACCCCTCCTGGTGCGACCAGCGGATCGGGACTTCGGCGATCTCGTACCCCAGGTCGCGCGCGATCATCAGAGCCTCGAAGTCGAACCCGTACCCATCGAGCTTGCTCCGGCCGAACACGTCGCGCGAGACATCCTGCCGGAACAGCTTAAACCCGCACTGGGTGTCCTTGATCCCGCGCACGGCGAAAAGCTGAACCATCAGGTTGAAGGCTCGGCCCGCCATTTCACGGTACCACGGCTGGCGGACCTCCAGATCGGACTCTTTCAGCGGACGGCTGCCGATCGCGATCAGCGCGCCCTTCTCGACTGCGAGGAAGAGCTTCTCGACCTCCTCGATCGGCGCGGCGAGGTCGGCGTCGGAGAAGAGCAGCCACTCCGCCTCGACCTCGGTCATGCCCTTGCGCACGACGAACCCTTTGCCGCGGTTAGGCTGGGAGTCGATCAGCTCGAAACCGGGGTGCAAGGCGGAGAAGTCGGCGACTATCTGGACAGTGGAGTCCGTGCTGCCGTCGTTCACGACCACCACCTTCCACGTGTAAGACTGGGCAGCGAGGTACTCGTTCAGTCGCTCCAGGGTCGGACCGATCCGGTCTTCCTCGTTGTAGGCCGGGACGATGACGGCGAGGTGCGGCTTTTCCAAGTCGGTTTCGAGTCTACCAGTGGAATGTCAATCGCGGGCGCAGCGAATGCGCTAACCTTTTGGTTTGTCCAGTGGTCGCTCGTGGAGGATGAAAATCGTGCTCAGACCGCGCTTAGGCGGAATGACGAGTTTCCCGCGGTAGTAGAGCATGGTCGAGCCTCCGCCATCGAGCGATACCGCGTTGACGACACCGAGTCGCTTCATGGCGTTGCCAAATTCGCGGAGCGTCACGCGGTTGTTGGTCGCCATCATGACCAGTTCGCCCGACGCCGTTAGACCGATGCCGGTCCGAGGAGCTTTGCCCAGCAGTCCGATGTCCGTGAAGTGTTGCGCCCGCGGATTAGGCGAAACCTTTCCGTTGCGAATGAGCCGCACCGTTCCCCGCAGCAGATGCCTATAGCCGTACCAGTCGATCTCTCGCTGGTACGGCGTATCGAAGATCTTGACCTGGCCGTACCAGTCGACGCCGACGGCGCTGCCACGATTGCCTTGGGCGACCAGTTTTCCGTTGACTACCACGTCGGCAACCGGCTGCTGCGTCTTCCAACCGAAGAACGTGCCCGTGATCGCCGCCGCAGGCCGTTGCGCATCGATCATCTTTGAAGCGTTGGTGAGCTTGTCCGCGTAATATGCCTCTGCGGTTACCCTGCGGCTGGGCATGTCTGCGACCACCGCGTGGTAGTAGACGTAGCCGTCCTGAAAGCTCACGTACCTAATCGGTCGATCGGCTGCTCGGCCGTGCGGCGCAAGAGCCACGGCTAGCAGTAGTCCGGCTGCGGGTCCCATAATTTTGCTGCCTACAATTTACTATGTCGGATCAAAGGAGCGCCGCCTTCACGAGCGCTTCTAAAAATGGAGAACGGTTTCATCGTTTTCTTAGGACGTCTGATACCGGTCAATGTGATGGCGTTCCAGCGACAATCGGGATAAAACGACTAGGACTCCGTAGACACGATGCGCCGCGCGCGAGCTAATCTCTTAAGAGTTGGTGTGTATCGGTCTTTCTATTCGTCCCGGGAATGGGCTTGGCTCGCGGACGGATTGGTAGGGCGAAGACTGCAGCACGGTTTCTGCTCGGTGAATTTTCTTGGATATCAGCGGTGTGATTAAGCGTGGCTAACGCGAAGTTTGCGCGGTACGCGTGGATCGTCCTTGCTTACACAATCCCCGTCATCCTGTTCGGCGCGTTCGTTCGTGCCGGACTCCATGGAGACGGGTGCGGGGCGTTTTGGCCGGGATGCAACGGCGCGCTCATCGCGTCCGGCACGGATCTTAGCGAGAGCATCGAGTTCGGTCACCGAGTCAGCAGCGCGGTGCTGCTGCCCTTGGTCCTCGGGCTGCTGTTCTGGGCTATCAGGGCCTTCCCGCGCGGGCACTCGGCCAGGAAGGCCGCCGGCTTCGTCCTCTTGTTCACATTGACCGAAGGCGCCCTCGGAGCGGGCCTCGTCAAGTTCCAATGGGTTGCTCACGACGAGTCGCTCGCCAGAGTGTTCGCTATGGCGTTCCACCTGATCAACACGTTCTTCCTGCTCGGCGCCCAGGTGCTGACCGCGCACTTTGGGGCCGGGGGTGAGGGTATTAGGATCAAGGGACAGGGCTCTACCGGCTGGGCGATCATGCTCGGACTGGGGGCGCTTCTCCTACTTGGTGTCACGGGCGCGATCACGGCTCTCGGCGATACGATCTTTCCGGTCAAGTCTGCGTTTGAATCGCTCTCCCAAGACTTGGCCCCGACTTCGCACGTGGCGGAGCGGTTCCGTCTGCTCCACCCTCTGATCGCGACCTCCGTAGGGCTGTTCCTGCTCTTCGCCTGTGGGCTGGTCAGCAAGAACCGCCCAGTCGGCAAAGCTCGCAAATACGCGCGCTGGGTCGTCGCCGGCTTCATTCTGCAGATGGTGCTCGGGATTGCCAACGTTGCCCTCCAGGCGCCGATTTGGATGCAGATCATCCACCTTGCAGTCTCCGACGGCATCTGGATCGCCATGGTCTTGTTCGGCGCGTCCGCGCTCGCTCAGAGGTTTGCCCAGCCTGTCGAGCGGCGCGAAGAGGCGGTCGCGCCACAGCCCCAGGGGCTCGCGACTATGGTCAAGGCCTACCTCGCCCTGACAAAGCCTCGCGTTGTCAGCTTACTGCTGTTCACGACGGTGGCCGCCATGTTCATCGCGCAGCGCGGTTGGCCAGGCGGGTGGCTCGTGGTGTTCGTGTCGATCGGCGGATACATGGCCGCAGGCGCGGCGAACGCGTTCAACATGATCGTCGAACAGGACCTGGACCTCGCGATGGAGCGCACGGCGAACCGGCCGACGGTGCAGAAGGTGATCTCCACGCGCAACGCGCTGATCTTCGGGTTTGCGATGATGGCGGGCTCGTTCGCGATCCTGTGGGCTGCCGCGAACCTTCTCGCCGCGATGATGGCTCTCTGCGGCCTGCTCTTCTACTTCTTCATCTACACCCTTGCGCTCAAGCGGCGGACGCACTACAACATCGTAATCGGGGGTGCAGCCGGTGCATTTCCTCCGCTCGTGGGCTATGCAGCGGTCACAGGCTATTTGGATCCGCTGGCTTGGTATCTGTTCGCGATCATCTGTCTTTGGACGCCCGTCCACTTCTGGGCACTCGCCCTGTTGATCAAGGACGACTACGCAAAAGCAGGCGTACCGATGCTGCCAGTCGTGAAGGGCGATCGCGTTACTGTCATCCAAATCGCGGTTTACACCGTCTTGACTGCTGTGATCACTGTGATGCCGCTTTTCCAGGGACACGTCGGCTGGGTTTATTTGATCGGTGCCGGGGTGCTCAATCTAGGTCTGATCGCACAGAGTTTGCAACTGCTGCGATACACTGACCGCCCGCACGCGCGCTCACTCTTCAAGTACTCGATGGTCTATCTCGCCGCACTGTTCGTCATGTTTGCCGTCGATAGGGTGGTGCTGCTTTCGTGACCGGAGTTGCAGAAGTCGGCTTTAGTCCAGTAAAGTTAGCGATACACCGGATGTGCACGACCCTAGAGGCAGGAGCGCTATAGGATGGCGCAGTTGTTTTCGCCCAGTGCGAACACTAAGGCGACCGTCGGGCTGCTTCTAGCGGCGGGGGTGCCGTTCACGATCTTCTATTTGGGATCGACGATTACTCGGTCGCCGTTCAACACGGGCGTCACGGTTCCGCTTGACCAGCCTGTGCCGTTCAGCCACAAGCACCACGCTGTCGAATTGGGCATCGACTGTCGGTTCTGTCACTCAGCGGTGGAGAACGGCCCGGTTGCCGGACTGCCGGCGACCGAGGTGTGCATGAGCTGCCACTCGCAGATTTGGACCAACAGCCCCCTGCTCGACATGGTGCGGGACAGTTACGAAACTGGCGTGCCGATCGAGTGGGTCCGCGTGAACAACCTGCCGGACTTCGTGTACTTCAACCACAGCATCCACATCGACCGTGGGGTGAACTGCAACGTCTGCCACGGCTCGATCACGCAGATGGCGATCACGTCGAAGGGGCAGACGTTCCATATGTCCTGGTGCCTGGAGTGCCACAACAACCCTGAAAAGTTCTTGTATCAGGTCGAAGGCGCCGGCGATATGTCACCAAGGCAGCAGGTGTTCTTGCTGTATCAGAAAATCATCGCCGGCGACAAGCTCACGCCGGCAGAGCACAACATCGCCGAAGGGCTAATGGAGCGCGTGCCAAAGGACAAGTACCACGAGAACTTGGAGGTTATGGAGAAGCTCGGCGTCAACCTGACGCAAATGGCGGACTGCTACGTTTGTCACAGATGAAGATTCAATGATGAGCGACAGCGATACCGAGCAGATGAGGCCCGATCGGGGCAAGCAAGCTTCCGGGCCTAAGTATTGGAAGAGCCTGGAGCAACTTGTGGGCTCTCCCGAAATCGAGAAGTGGGCCGAAGACGAATTCCCGTATCGCAAGGATCTGGCGAGCATCGACCGGCGCGACTTCTTGAAGGTGATGGGCGCATCGCTCATGTTCGCAGGGGTGGGTGCCGCTGGCTGTCGAACGACCCCGGAAAGCCGGATAGTTCCCTACATCATTGCCCCAGAGGACAGACCTCTGGGCGAAACCGTGCAGTACGCCACGTCGCACACCGTAGGCGGCTATGCGATCGGTTTGTTGGCCACAAGCTACGAGGGCCGACCGATACGGCTCGACGGCAACCCTCTTCACCCTACAAGCGAATCGGGGGTCGATGCGCGGACGCAGGCTCAGATTCTAGGCATGTACGACCCCGACCGGCTCAGGTCGGTGCAGGATCGCGGCGAATTCAGCACGTGGATTAGCTTTCTGAAGGACGCCAGAGAGAAGCTTGCAGCCGGCGAGGCGAACGATGGGTCCAGAATCGCCATCTTGACTGAGAGTGTCGGCTCGCCGTCGTTGGCCAGTCAGATCAGGGCGTTCCAGAGCAAATACCCTGGAGCGCAGTGGTACCAGTACGACGCGGTGAATCGCGACAGCGTTCGCCAGGGCGCGGTCGCAGCTTTCGGCCAGCACGTCGAGACGCGGTACCGTTTCGATCGTGCAAACGTGATCCTCGCAGTGGACTCGAACACCTTCATGGAAGGCCCGGGAGCGGTTCGATACATGTCCGACATCATGGGCGGTCGGCAGATCGACGCGGACCACGAGGGCATGAACCGCATCTATGTGGTCGAGCATGCACCAAGCACCTTGGGCGTGACCGCCGACCACAGGATTCCGCTGAAGCCGTCGCAGATGTTGCAGTTCGTTCGCGCGCTCGCCGCGGAGTTGGGCATGAGCGGCGCTGCCGGCGTCTCGGCGCCCGACGGCGTGAGCAAAGAGTGGATCGCCGCCCTGGCCGCCGACTTGATGGCGAACGGCGGCGCGAGCGTTGTCGTGCCGGGCGACCACTTGCCTCCTTCGGTACATGCGGTCGTGCACGGCGTAAACGAGTTCCTGGGCAACGTCGGCAGGACGGTCATCCACACTGAGCCGGTTCTGCCGAAGCCAGCCGACAGCGCCGCCGAGATCCGAAACTTGGTCACGGCGATGGAGTCCGGGCTCGATATGTTGTTGATACTGGGCGGGAACCCGGTGTACGACGCGCCTGCCGATCTGGGGTTCGTCGAGGCGCTCAAGGGCGTTTCGCTCACGGCGCACCTATCGCTGCACGCCGATGAAACAGGCGCTGCGTGCGACTGGGAGCTGCCGGACTCTCACTTTCTGGAGTCCTGGTCGGACGGTCGCGCATTCGACGGCACCGCCTCGATACAGCAGCCGCTCATCGAGCCGCTCTACGACTGTAAGTCGGCGCACGAACTGCTCGATGCGCTGGCAGGAGAGTCTCGAGAAGGGCTCGAGATCGTGCGGAGCTACTGGCGCTCGAATTGGAACGCCGACGCTAGCGACGATGAGTTTGACAAGCTTTGGCGAGTTGCACTGAGCAAGGGCGTTTTGGCTGGAACGGAGGCGTCCGAGATCCAGGTGCAAGTGATCGAGGGGCTCCTGAGCGGGATTCCGAAGTCGATGAAATCGTCAGAGCTTGAACTCGTGATCCTGCCCGATCCAACCGTGTACGACGGGAGGTACGCGAACAACGGATGGCTGCAAGAGCTTCCCAAACCGATCTCCAACTTGACGTGGGACAACTCGATCCAGATGAGCCACGCCACCGCGCTCAAGCACGGGGTCGAGATCGACAAGAAGTACCTGTTCGTACCGGCGGTTCGCGACGCGGACGTCTTCAAGCTGACGGCCAACGGTCGGAGCGTGGAGGGGGCTGTCTACGTGAACCTCGGCATGGCCGACGACGTGATCGTCGTTCATCTCGGCTACGGCAGAACGCGCGGCGGTCGGATCATCGAGTCGGACGACAGGACCAAGCACGGCGGCGGTTTCAGCGCATACCGGGTGCGCGACAGCCGGAACATGTCGATGACGACCGAGGGCGTGAAGCTTCAAAAGACGAAAGAGACGTATCCGCTGGCGAACACGCAGTTCCACAACACGATCGACGTCACCGAGGTCGACAGCGACCGCGAGATCTTCCAGGAGATGACGCTGGAGCGGTTCAGGAACCTGAACAGCGGCGTCGAGGAGCTGCCGGAGAAGCACGAAGCGCCGTCGATGTACGACAACGACAGGAACCTTCTGAGCGGCATCTTCCCCGACGTGAACGCCGACGACGACGCGAACTACCAGTGGGCCATGACCATCGACCTCACGCTGTGCACGGGCTGCAACGCGTGCGTGATGGCGTGCGTCGCGGAGAACAACATCCCGGTAGTCAACAAGTACCAAGTTCAGCGCGGTCGCGAGATGCACTGGATACGCATCGACCGCTACTACACCGGCGGCAGCAGCGACGAGTGGCCGATAAAGAACCCGCAGATCAAGTTTCAGCCGGTCACGTGCATGCATTGCGAGCATGCCCCGTGCGAGCCGGTCTGTCCGGTCGCAGCGACCATCCACAGCAAGGAAGGGCTGAACCAGATGGTTTACAACCGGTGCGTCGGAACGCGCTATTGCTCGAACAACTGCCCGTACAAGGTTCGCCGGTTCAACTTCCTCAACTACGCGAACCTGCACGGAATCGCAGTCAAGGACATGCGGCACAACCCGTCGGTGACGGTTCGCGGCAGGGGCGTGATGGAGAAGTGCACGTACTGCGTCCAGCGCATCAACGAGACTAGGATTACTGCGAAGAAGGAGCGGCGCAAGATAGGCGGCGACGAAGTGCGGACGGCGTGCCAGGTGGCGTGCCCGACGAACGCGATCGTGTTCGGCGACAAGAGCAACGAGGCGAGCGTGGTCGCCAAGTCGCGAAAGGACAAGCGCAACTATATCCTGCTGGAAATGGTGAACACTCGGCCGCGCACTACGTACCTCGCGCGGGTCACGAACCTGAACGAGGAGGTCGGCGTCTAGCAATGCCGGTTGACCAGAAGTTCGATCAGCGGCTGCTGACGGGCGACCACACCAACGAATCGATCGACGCCACGCTCGGCAACATCGTCCTCGATCCGAAGTCGCACAAGAGACCGTGGATGGTGATGGTCGGCATCGGTTTCTTGTTCGTCAACATCATGCTGATTTCGATCACGGTGCTGGTATTCACCGGCATCGGGATCTGGGGCAACAACCAGCCGGTTGGCTGGGGGTTCGACATCATCAACTTCGTTTGGTGGATCGGCATCGGTCACGCGGGGACGCTGATCTCGGCGATCCTGCTGCTGATGCGGCAGCGCTGGCGCAACTCGATCAATCGATTTGCCGAAGCGATGACGATCTTCGCCGTGATGTGCGCAGGGATTTATCCGCTGTTGCACACCGGGCGTCCTTGGGTCGCGTACTGGCTGCTCCCTTATCCGAACATCATGGGGCTGTGGCCGCAGTTCCGATCTCCGCTGATTTGGGACGTGTTTGCGATCAGCACGTACTTCCTGGTCTCGGTGATGTTCTGGTACGTAGGGTTGGTGCCGGATCTCGGCACGTTGCGCGATCGCAGCAAGAAGCGCATCTCGCAGCTCGTCTACGGTGTCTTGTCGCTGGGGTGGCGCGGTTCTGCCCGACACTGGCACCGCTACATGCACGCTTCGATCATTCTTGCCGGGCTATCGGCCCCGCTCGTGCTGTCCGTCCACTCGATCATATCCTTCGACTTTGCGATGTCGATCGTTCCGGGGTGGAACGTTACGATCTTCCCGCCGTACTTCGTGGCTGGCGCCGTGTACGCCGGGTTTGCAGTCGTGATCGCGCTTCTTGTGCCGCTGCGCCGGTGGTACGGGCTCCAAGAGTTCGTCACGATGAAGCACATGGACTGGATGGCAAGGGTCATGCTGGCGACCGGCCTCATCGTGGTGTACGGGTACGCGATGGAGTGGTTCTATGCGTGGTACAGTGGCGAGCCGGTCGAACTGTCGCTCATCTACAACAAGATGCACCTGTTCGACGCCCCGTACTCTTGGATCTACTACCTGCTGCTGCTGTGCAATTTCGTCATCCCGCAGATGTTGTGGTTCCCGAAGATTCGGCAGAACTTGAGGGCTCTGTTCTGGATTTCAATCGTCATCAGCATCGGCATGTGGTTCGAACGGTTCGTGATCATTCCGATGAGCCTGACGCGCGACTACCTGCCGAGCGCGTTCGGATACTACTCGCCGACGATTTGGGACTTCGCGATGTTCTTTGGCACGATCGGGTTCTTCATCTTCATGATCTTCCTGTTCGTGCGGTTCCTCCCGATGATCAACATTTTCGAGATGAAGGAGATGGTGCACACTGAGAAGCACGAGGACGATTCCGGGCAGGAGTCGGAGGAGGCGAGGAAGAACTGATGTCGCACCGAGACACATCGCCAAAGCCGTACGGAGTGGTCGCCGCGTTTACGACCCCGGAGGAGCTGCTCGCCGCGACCAAGAAGGCCAAGTCGAGCGGCTACAAAGACATGGAGGCGTATTCGCCGATCCCTGTAGAAGGGATCATCGAAGTCTTTGAGTGGAAGGACGACCGCCTCGGATACATCGTGTTCTTCGGCGGGCTGATTGGCATCGCCGCGGGGCTCGGGCTCCAGGTGTGGAGCCAGGGGATTGCCTACGCTCACAACGTTGGCGGAAAGCCGTACCTCACGCTTCCGATGTTCTTGCCCGTCTTCTACGAGGCCACGATCCTCTTCGCTGCGCTTGCTGCTACCGTCGGTATGTTCATGCTGAACGGGCTTCCGAAGCCGCACCATCCGATCTTCAACGCCGAAGTCGGCCCGCGAGCCTCGCAAGATCGATTCCTGCTGTGCATCGAGGCCACCGACGCCCAGTTCAGCAGAGAGTCGGTCGTGGAGTTCTTGAACTCGACAGGCGCGGAGTCGGTCGAGTACATCGAAACCTCGGAGGGCTACTGATGAAGCGTTCTAGAGTTCTTCAGGCGGCGTGCGCGGCGATCTTTGTTTTCTCGATCGTCGGGTGCCACAACGACATGTGGCTGCAGCCGAAGGTGATGGCGCAGGACAAGAGCGAGTTCTACGCCGACAACATGGCAAGCCGTATGCCCGTGCGAGGCACGGTGCAGTATCTGAAGCCCAGAACGGATGATGTCTATTACGGCTATATCGACGGCAAGCTCGTCGAGGAGTTCCCGATCGTCGTCACCGAAGAGGTTATTCGGCGGGGCCAAGAGAGGTTCAACATCTTCTGTCTGAACTGCCACGGCGCGCTGGGCGACGGCAACGGGATGATCGCTAAGCGCGGATTCAACCTTCAGCGTCCGGTCGCGACGTACCACACCGATCGGCTGCGCGAAATGCCCGTCGGTCACTTTTTCGACGTGATCTCGAACGGCTACGGCGCGATGTACTCACTCGCGGCGCGCATCACGCCGGAGGATCGGTGGGCGGTCGTGGCTTACGTGCGCGTCTTGCAGCGAAGCCAGAACGCGACGCTCGACGATGTGCCGGTAGAGCAGCGAGACTTGATGGACGCGCCCGAACTACAGCTCGACGATGAGAACGACGCGAGCACAGGAGGAGGGCACGACTAGTGGGCGACAACAAGTTCTACAAGGTGTTCGCCGTGCTGGGCGGCGCGCTGCTGGTCGCTGGCGTCGCGCTGTACTTCCTCGACCCCGGCGGCGGAACCTCGAAGGAGTACCTTTTGACCTACCTTTACGGGTGGCTGTTCTGGGCGTGCTTGACCTTCGGATGTTTCGGGCTGTCGCTTTTGCACCACATGGCCAAGGGCCACTGGGGGTATCCGGTCATGCGCCTCCTCGAGGCTGGCGGAGGCCCGCTGATGCTCTTGGTGACCTTCGTCCTGTTCATCCCAATCCTGGTCAACGTAGAGACCGTCTACCCGTGGGTAGGGATGACCGTAGAGGAGATTGGGCCGAAGGCAGAGTGGTACCTGACGACGACGTTCTGGCAGGTTCGGACCGTCGCGTACTTCGCGATCTTCATCTTCATGTCGTACCGCAACCGCATGTGGCAGCGGAAGCTCGACGACACCGGCGACGTGAAGTACCTGCGTTGGATGACGAACTGGAGCTCCGGGTTCTTCCCGATCTACTTCCTCCTGATGAACTTTGCGATCACCGACTGGGCGCAGTCGATGCTGCCGCACTGGTTCAGCACGATGTACGGCATCTGGTTCATCGTGATGCAAGCGCTCGGCGCGATCGGGCTCGTCGCGATCATCATCGGGTGGCAGGCGAACAAGCCGCCGTTCGACAAGATCGTTACCCCGGGCTTGACTAAGGACATCGGCAACCTCATGCTGGTGCTCACGATGCTGTGGGCGTACTTCAGCTTCAGCCAGTACTTGATCATCTACTCTGGCGACCTGCCCGAGCAGACGCAGTACTTCATCACGCGGACCAACGGAGGGTTCGAGTACCTCGGCCCCGTCCTGATCACGCTCGGGTTCTTCGTCCCGTTCCTGATGTTGATTTCACCGAGAATGAAGCGCGAACCGCGGCTCTTGATGGTCGCAGGCCTGTGGCTGTTCGGCGTGCGTTTCCTCGACATGCACTACGGGGTCGCCCCGCTGTGGGAGACCGGGGTGATGGACGGGATCGTCGGCAAGCTGGGAGCTTTGGCCATGTTCGGAGGCGTGTGGTTCTTCCTGTTCGGCCGAGGGCTGACGTCCGCACCGCTGTTCGTCAAGGACCAACCTCACTTGAAGGAGGCGGCAGATCATGCATGAGCACGATCAAGACGATCGGCAGACGATAGACGAGTTGAAGGAGTTAGGCTACGACACTCGCGACGTGCCGGTCGAGAAGATGCCGATTCACGCCGGCGTACTCTACGGGTTCGTCGGCATGGTGATGGTAGTTGCGTGGCTGTTCATGTCGCTCGTCGACAACGACCTGGTGACGGTTCCAAGTGCCGAAAGCATGGAGCGGACAAGAATGCCGGACGACGACGCTCCAATCATCCAGGGCCCTGTGACTGCAAAGACGGACATCGAAGACTTGCGCCTGAATGAAAGAATCCGCCTGAATACCTCGGCTTGGATAGACGAAGAGGCCGGCGTTGCCCGAATCCCGATAGACCGCGCGATCGGCCTCATGCTTGAAGAAGGGTTCGCTCCGCCAGGACGCGAAGTAGCGGTGCCAAGCCGCCCGACGATATCGTTCGGCTCAACCGACGACGAGCCGGAGCCAGAGCCGGAGGCCGAGTCTGAAGGAGCCCCCGGCGCAGAGCTGATACCGGCCGAGGAGGATGAATAACATGTGTGCTAGAGCATTCGTCAGACATTTCTGCGCAGCGGCGTCGTTGGCGCTCTTTTGCTCCATGGCATCGGCCCAGTACTACGGAAACATGAACGAGGCGGCCCAGCCGGGAACTGGGCGCGTTGCGAGCACCCGTGCAAGGGCGGGCGTGCGCGTCGACCAGAACCTCAAGAACTACCTGCCGCTCGACTTGGTGCTGACCGAGTCGGACGGCACGCGGGTCGCCCTCCGAGAGTACTTCAGCGACAAGCCCGTACTGCTCCAGCTCATCTTCTACAAATGCCCCGGGGTGTGCACGGCGGAGCTGAACAGCCTGACGAACGCCATGCGGAGTTTCGGCAAGTACGAAGTTGGCAAGCAGTATGACGTGCTGACCGTCAGTATCATGCCGACCGAAACCGAAGAGATGGCGAAGAACAAGAAGATGGCGTATCTGGACATCCTTAACCGTCCTGGTGCAGAAGACGGCTGGCACTTCTTCGTCGGCGATTACGAAACGGTCAAGGAGCTGGCCGACGCGATCGGCTTTCGGTACGTTTACGACGAGACGAACGACACCATTGTGCATCCGGCCTGTCTAGTCGTCCTAACCCCTCAGGCTCAGATAACACAGTACTTCCTTGAGACGGAGTACGCGCCCAAGGTGCTTCTGAACTCACTGATAGAAGCCAAGAAAGGGCGCATCGGCGTCCGGCAGGAGAATCCATCCTTCTGGTCCTGCATAGACCTCGATCCGCTCACAGGTCGGCGGAGCCTCAACGTGCTCAAAGCGGTAAAGATCGGCGGGGCGTTGACCTTGGCTGCGCTTGTGATCTCCATCGTGTTCATGACGATCAAGTACAAGGTCTCGTCCGTCTCAGCAGACGGCGCATCGGGTGAGGGCAGCTAATGGAAAACTTCCCGATGCAGCCGCCACAGGCATCTGAGCACGCGGAAGCGTATGACGCCCTGTTCATGGCGATCGCGGGCCTTACGATCCTGTTCACGGTTATCGTCGGGATCATGGTTCTCTTCTTCGCGATCCGGTACCGGTCGGACAAAAAGATCGACCGGAAGAACCCGATGTCCCACAACATCAAGCTGGAGATGACCTGGATCATCATCCCGACGATCTTGGGCTTGGGGATATTCGTTTGGAGCACGCTGAACTTCATCAAGGTCAGAACGATGCCGGAGGACGCAACCGAGATATATGTGATCGGCAAACAGTGGATGTGGCACATCCAGCACATGAACGGAATCCGCGAAATCGGCGAGCTGCACATTCCGATCGGCAAGCCGGTCAAGTTGACGATGATCTCACAAGACGTCATTCACTCGATGTACCTCCCGGCGTTTCGGACTCAGTTCCACGTCGTGCCAGGCATATACACAGAGCTGGCCTTTACTCCCACGAAGACAGGCCGGTACAGAATGCTCTGCGCGATGCACTGCGGCACTCAGCATTCAGAAATGGTCGGCTGGGTGTACGTGATGAGCGAGGTCGACTACAACCGGTGGCTAGAAACGGACGGCAACAGCCTCAAGCCGCAAGGCGAAACGATGCCAGAGGCCGGTGCTCGGATCTTCAAAGAGAAGGGATGTGGCAACTGTCATACAAACGTCGACACTGATCGTGCTCCGACGCTGCTCGCGCTGATGGGACGACAGCGGTCCTTCAACAACGCCGCTCCTCGCATCGCCGATCGGTCCTACGTTCGAGAGTCGATCACGGAACCGTGGGACATCATCACGCAGGGATACACCAACACGATGCCAGCGTATCGCGGCGAGCTGACCGAAGAGCAAATCCTCGATTTGGTTGCCTACATACAGTCGCTCGGAAGACCGGCTCCCGACGGCGAGCGAGAGAAATTCGAGCGCCCCGGCCCGCCTTCCGCAACTGGATCCAGTGCGCCCGACACGGTAACCGATATCGCGAACGCCCGAAAATCCGCCGGCGATGCTCAGAGTAGGCGCACGGAGGACCAGCGATGAGCGCTCAAGCAGATACGCACGAGCCTGCGCCGAAGAAGAACTACCTGACGGCGGATCACACGATCAAGTCGTGGCTGATGACGACTGATCACAAGAGAATCGCCGTTCTATACCTGATCTCGATCACGCTGTTCTTCTTCATCGGCAGCATCGCCGCCGCGCTCTTTCGCGTCGAGCTCACTTCAGCGCACGGCCTCTTGTTGAGCTCCGAGTCGTACAACAAGGCGTTCTCGGCTCACGGCGTGATCATGGTGTTCCTCTTCCTGGTCCCGTCGATCCCGGCGGTGATCGGCAACTTCGCCCTGCCGATCATGATCGGCGCCAGGGATCTGGCGTTCCCCAGGTTGAACCTGCTGAGCTGGTACCTGTACGTTCTTGCCGGCACGATGATCATCATCGCCCTCGCTATGGGCGGCTTCGACGCAGGTTGGACGTTCTATACGCCGTTGAGCTCGCTGTACTCCGACACGCAGATTACCCTTGCGCTCATGGCCGTGTTCGTCGCCGGTTTCTCGTCCATCTTCACGGGGCTCAACTTCATCGCGACCGTGCACAAGATGCGTGCGCCTGGAATGACGTGGATGAGGATGCCGCTGTTCGTCTGGAGCATGTATGCGACCAGCGTGGTGATCGTTCTGGGCACGCCGGTCGTCGCGATCACGCTGCTGCTCGTCGTCGTCGAACGAACGATGGGGTTCGGGATATTCTCGCCTGAGATCGGTGGCGACCCGGTGCTGTTCCAGCACATGTTCTGGTTCTATTCGCATCCCGCGGTCTACATCATGATCCTGCCGTCGATGGGCGTGGTCTCGGAGCTGATCGCCGCGTTCAGCAAGCGGCGGATATTCGGCTACACGTTCGTGGCTTACTCGTCGCTGGCGATCGCAGGGCTGGGGTTCTTGGTATGGGGCCATCACATGTTCGTCAGCGGGCAGTCGATCTACCTGGGCATCATCTTCTCCCTCATTTCATTTCTGGTAGCGGTCCCGTCGGCTATCAAAGTGTTCAACTGGTCGATCACGCTCTACAAAGGCCGCATCGAGCTGAAGACCCCGATGATCTATGCGCTGTCGTTCATCGGGCTGTTCGTCATCGGCGGGCTCACCGGGCTGTTCCTCGCGTCGCTTGACACCGACGTCCACCTGACCGGCACGTACTTCATCGTAGCGCACTTCCACTACGTCATGGTCGGGGGCGGCGTGCTCGGCTTCCTCGGAGCCGTGCACTTCTGGTGGCCGAAGATGTTCGGCGTCATGTACAACGAGTTCTGGGGGCGGCTCTCTGCGATCGTCATCTTCCTGGGGTTCAACTTTACGTTCTTCCCGCAGTTCATTCTCGGGTATCTCGGAATGCCTCGCCGGTACCACTTCTACTACTTCGCTCCCGAGTGGCAGGTTTATCACGTAATGTCCACGCTGGGGACGACGATCTTGGCGATCGGCTTCCTCATGCCGGCGTTCTATCTGACCGCGTCTCTGCTGCAGAAGCGAAATCCGGGTCGCAACCCGTGGGGCGCCAAAGGGCTGGAGTGGGAGCAGGCTGACTCCCCGCCGATAACGTTCAACTTTGAGGAGCCCGTGGTGGTCACCGAGCCCGCGTACAACTATCCGGAGGAGCACGACGAGCCGGCAACGACCGAGCCAATGGCGCCAGTCGGCAAGGCGGGGGACAAAGGGTAATGGCCAACCACGCAGCCGAGCGCGAAGCTGTCGTCTACGAACAGTACGAGACGATCAGCCAGCAGCAGGAGACGTACATCGTCGGCATGTGGACGTTCGTCGTCACGGAGATCATGTTCTTCGGCGCGATGTTCCTCGCGTATACGCTCTACAGGTCGCAGTACTCCGAAGTGTGGGCTGCCATGTCCGACCACCTGGACTTCGTTCTTGGCGGCATCAACACCACGGTGCTGCTGGTGAGCTCGTTCTTCATCGCCATGGCCGTGCACAAGGCGCAGCTCGGCAAGACGCGGGCTCAGATCAACTACCTGGTCGGCACCATCGGGTGCGCGGTGATCTTTCTCGTCATCAAGTACTTTGAGTACAGCGACAAGATCTCGCACGGGCTATTGCCGAACTGGTCCTACGTTGGGCTCCCCGGAGTCGAGTTAGGACCGAGCAAGATATTCATGAGCCTGTACTTCTCGATGACCGGCCTGCACGGCCTCCACGTATTGCTCGGGATCGTCGCGATGGTGTGGCTCATCATCTTGATCAAGCGCAAGTCGGAAGTTATCACCGATTACATACCGACGGAGATGTTCGGGCTTTACTGGCACTTCGTCGACCTCGTCTGGATATTCCTGTACCCGCTGTACTATCTAATACCGCTAGGTGGCAAATGAGCAATAGAGAACACCCGCACCACGTAACGCCGATCAAGCTCTTGATGACAACGCTGGGCGCGTTGCTCTTCCTGATGGTGCTGACTGTCTACGTGGCGCGTTTTACTCACGTGCCGTGGCTCCCGCTCGCTAACGTGATCGCCATGTCCATAGCGATAATGAAGGCGACGCTCGTCATCGCGATCTTCATGGCCGTCAAGTACAGCTCGAACTTGACGAAGCTGTTCGCGATCGGCGGCTTCGTCTGGCTGTTGCTTCTGGGCGGCATCCTGATCGACTACCTGGGACGTCCTTGGGAGCCGGTGCCGGGTTGGGAGTCTGGCGTCGAGCAGGAGCTTGGCGCGGCCACCGAGCACGAGCCTGAGTAGAAGCGGCTTCTAGGTCGATCCAGTCTGGTCCGTCAAGGTCCGCAGTTCTGTCTCGGCCCAAGCCAGGATTTCGGCAGAACCGGCTGTTTCGTCAAAGCTCTTTGTTTCGCCCCATGCAGCTTTGGTGAGACAGAGCGATATCCGAGGGCGGAACGAACCGTACGGGAGAATTCGATTCGTCCTTTGGAGCCCGCAACAGATAACCGGACTCCCAGCCTTGCGAACGACAAGAGCGGCCCCGCGCTGTAGAGCTTGCAGCTCTCCGCTCTGGCTCAGTTCGCCTTCGGGAAAGATGCAGACCGCCTCGCCGAGCTTGAGCAGTTCGATCGCGTGGCGCAGCGCAGCTCGATCCGGCTCGCCCCGCTTGACCGGAAACGTGCGGAACCAGCGAATCAACGGGCCCAGCAGCTTGATCTCGAACAGCTCGCTCTTGGCCATGAAGTGAATCGTCCTGCGGCACGCCAGTTGCACCAGGATCGGGTCGATGTCGGAGATGTGGTTTGAGAGGATCAGCACGCCTCCCTTGCGAGGCACGCGCCGCGATCCGCGAACGATCGGCGGTCCTAGCACAAGGAATATCAAAGCCGTGAAGAGACGGAGGAACGGAAGGGCAAGCCTGAGAGCGAGGCTATGCTTCAACTCGCGTTGCCAGCTCCTTGAGCGCCTCCGAAAAGGCGACGTGTTCCAGGTCCAGCACCCTCTCCGCAAGCGTTTCCACCGTGTCGTCATCGAGTACCGGGCAGCGCTTTTGCAAGATGATCTCGCCTTCGTCGTATCGGTCGTTCACCAGGTGCACGGTGCAGCCGCTCTCCGTTTCGCCAGCCGCGAGCACTGCCTCGTGCACGCGCCGCCCGTACATGCCCTTGCCTCCATACTTCGGCAGCAGCGCGGGGTGGATGTTGAGAACGCGCCCTTCGTAGCGCTGCACGATGTCCGGCGGTAGCAGGAACATATATCCGGCGAGGCAAATGATGTCGACGCCTGCGGATGACAGAGCCTGCGAAAGCTGCTCGTCGTGCGCCTCCCCCTTTGCAATGACGGTCACTGGGACGCCTAAGCTGGTGGCGCGAATGGCCGCCGGCGTAGCAGCCTTCGGCGATACGACCAGCACGGCCTCTGCCGACACGTCGCCGCTTATGCACGACGCGATCAGGCTCGCCATGTTCGTGCCGCGCCCCTTGGTTCCTACCAAGATTGCGACGCGAGGCTGGCGACCGTTGGACACGGACGGGTTTTACCCGGCGAGGCAAGGCCGCGCAGGTGAAGAACCGCGCATCCAGCTCATCGCAGAATCTTCCAAACGGCTTGATCGAACTCGACCGTGAACGGCCAGTTCACGATCGGGCGATCCACGAAAAACCCAACCCTCGTCCGCATTTGGCCTGTCCCTGGATCAATGTATCGGGCAGTGTTGCTCCAGATGTTCGCCTCGACGTACAAGTCGCTGCGCGACGAGTCGCCGTCGCTGACCGTGTCCCACGTATTGGTCGAATAGTTGAATATGCGCACGCGCTGTCGCATCACGGACGAAGACCGGGCCTCGAGCTCAAACCTGAGCGCACCTGGATTGAGCTCAGCTGCGTTTGCTCTAATTGGAGTCGTCGTGAACTCAACCCAAACAGCCGGCTCGCTGGCCAACGCCGTCGGCCCAGCCTGGATTGCAAGACGCAGATCGTCGCTCAAGTTCAGGTCCGACAGCCCGCCGTTCCCCTGGCTGCCTCGCAGGATCGTGTAAGAGGTCGTCAACACCGGCCGGCCGATCGTGACCATCACCTGCATCAAGCCATTGACGACCCCGACCGGATTGATCGATAACTCGGTGTAGAGGTCGTTCCAAGTTTGGCCGGATCGCAGATTGGCGTTGCGCATCTCGTTGTCGCCCGGAGTCATGTCCGCGTTGTACGAGCGGGCGCCCGTCGTGAAGTCGTAGTGCAGCAACAATCCATCGTAGCTCTGACCGCTGAAGTAGTTGACCTCCTTATCGAATCCAATTGGCTGTCTCCACTCTGCAAAGATGTATTCGCTGCGGCCTCGTGCGGGGCCAAAGCCCCGATGGATGCGCAGCACCTTGGGGACGTTGGACGCGATTGCGTACGGGTCGATTTCGTATAGGCCAGAGCGCGTCACGTTCACAACGTTCTCCTCCTCGAACCAACCGAGCCGGTACTTGTGCATGGCGCTGAAGTGGCCTGGCCGCCAGCTTCCGCCTAGCGAGCAAAACCTGTCGCCGTATGCGGTGACGGTGCGTTCGCATCCGCCGCAGTCGAACGGGCCGAGCGATCTGCCGGCGTTCCACCTGATCGCTTCTGAATGGTGCCTGCCAAAGTTGTGCCCGACCTCGTGAGCGGTCACGAATATGGGTCGTCGTTTGTTGTGCAGCGTTTCATTGAAGTACTCGGACCTGGTCCAAGAGGTCGTTGTCGTCCAAGGGCCGTTGCTTGTCTGATACGTTGTAAACCCCAACGTGCCGAGCCCACCCCAGCCGCAACCGCCAGCACCCGGCACCAAGATGTACAGCCGGTTGTACTGCGTCAAATCAGTCAGGTCATCGAGCGCCCGGATCGCCAGGGTTCTCCAGTAGCCAGCGTTGCACGAGCGGTTTACAGGGAGCGTAATCCAACCGAACACGTCGCCGGTAGCCCAAGTCTTGCCGTACGAGTTCTCCTGCCACCACTCATCAGCGGAGTAGGTCGGGCCGAACATCCGGTTCTCAACCTCTTGGACGGTGACGTTCTCAGTCAAGTCGTCCAGAAAATTAATCAGCACTACGACGATGCGTTGCTCGCCGCTTGACTGATGGCTGGTCGGTACCAGAAAGGTATCGATGACTGAATCGACGAAGATGGTGTCTCCCTTCGCCTTTCCGCTGAGGGTGACCCTAGCGCCAGGCTCGGGAATGATGTGATCGGGCTCGAAGATGACCGTGTACTCCCGCCCCTTGGCGGTCCTGAGGGTGTATGTCGTCTCGGATCTGCCTTCGTCGAAGAAGTCTGCCACTCGTCCGTTGAACTGTCCGCTAAAGTTGCGTGAGCCGTTTGCAGGATCGTTGTTGGCGAACGTCGCGGCGAACACGGCGATCAAACCGATGACCGATGCAACGAGTAACAAGCGGGCGTATAGGTGCTTCATTTCAGCTTCGACCTCGTCAGCCATGCTACCCGGCATCACTGAGTAGAGTGCCCAGCACTATTGCTTGGCGGAGCCACTCCTGCGGATCTGGTCGCAGGGACAGGCCGTCGCGCGGATCGAATTCTTGAGCCAGCGGGAGGAGAGCTTGGCGGGAACGTGTGGGAATCGAACCCACCCAGCGCCCGAAGACGCCACAACGGTTTTGAAGACCGCGGAGCACACCAGCACTCATTCGCTCCCGAGCAATTCGTCCCTTATTACCCGGTTTCGTGCACTACACTCTCTGTCGGTGGCCTTTAGGACTGACGAAATGAAATTTGAAGTGAAATGGATCGGCGACACGGCGTTTCGGGCAGATCCGCCCAGCGGGGTTAGTTTCGTGATGGATAGCCACGCAGAGTTTGGCGGATCGGGCAGCGGACCGTCACCTATCGAGACGCTGCTCAGCTCAGCGGCGGCCTGCTCGGGCATCGACGTGCTTTCGATACTGAAAAAGAAGAGACAGCCAGTGGATAGCTACACGATTGAAGTGAGCTGGGAGCGCGGTCCTCACGGCGAATGGCCGAGGCCGATCACGTCGGTGCATCTCAAGCACATAGTCCGAGGGAGCGGGCTATCCCGAGAAGCTGTCGAGCGAGCGGTTCAACTCAGCGACGAAAAGTACTGCAGCGTCGTTGCAACCCTGCGGATAGCGACGAAGGTGACCTCGAACTACGAGATCGAGCCTTAGCGACCTGGGATCAGACCGCCCAGCCTAAACCCGAATCGTTGGAAGATGAACAGGATATTCGCGAGCGAATTGACCTGGCCAAAGTTCAGGTTGTTGCTGTCGGGCACCCACACGAAGTCGCCCGGCTGTAGCAGAATGTTCTGCGCGTAATCGCCTTCGTTCATGTACTTGACCAAGTCCGCCTCGATCTCGATGACCTGCCCTGGTCGACCGGGCAGTTGCCGGAACACCTTCACTGCGCTGAGCTTGGAACGAAACTCGATCTGTCCTCGCCCCAAAGCGATCGCGTCCATCAAGGTCATCGGCTCTCTGTAGGGGTACGCGCCGGGCGCTACCACTCTGCCTAGGACGAGAATGCGATTCTTCGTCTCCGTCGGCACGAGTAGCTCGTCACCGTCCCTCACTTCGTAGTTCTGAGACATGTCGCCACGCGTGAGCATGGCGTACAGGTCGATCGGGATGAGCTCTCGGCTTCCCTTGCGCCTGAGTGTCGCGCGCCGCAAGTCGGATGTGTTGTTGGCAAGTTCGCCGCCACCTTGGGTGAAAAGGGTGATGATGGTGTCGCCCGGGCGCATTGTATACGTTCCGGTAATACGGACAGCGCCGGAGATTGACGCGCGAATAGTGCGGTACTGCTCGATAGATACGGAAACGATCGGATCGCGAAGGCCCAGCCTTTCCATGTACGCTTCGGCTAAATCAGCCTCAAGCTCTGCGGTTGTCTTCCCCTCGGCCCGAATCGTTCCAACGAACGGGGCACTGACGTTGCCGTCGCGACCAATTGGCAGAACGGCGGTGATATCCTGTTCGTTATAGACCTGAATTCGGATGACGTCCTCAGGTTGCAGGCGGTAGGTTCCTTCCTGGGCGAAGAGCGTTGATGCGAGCAGCGCAAGCAACACGCAAACGAGCGTTCTCTTAGACATCATTTTTGGACTCACATCAAGCATCCTTGCCGACTCGGCACCATTATACTCGCGTCGGCCTCACGAACTGGCTCGCTTCCCCTCGACTACGACGGTGAACTCGCCTTTGCGCGGAACCACATCCTCGTCCGGCACAGCGGGAAGGGTGCTTCGCCAAACCTGCTCGTGCCTCTTCGTCAATTCTCGGCAGATTGCGTACCGCCGATCACCCAAAGCCTCAAAGCAAGCTGCAAGAAGCTTGCCGATCCGGTGCGGGGATTCAAAAGCGACGAGCGTCAGCGTTGAATCTGAGAACGGCAGCAGGGTCGAGCGCATCGGGCCCGGCTTGCGTGGGAGGTATCCAAGGAAGGCGAACCTCTGCGCGTAGAAGCCGCTCAGGCTCAGCGCGAGCGTCGCCGCGCTGGGACCGGGCACCCCACAGACGCTCAGGCCTCGATTGAGGGCCGCGTCAATGAGTTCGGATCCTGGATCGCTCACGACGGGCGTGCCTGCGTCAGTTATCAGCGCTATCGACGACCCCGCCGCGACGACTGCGACCAGTTCGTCGATCCGATCTCTGGTTGAGTGATCGTTGAGGACCTTCATCGGTCGCTTCACCCCTAGGTGCGCCTGGAGCTTGCCGCTCACCCTCGTGTCTTCGACGATCCACGTCTCGGCCGCAGACAGCTCTTCGGCGGCGCGCGGTGAGAGGTCGCCTAGATTACCGATCGGGGTCGCGACGACCACTAGTCGGCCGCATGAGTCCGGCAATTAGCCTCCCTCGTCAGCGTCTGTCTCTTCAGACTCGTCGGAGTCGTCGTCTTCGTCGCCGGTGCTCGTCTCGTCCGTCTCGTCGCCGTCTTCGGGCTCCGCGAGTTCGGCCAGCTCCTTGTCAACCGCCTCCTGCTCGAGCCGATCCGCCTCCTGCTCTTCTCGGACCGCGTCCAAATCGTCCTCGTAAGCCTTCAGCACCTTCAAAGCCGAGATCACGTCATCTTCGCCGATCGCATCGGCACCGCGCAACGCCGACAGCTTGGCTCTAATCGTGTCGTAGAACGACTCGTGAATCGGGTTGTACGCATCGAGCATCCGTGCGGCTGAGATAAGAGCTTTGCCAGTCGCCGATACGTCTCCGACCGTTTCGTAGAGGTCGATCAGGGCGAAGTACAGAGTGAAGCTGGTGGAGTACGTCAACATGGCGTCAACGATCTCTGCGCGCTCCCCTGCGGCTTCAGCCTTGCCTTCGGCGTCCAGCGAGCGGTACCACTGCGTGTGCGCGTAGTAACGGGCGTAGATCAGCGGTTCTAGGTCGTAATCTGGATCGTCTTCCAGGCCCAAGCTTTGGCTGTACGCCTCGTAGTACTTCGCTATCCTGGCGTCGTCATCCTCAAGGCTTTCGTCTTCCCGGATCAAGTACAAGTTGTAGGCGAACTCGTAACCCTTGTCGACCCATTCCAGGACGATGTTCTCCTGTGCCTCAGTGATCGCTGCATCGGCCAGTTCAGCCCCCTTCGATAGCTTGTACTGATCGATGTACGGCTTGCTGTTCTGTTCGAAGTCCTCCGGAATATTAGGTTCGATCGCACGAAGCTTGTAGACGCCAACGATGCCGAAGTCGGTGCCTTTGGCTACTTCGCCTGGCTTGAGATCAAGCAGATCTGCCAGGTCTGGCGAAATCTCAAGCAGTCGTCGGCTTTTCCGGACTGGTTCGCCAGTTGGCGAATCCACGTACTGTGCCTGCATCTCGGCAAAGTCTGCGCCGTCGTTGAGCTTTTCTAGTATTTCGTCTGCCAGCGTCTCCCGTTCCACAAACGACAGTTCCGGGTCGTTCATGGGTATGACGTCCAGAACGAACTCGTCGTAAGCCGCCCTGAGTTCCTCCTCGGTTACGATGACCTCGAGCGCGAAGCTGCCGGTGACAGCTTCGACCAAGAATTGGAAGATAAAGCGTTGGCGCGTCAGCGGGTCGTCGAGCAGATTCTGAGCGATCTCCATCCTTCGTTTTCGATACTCCGTTGCCGTGATGCCATTAGCTGCAAGAAACGCTTCTTGGAACTCTTGATTCGTCGCGCCAACGAACAGAGTGCCGTTCGCCTCCAGTCTCAGCCTCAGTTGGAGTATCTCGCTATCGACTTGGTTACCTTCGAGCTGCATTGCTTGTGCGTCCGACAAGACTATGCCGCGCTGGCTGGCCATGCCTTCTAACACCGCGCGACCCATCAGCTCACGGAGCGCATCATAGTAGTTTCTCAGCTCGTTCAC
This sequence comes from Armatimonadota bacterium, assembly GCA_022563855.1. Lineage (NCBI taxonomy): Bacteria > Bacillati > Armatimonadota > Armatimonadota bacterium. The sequence goes on from JADFMN010000004.1 coordinate 317,471, forward strand.
TGGGTCGGAAATCCCGAAGAAAGCCGTCTGTTGGCGAATGACGCCGAGAGTGGCCTGTAGCTGGCTGAGGCGGATCGGCGTACCGTTCACGGTGACGATGACCGGAGACGCGAACTCAGGGCCGTCGCCTTGGTTCCTGTTGGCGAAGAAGCCGCCGATCGCGGTGCTCAGCAAGCCGACAGTGACCACTACGCCGATGATGATCAGAACGACCATACAGCTCTTTTTTTCAAATGAGGATCGAATTTTCGAAATCGACAACCGAACGTGCTCCTGTACCCGAATCTAACCTAACGATTATGGCATGGGTTCCCTGAGGGTCCAAGGCCAACGGGGCTTGACAGGTAGACAGAATACGGTTATAATCACCCTTGGTAAGCGCAATTCAGTCTTGCAACAGGAGTAGATTTTTGGCTAAAGGACTTACGAAGCGACAAGAGACGATCTTGCAGTTCATTTTGGACTACATTCAAGACATCGGATATCCGCCGTCGATCCGGGAGATCGGCGACCATTTCAGCATCGGGTCGCTGCGAGGCGTCACGGTTCACCTGGACGCGCTCAAGCGCAAGGGGTATATCGAGCGGTCGAACAAGCCGAGGTCGATTCGCGTCGTCCACCCAGCGTATCAGCGCGGTCAACAGGTCAAGATGCTGCCCTTGGTGGGCCAGATCGCTGCCGGCGAGCCGATCTTGGCGACGGAGCACGTCGAGGATCTCTTGCCGGTGCCCAGCGCGATGGTCAAGAACATTCAGGGCGCGTACATCTTGCGCGTTCGGGGGGACTCGATGTCCGGCGAAGGCATCAATCCGCGAGACCTCGTCGTGATTAAGCCGCAGGAGACCGCGAATCACGGCGATATCGTCGCGATCATGATCGACGATGAGGCGACAGTCAAGAGGATTCACTACGTTCAAGGCGGAATCCGACTCATGCCGAGCAACCCGTCTTACGAGCCGATCGAGCTGAGCGCCGACGACAACCCGAAAATCCTCGGCAAGGTGGTCGGCCTGCTGCGGGACTACGAGGGGATGGCGTTCTAGGGGCCGCTGAGGAACTCTATCGAATGGTCGAACGTTAGGGGGGTTCCTCGCCGTTGCTCCTGTCGCACGATGCCGATGTCCCGCGCAAACCAAGTCATGAGTTGGAGCGGTTCGCCGGCGATGTCGATGTCCAGCGTCGTCTTGATCGTCTCGTGCCGCGTGCCGCCGACGTCCAGGGTCTCCTCCGAAACAGTGAGGGTTGCCCGGGCGCTGTACTCTTCTCCGTTCGTGATCGCCGTACCGGCCCACGAAGTCGATTCGCTTGCGTATATCGGGATCGGAGGCTGAAACCTGGTGCCTGCCATCTGTGCCGCGATCAGTTCCGAGCCTTGCCAAGCTAGATGGCTCTCTCCCATCAAGCTTGAAAGCTCCCAGCCGTACACGGGTCCGACCGCGACTTTGCGGCTCACCCTGACCTCTGCGACGACCTCCTCGTACGTCGAATTGTAAGCGTACGTCCAGGTGTTGCCCTGTTCGAGCGGCATCATGCGAGAGTGGGACTGCGAGCAGCCGATCAGAAGAAACGCGAACGCCGCCGGGCCGATCTTCACACCGCCTCCAGCTTTGCATGGCTCTGCGCCAGCTTCTTCACCCCGACGGCGCCGGGGAATGCGACAGTCACCTCGGCGTCCGCCTGCAAGGGGTTGCAAGCGACCACAACGCCGACGCCGAACTTCCTGTGCGAGACCTTCTGGCCGACTTGGAATGGCGGCTGCCAACTCGGCGCTTGAGTTTCCGATTCCTCATCGAACTGCTCATCTTCGGCTTCCACGGTGCTGTATCCGCCGCTCCGCTCTTGGTGCACGCTGCGGATGGCGCTCGTCGGCCTCTGCGAAGCCCCGGGCAGCGGCTCGGTGAGCGATGACGGGATGTCCACGAGGAACCGTGACCGCGGGTTGAAGTTGGCCTGGCCGAACTGCGTGCGTCGTTGCGCGTGGATCATGTGCAGCTCCTCCCTCGCTCGCGTCATTCCAACGTAGCAGAGCCGTCGCTCTTCATCGATGCCGCCGTCGTCGCCGAGCGATCGCGAGTGCGGAAAAATCCCCTCTTCCATCCCGATCATGAACACGCACGGGAACTCAAGCCCCTTCGCCGAGTGGATCGTTATGAGAGTCACCGCTTCACCAGTTACAGTGAGGCTGTCGACGTCGGAGATCAAGGCGATGGTCTCTAGGAATCCGCCGAGCGACGGCTCATCCTCGCGCTCATCGTACTGCTGAGTTACCGTGATCAGCTCTTGTAGGTTCTCGAGTCGGCTCTGCGCTTCATCGGTGCGCTCGGACCGCAGGGCATCCAAATAGCCGCTCGAGCGGAGCAGCGACTTGAGCACGGGTGTGACCGGCCCCTCGACGATCATCGGTTGAACGTCCTGAATCGCTTTCGCCAGCGTCTGGGCGCCCATGCGGGTCCTGTTCGGGATTTCTGCTAGCCAGACAGGGTCGATCAAGGCTTGCCAAAGCGAGCTGCTGCTGTCCGCCGTGCGTCGATCCAGCTTGGAAATCGCTCCTGCGCCGATCGCGCGAGTCGGCACGTTGATGACCCGCCGCAGCGCGCCGTCGTCCAATTGGTTCAGCGCCAGCCGCAAGTAAGAAGTCATGTCCTTGATCTCCTTGCGCTCGTAGAACCTCTGCCCCCCTACCAGCACGTGAGGGATCCGCATCGTGAGAAACGACTCCTCGAGCACTCGGCTCTGGGCGTTGGTTCGGTACAGCACCGCAAAGTCCCCGTACTTGCGCTCGCCAGTCCGCACGGCTTTCATCAGCGTGTCGGCTACCAACATCGCTTCGTCCTGCTCGGTGCCCGCCTCAGAAACGGTGATCGCCGCACCAGCGCCGTTCTCGGTCCACAACTTCTTTTCGGCGCGCCCGCGGTTGTGGCGGATGACTTCGTGCGCCGCCTCAAGGATTTTGGACGTGGATCGGTAGTTCTGCGTCAACGTGACCACCTTGGCGCCGGGGTGATCGGTAGAGAACCTGAACATGAGCGACACGTCCGCGCCGCGCCAGCCGTAGATCGACTGATCGTCGTCGCCGACGATCGTGATGTTGTTGTGCTTTCCGCTGAGCAGCTGGATCAACCGGTACTGGGCGAAGTTCACGTCCTGGTACTCGTCGACGAGAACGTGCAGGAACCGCTCCTCGTACTTCCTTCGCACCTGCTCGGACTGTTCGAGCAGTCGGACGGCCTTAACGATGATGTCGTCGAAGTCGAGCGCGTTGGCAGCCTGCAGCGCCGCAGTGTAGTCCGGGTAGATGCTCGCGACTATTTTCTCGAAGAACCCGGCTGTGCGACTGGCGTACTCGCGGTGATCCCGCAAGACGTCCTTGGCTCGCCCGATTTCAGAAAGCACGGCGCGCGGGGCGATCGCCTTTTCGTCCAGGCCCTTCTTCTTGATGATTCCCTTGATGAGCGAGATCTGATCCGCGTCGTCGTAGATCACAAAGTTCCTGTTCAGGCCGATCGCCTCGCCGTCGACGCGCAGCATCCTCGACGCGATGGAGTGAAACGTGCCCCCCCAAACCTGGTTGGCCTCAGGTCCGACGAGTTCGACCGTCCGGTCTTTCAACTCGTTGGCGGCCTTGTTCGTAAACGTCACCGCGAGGATTCTGTGAGCCGGTACTCCGCTCTCGATCTGATGGGCGATCCTGCTGGTGATGACCCGCGTCTTGCCCGAGCCCGCGCCTGCGAACACCATCAATGGCCCATCCCGGTGCAGCACCGCCTCGCGCTGTTCGGGGTTCAGTTCGCTCAGGGTGGAGGGGGCGCTCATCGGTGATCTCTCTGTTCGCTGGCCTCCCCGCCCAGTCAAACGGAACGGCTGAGTGGTTCAAGACGGCAGCCGAACTCAAAAAGTAGCCGGTAGGGATCGCGGCGAACAGTCTCCAGAGTGTAACATGGGGGGAGCATCCAGCGTCGGTACTTGTAGAACGGCGCGGGGCAGGTATCTGACTCTGCCCAGCCAGATGGTGAGATTAATGAGCAAATTTTTCGGCGTAGTATTAGGATTGGCTTTGGCCGGGTCGGTCTTGGCCCAGGGCACGTTCACGATTCGCAGGCCGGTAGACGGCGCGACGGTTCGCGAGGACGTCGCCGTCAGAATCCCCAAGGACTCTATTAAAGAGGGCGCCTACATCGGCGTCTTGATCAACGGCAAATTCATCGAGGCGGTGCTTCCGCCGATCGAGGGTGACGACTACGTCTACCGCTTGAAGTCCAAGGAGCGCGGGATTCCCGACGGGGACATGGAGATCGAGATCGTCCTTTTCATGGACTTTGCCGATCGCGCCGAGATCGTTGAGCGGTCATCGGTTCACGTGACCCTGGACAACTACACCTCCATCAAAGTTCCCGAAGACGGCTTCAAGCTCAGGTACAAATTCGTTCAGGGGAAGGAGATGGTCTACCGCCACACCATTACTCAGAGCGTTGGATTGCTCAGCCAGGCGATGGCGCAATCTGGCAGCAGGCTTGGTGTCTTCCCTCAGGAGACTGAAGAGTTCAGCATGATCTACGTTCCGGACATCGTAGAGGACATGGGGGACCACTATGAAGCTGTCCTTCGCATGCAAGCCCTGCCGGACAAAGGCAGCAACTACGTGTGGCTGACTCCGCTGGGTCACACAGAGTCCACGAAGTATTACGACTTCGAGATGCACCCGGTGTACATGCGGATCAGCGACGTCGGACGAGAGGTTTTCGGCGCGGCGCCGCCTTACTTTGCGATGGAGGGAACCGCTGGCGAAAGCCGCCGCCTCGACCTGTACGCGGTGGTTCCGCTCCCCGTGTTGCCGAGCAAGACTGTGCTGCCTGGCGATTCCTGGACGGCACCGTATCTATTCAGCGCATTAGACTTGGAACGGCTCGCCGAGATCGACACCGTCACGACAGCTCTTACGGCTAGAGGCGAGTTGGTCGGGGTCGAGTGGCAGAACGGAATCCAGTGTGCGAAGGTTCGCATCACGATTACGGCTGGCAGCAGGGAGATCGCATCAGTCCGGAATCTCAACCAGCAGCCTGGCGAGGCTCAGTCTCTAACGCTGGAGAACGTTTATTGGTTCGCATTGGAGGGCGGGTTCATCGTTCGCGCTGAGTCGACGATGACGCAAGAAATGATCATAACTGTCGGCTCTGCTGTCGGTGGCGGCGGAGCGGGCGGGGGCGGCGGTCGACCGGGCGTCGGTGCGGACAGCGGTGGTGGTGGTCGCCCTGGCGTCGGTAGTGCTGGTGGCGGATCCGGCCGGACGGCATCTGCCGACGAATGGATGAATCCAGGCAGCTGGCGCTACGATCCGGGTATGGACAGCAGTGGCAACTGGCGATTTTTCCGCCGACAAGGTAGCAACAGTGCCGATGAAGGTGCTGGAATTGGCCAAAGAGGCAGCGGCGGCGGTCTAGCTCCTGGCGGTCGGACCGGAGGCGGAAGCGGTGCCGTAACCAAGCAAGTGCTACGAATCACGATGCAGGTCGTCACCGAATTGGAGCGGTAGATTCGCGGCCTATTTCAGCGACTAACACGCAACTCCCCGGGGCAACCCGAGGAGTTGCGCGCTACGTTAATTGAGCACCTGAACGAACTTCGCGTTCGGCTGTTCCGCGTCATTCTGCTGCTGGCCGGTGGCATGGTCGCCGGCTGGTTCTTCTACCTCCCCGTATTCAACGTGTTGGAAGACATAGTGCGGGCGAACATTCCGGAAGGCGTCGAATACGACCCGATCTTCATCAATCTGACGGCGCCGTTCATGCTCAGGCTGAAGATGGCGTTCTACATCGGCCTGTTCTTCACCCTGCCGTTCACGGTCCTCCAGCTCTGGGGGTTCGTCTCGCCCGGCTTGCGGGGGCACGAGAAGAAGCCGATCAAGGTCGTGGCTCCGGTCAGCATCGTTCTGTTCTTCATCGGCGCTGGAATGTGCTGGTTCGTCCTGCCTGCGACGATTACCTGGTTCGTAACGTTCGTCCAGGCCTTCCCCGACACGAAGCTCATGCCGGAGGCCGGCATGATGGTCTTCCTGATGATCAAGATGATGCTCAGCTTCGGCATCGGATTCCAGATGCCGATCGTCGTGTACTTCCTCGCCAAGTTCGAGATCGTCACGCCCAAGGCGATGCTGAAGTACTGGCGGCAGGCGATCGTCGTAATATTCCTTGCGGGCGCGATCATTACGCCGTCCGCCGATCCGTTCACGCTGTTCGCCTTGTCGCTGCCCCTCGTCGGGCTGTTCTTCGGCTCGGTATGGTTCGCGCAATGGACGATAAAGAAGAACCGCAACGACGACGACGAGCTTGACAACCTCGACTAGAGATGGCTGCTGCACGGGCGATTGATCGGTATTTCTCGCGAGAAGACGTCCGAGGTACGGTCTCCGAGACCATTTTGATCCCCGAGCAGAAAGCCGTATTCGGCGTGCCCGAGGCCGAGCTGCACACACACATCACCGGGATGCTCGGCCAGCTTGGCATCGAGAGGCTTTTCGCCCATCAGGCGCAGGCTCTGGACGCGGCCCTAGCTGGCAAAAACGTCGCGGTCGTGACCGGCACGAACAGCGGCAAAACGATGTGCTACAACCTGCCGGTCGTTCATACGTGCCTCACGGAGCCGCTCGCGACCGCGCTGTACATCTATCCTACGAAAGCGCTGGCCCAGGATCAGCTCGGCAAGTTTGAGATGCTCGCCGAGGGCACCGATCTCCGCGCCGCCGTGTACGACGGCGACACCCCGCGCCCCCAGCGCCGGGCGATCCGCAAGAGCGCGCACGTCGTTCTCACCAACCCCGACATGCTGCACATCGGCATCGTGCCTGGGCACGAGAGCTGGCGGCGTTTCCTCAAGCGCCTCCGCTTCATCGTGATCGACGAGATGCACACGTACCGAGGCGTGTTCGGGTCGCACGTCGCCGGCGTGTTGCGGCGGTTGCTCCGGATCTGCGAGTTCTACGGCGCGTCGCCAACGGTGATCGCCTGCAGCGCGACGGTCGCCAACCCGCTGGACCTGTTCGAAGCGCTGACCGGCCGCGAGGCGGAGCTGATCGACCAGGACGGAGCGCAGAAAGGAGAGCGGTCGATTGTGCTGGTTCTGCCGCCGGACCCGGGCGAGGCTCAGCGCTACAGCCCGAACTTTGAGACCGCGCGACTGTTGGCAGAGCTCGTGGCCGAAGGAGTCCGCGTCATGGCGTTCTGCAAGTCCAGGGTTGCGACGGAGCTGGTCGTGCGCTACGCGCGCGAAGCACTCTCGGAAGCAGGTGAAGACCCGGCTGGCATAGAGTCGTATCGCGGCGGCTACACCGCAGAAGAGCGACGGGAGATCGAGCAACAGCTGTTCGAGGGGCGCATCAGCGGCATCGTATCGACGAACGCGATGGAGCTGGGCGTAGACGTTGGCGGCCTGGACGCCGTGCTGCTGAACGGCTATCCGGGGAACCGCGCCAGCTTTTGGCAGCAGGTCGGCCGGGCTGGTCGCTCGACGCGGCCCGGCGCGGCGGTGATGTTCGCGCACGAAGACCCGCTGGAGCAGTATCTGGCGCGGAACCCCGAGGCGTTGACAGGCGACCCGGTCGAAGGGGTGTCGCTCAACCCCGAGAACCGGTTCGTGCTCGCTGCGCAGATCGGGTGCGCGGCGTATGAAAGGCCGCTTTCGCTCTCAGACCTCGATGCGTTCGGACGGTCGGCGCAACGGATCGCCGACGAAATGGCGAGCGCGGACGAGCTGCAGTTCAGCGCGGAGCGTTACTTCCTGCCGTCGTACGACAACCCGGCGGCCAAGGTCAACATCCGCGGATCGGGAGACCAGAAGGTCGAGCTGCGCCTTGAGGGCCAGGCGATAACCGAGATGGAGCTTTGGAGGGCGCTGCAGTACGCGCACGAGGGAGCGGTCTACATGCACCGTGCTGAGACGTTTCTCGTCACGTCGCTGGATCTTCAGCAGGGTGTCGCCGAGCTCGAACGAGCCGAGCCCGATTACTTTACGCGGCCGGTCGTGCAAGCGCTTATCGAGCCGATTCTGGATCTTCAGCGGGACGATCTGCCGGGGTGCGAGCGCGTACTGTCAGGGCTGAAAGTGACGACGATCGTGTCCGGCTTCCGGTCGATCTCGCGTGACGGTTGGCACGTCGTCGGCGAGCAGCCGCTCAAGCTGCCGCCGCAGACGATCGAGACGATCGGGATTCTCGTCGAGCTGCCGGGTTCGGCCGGTGACGACGCGGTTCCGGCCGTACACGGCGTCGAGCACGCGCTGATTACGACCGCGCCGCTGATCGCGGGGTGCGACACTCGGGACCTCGGCAGCGCGTGGTACGCCATCGCGCCGGACACGCTGGCGCCGAGGGTCGCGGTGTTCGATCAGGTCGCCGGCAGCACGGGCCTATGCGAGCAGTTGCTGAAACGCTGGAGCGACTGGCTCGCGGCCTCGCTCAGCCTGCTCGAAACCTGCGACTGCGAAGACGGCTGCCCGCGATGCCTGTTCACCTCAAGGTGTGAGATCTCGAACAACGCGCTTAGCAAGCCGCTGGCCGTGCGGCTTCTGCGCTCGATGCAGAAACGCTAGCCCCCGCCGAGATGCTCTTTGTAGAACGCGATCGTCTTGCGCCAGGCATCGCTCGCCGCTTCCTCGTTGTACCGGGCGCTGCTCGGGTTCGCGAACGCGTGGTCGGCGTCGTAGCTCTCCACTGTCAGCTGCTTGCCCGCAGCCTTCATAGCTGACTTGAAGCTAGCCACGACGCTGGCGTTGATCCACGCGTCCTTGGTCGGCCAGATCATGAGCACCGGCGCTTGCAGCCGCTTGAGCGAGCTTGCGCGGGTGTCCGGCATCCCGTAGTAGACGACGCATGCGTCGACGTCCTCTCCTCCCGCGATCGCGGTCTTGTGCGACCAGCCGCCGCCGAAGCAGTACCCGACGGTGCCGACCGCAGACGCCTCGTAAAGCTCGCCATGCTTGACCGCCTTGACCGCGCCAGCGACGACCGCTTGGGCCTGGTCCTCCTTAACGCCGTTCATGTACTGGTTCGCCTCTCCGCCGTCGGTGGCTACCTTGCCCCGGTACAGATCGATCGCCAGCACGCCGTAGCCGGTCTCGGCGCTGAGCTTCTCGGCGGTCTCCTTGATGTGGTCGTTCAGCCCCCACCATTCGTGCACCATGATGATGCAGGCCTTGTCCTCACCACTTGGTTTGACCCAAAATCCGCTCGCCTTCGATCCGTCAGTCGCCGAATACGACACCATGACGCCGTCCGTCGGCTGCCAGCCCGTGGGCTCCTTGAGCGGGTGCATCGTTGCGAACAGCGGATCCTTGGCGAACGACGCGAAGTCGCAGCACGCGGCTTGCGGCGGATTCTGCAAAGTGGCGAGTAGTAAAACGGTAGTCAGCATCAATGCTCCAAACGGCACGAGGTGTGCCCGGGTTCCATTACGATACCAAAGGTAAAGTTTGAATTCCCATGATCATTGTGATGCAAGTTGGGGCGACGCAGGCACAGATTGACGCTGTGTCGAAGGCGATCGAAGACCTGGGGTTCGAGCCCCTCGTCATGCCCGGCGAGGATCGGGTCGCCATCGGCATACCGGCCTCGCTGGCCTCGGATCAGCGTTCGTCGGTTGAGTCTGTTGTCTCCCGCCTCGACGGCGTCAGCAAGATCACGCAGACGAGCAGGCCGTTCAAGCTGGCGTCGCTCGAGTGGCACCGCGAGAGGACGACCGTCACCGTATCGGGAGTGGATATCGGGCCGGGGAACTTCGTCATCATCGGCGGTCCGTGCTCGGTCGAGAGCTACGAGCAGTACCGCGCCTCGGCAGACGCGGTGAAGGCGGCCGGCGCAAAAATCCTTCGCGGCGGCGCTTTCAAACCCCGCACGTCGCCGTACTCGTTCCAGGGCTTGCAAGAGGAGGGGCTGAAGATCATCAAGCAGGTCGGCGACGAGACCGGGCTGGTCACGATCAGCGAGGTGATGACCGCAGACATGGTCGGCAAGGTCTCCGAGTTCGTCGACATCCTGCAGATCGGCGCTCGGTCCATGCAGAACTTCCCGCTGCTGATCGAGGCCGGCAAGAGCGGCAAGCCGGTGTTCATCAAGCGCGGCCCGTCGGCGACAATCGACGAGTTTCTTCTTGCGGCTGAGTACGTGCTGAACGAGGGGAACGAGGACGTGATCCTGTGCGAGCGCGGGATCATTCCGCACGACCGCGCCTACACGCGCAACACGCTGGACTTGGCTGCCGTGCCGGTGCTGTTGTCGCAGTCGCATCTCCCGATCATCGTCGACCCGTCTCACGGCACAGGGGTCGCCAAGTTCGTCGCGCCGATGTCGAAGGCCGCGATGGTTGCCGGCGCGCACGGCGTGATGATCGAGATGCACCCGAACCCCAGCGCCGCGCTCTCCGACGGCTCGCAGGCGCTTGAGATCAGCGAGTTCAAGGAGCTGGCCGCAGAGCTGAGACGGCTTTCCGAATACGCTGGCGTAAAGATGTAGCTATGGGTCTGGCTCCCAGACAACGCGAGTGTCGGCGTAGGCGATCACCCTTCCACCGTCAATGCGAACGTATCCCATAACGGTCCCAGCAACGTCCTTGATGTCGGCCATGATTTCACCGTTGCCGAGGTATTGAAATCCGTCCAGCCCCTCCAAGTTTGGAAAGTATTGAGCCACTGCTGCCTGAAACTCGCTGGCATATGGCATGCGGTCGTTGTTGTCGCTCGCGAACATCACCACTGCTGTCATCGCCCGCTTCGCCAAGCTCATCGCCTCAAATTGGCGGCGGGCTGCGAGGATAGCCTCAAGATCTGCAGCCGAGAGGCGGTTGAGCCTGCGGACAAACAGTGCGTTGCTCTGGCGATACGCTACGTAATTCGCAGAAGGGCTGATTTCGGCGTCCTTTGCGCCGACTGCGACGAACGTTTGCGACATTCCACCGGTCAAATCGCTGACGAGCCAAGTGGCGCTGGCGAACACGGCCTGGTCCTCGCGCTGGACGTCGATCGGAAGCTGTTCGATCCTCATATCTTCGTGCCGATTCGTCTGCTGATAGACTGCGACGGACCCGTCGTGCTCGACCAGCGTCATCGTCCTGGGATCGATCTCGAGAACTATCTGGCGACGACCGCCGGTAGAGGATAGTCGCTGTGCGGCGATCAACGCGCGGGTGCCGTCAGCCGACCAGAAAATCTTGCCTGGTGGCACCATGTTCTCGTCGTAGTCCAGGCGCCCTGTCACTCTTCCCGCTGCGTCGAGAGCCTCGAATGAGACCGTGAACGCCCATGGCGTCGTTGCGCCCCTGCGCCCGCGTATGTTGGCCAGCAGGGCGTACGGTACCGTCGGCGAGCCGGATGCGTTGAAGAAAGCGCCGTCTGCATCTGTTCGCTTGACGCGCCGAATTGAAGCCGAAGAAGCGTTGACGAACCATAGGTGCATCGTTGTCGAGGAATCGTAGAAAACGACCAATCCCGTGCTTGTTCCGCCAAGCCAGGTGATCGTCGGTGCGGGACGGTCGCTGGCATCGGCGGGAAAGCGGGCGATCGTCTGCTTCCTCTTTCGCGACGAGTCCCACAGGACGAGTTCCCTCTTCTGCGGGCGTCCGGCCCGCAAGAGTGCGACCTCATCGACTGGCTCGCCCTGGATCGCCAAGATGTAGCGCCCGTTTGGAGAGATCGAGTACTGCTCGATCTCGGGCTCCAAGGCGATTTCGGGATCGGACAGTACGAACGCCCTGGTCGTTGTTCTGAGAACCGCCAAGTTTGCCAAGCCCAGGCTTTGAACCGCCGGATCGCCGACTGCAATCGCTGTCGAGAGAATAGCGAGAGCAAGCATGATTTCAGTATATACGACTCTTTTGCTCACGAAGCTTTGGCAACGTTCACCCCTCGCGAACGTCTATCAGTACGTATGATCGCGATGGTTTTGATGTCGGCGGCTACGCTTGGACAGCAGCAGGATCCGGCGTTCGCGCTGCGGTGGATGCCGAAGGTCGGGGAGAAGCAGGTCTTCGAGATATTCCTGTCGATCGAGGCGCCTGATTCACCCGCGCTGGTCGTCGAGGCGGCCATGGAGAGCGAGGTCATCAAGGTGTCGCCAAAGGAGTACGCAGTGCGCACCAGATCGCTGGGCGCGCTGTTCGGCAGCGGCGGGCAACAGACTCGGGACGACCGACCGAACACGCGGGAGATAAGGTTTACGAACCTCGGAGAGCTGATCGAGATCGCTTCCGGCAACAAGGCCGTCGCGTCGTATCAACAGGCGATGCTGACCCGCTTCATCAGCCCTGAGAACCCGCCGCGAATCCGGGAGGGGTGGGTCGTCGAGCGCAAGAAGGACAACCCCAAGGGGCTGGCGCAGAACCGAATCGAGTACAAGCTGTTGGGGATCGAGCAGGGCGGCGCGAAGGTGAGTTTCTCCTTTCGAGAGATCGGCCCGTCTTCTCCGCAGAGCGCCGAGGGGCACTGGTGGGTGGACGTCGCCACCGGCCAGCCGAACAGAATGGAGTGCACGGTGAAGAACTTTCTCGGGGTCGCCGGAAGCACCGCGACGATCAAGATGACTCGTCGAGTATCTGGTTGAGCAGCCACACGGCGCACTGCAGCTTGCTGACCTTGCCGGACGACACCGGCTGCTTCCCAGGTCGCAGCAGCGTTAGCTCGTTCGAGTCCGAGTCGAAACCGACATCGCCGCGTCCGACGTTGTTGACCGCGATCGCGCTCACCCCTTTCTTATCGAGCTTCTCCCCGGCAGCGCGGAGGTCGCCGTCTGGCTCGGCAGCGAACGCGACGACGATGCCGTTCGTCTCGCTAGCCAGCTTGGTGATGATATCGGGCGTCGGTTCCAGATCCAAATGCAATCCACTTTGACCGCTTCTGATCTTGCCTGCCTGGGGCGAAGATGCGCGGTAGTCCGAGACAGCGGCAACGCCGACGATCAGGTCGGCGTCCCTGGCCAAGGGGAGCGCAGCCGCGAGCATCTCCTCCGCAGTTCTGACGTTGATGACCTTGGCCCGGCTCGGCAACGGCTCGCGCTGTGGGCCGGCGACGACCGTCACGTCCGCTCCCATCATCAGCGCGGCCTTGGCGAGCGCCGCGCCCATCTTTCCCGTCGACCGGTTCGTCAGCATGCGAACGTCGTCGATCGGCTCCTCGGTCGGGCCGCTCGTGATCAGGACTTTCTTGCCCGCAAGCGCCTCGGACATCTGGCACACCAGTACCGTCGCAGCAACGATCGATTCCACCGAGGCGAGCTTGCCCTGCCCGCTTTCGCCGCACGCGACGTCGCCCTCGGCCGGCTCGACTACCAACGCTGCCCGAGCGCGCAAGAGTTGCAGCGACGCGGCGGTCGCGGGATGGGCCAACATCGTGGGGTTCATCGCGGGCGCGACGACGATCGGCCCCTCGAACGCGAGGGCGAGCGATGTCAGCATATCGTCGGCGTAGCCATTGGCGAGCTTGTTGATCGTGTTGGCGGTCGCGGGGGCGATCAGCAGCGCGCTGGCCTGCCGAGCCCAGTCGATGTGCGCCATGCGGCCTTTGTCCGGCTCTTCAAAAGTGTCCACGAGACAAGGCTCGCCGGTGAGCGCCTCGAAAAGCTCGGCGGTGACGAACCTCTGCGCGGAGTCCGTTAGGCAGGTGCGAACTGTGAACCCGCGCCGCATCAGCTCCCGCGCGATGTCGCAGGCTCGGTACGCCGCGACGCTTCCAGACACCCCGAGAACGATCGTCTTCATTCGGCCAAGATCTCCTGCAGTTCTCTAACGGTCTTGGCAAGATCGTCGTTCACGACACGGTGCTGGTACAGGCCAGCGCATTCGATCTCTTTCTTCGCTGTTTCAAGGCGATGATTGATCGTAGCCTCATCCTCCGATGCGCGCTCGCGGATTCTTCGCTCCAGCTCTGCCTCGCTGGGGGGCATTATGAACACGGTCACGGCCTCAGGGCAGAGCCTCATGACTTCGAGCGCGCCCTGCACGTCGATCTTCAAGATCGCGACGCGGCCCTGCTCCAGAAGCTGCTCGGTGTCGGCCTTCGGCGACGCGTACATGTGGCCGTGCACCTTTTTCGACTCCCAGAAACGGCCAAGCCCCGCAAGCTCGGCGAACTTTCCTGGGGTGACGAAGTTGTAGTCGACTCCGTCTGTTTCGCCGTCCCTCGGCGCCCGCGTCGTGTACGTGACGACGCGCGTGACGCGCAGGTTGGCTGCGATCCACGCGTCGATCACGGCGTCCTTTCCCACGCCGCTGGGTCCGCTCAAAATGACGAGTTTGCCGCTCATTTGTACAAGAGGTCGATCAGTTTTTGCGCCAGTCGAGCCGGCTCGTGGCGCACGAAGTCGGTCTCGTTCATGAAGTCGCCGATGATCGGGCGATACCCCATCGCGCTCACGCGGTCGACGTCCGCCTCGACGACCTCCTGCCCGGAGGCGCGGTACCGCTCGATCGTGTCCGCGTGCGGCGTAGCGGTGTTCATGATGACGAAGTCGCAGACGCGCTGGTCGATGTTGGCGTCGAGCGCGACGAGGTGCTCCGCGGCCGTGAAGGCGTCGCTCTCGCCGTGCTGCGTCATGACGTTGCAAATGTAGGCCTTGATCGCCGGGGAGTCGTGCACGGCCTCGGCGATTCCCGGCACCAGCAGGTTCGGGATGACGCTCGTGAACACGCTTCCTGGGCCGATGCAGATCAGGTCGGCATTGCGGATCGCCTCCAGCGCATCGGGGTGCGGCATCACCTTTTCCGGCTCCAGGAAGATTCGGCGAATCCGCTGGCTGGACTCGACGATCGCGGTCTCTCCCGTGATCTCAGAGTCATCGGCCATGATCGCACGCAGTCGAACTTTGTCGCGCGTAGAGGGGATGACGCGCCCTCGGATCGCCAGGACTTCGCTGGCCATCTGGAGCGCGGTGTCGACGTCTCCCGTCTGCTCGAAGAACCCGGCGATCAGCAGGTTCCCGATGGAGTGGCCGCTGAGCGGTCCGCTCGCCTGGGTGAAACGGTGCTGGAACAAGTCTGTCATCCGCCCTTCCGCATCGGCCAGCGCGACGAGACAGTTTCGGATGTCGCCGGGCGGGATGATCCCCATCTCGCTGACCAATCGGCCGCTGCTGCCCCCGTCGTCCGTGACGGTGACCACTGCCGTGATGTTCGACGTGTGGTGCTTGATTCCTCGCAGCAGCGTGCCGAGCCCTGTTCCGCCGCCTAGTGCGACGATCCGCGGCCCTCTCGCGAGCATCTGCTTCCGTCCGTACACGTCGAGGACTCCGCGCTTGGCCCGCGGGTCGAGCGCCTCGGCCATCTGCCGCACGAAGGCACGGATTCCCCAGAACGCGAGGTAGGTGCCGGCCAGCAGCAGCAAGAGCCCGAGAACGTGGTTGGCGAGGTCGGCCGCATCTTGCGAAGCGACCTGCGACAGCACGCCGTCCCACCTCTCGGCGAGCGATTCGAGCGCGGGCAGCAGCAGCGTTTGAAACGAGATGATGAACCCGAGGCCGAACAGGAGCGCGCCGACGATCGCGGCGAGCACGCATCGGTACAGCCCTGCCGTCGGAGCGAACAGCCTCCGCAGCCTGATTCGACTAGTCCTTCTCTTTGTCATCTGGAATGACGGTGCCAAGAATCGAGTTGATCACCGCTAGCAGAACCGCGCCGATCAGCGCCGGCACGAAGCCGTCGACCCTGAACCCAAGCTCCAGGCTACCCGCGGCCATCAGAACTCCGGCGTTGACGACGAGAGAAAACAGCCCGAGCGTCAAGCATGTGAGCGGGAGGGTCAGTATCCGCAGGACCGTGCCGAGCGTTGCGTTGATCAGCGCGAGCGCGGCCGCGCCGGCCATCAGGCGCAGTCCCTGGCCCACCGTCTCGATATCATCGACGTGGAACCCATCGACGAACGCGGACGTGACCCGAGCGGCCAAGAAGAGCGAAACAGTGAAGATGACCCAGCGCCAGAAAAGTCTACGAATTGCTATGCCTCGTTACCGTGATTGTATCTGCCCGACGGGCGATGGGCAGGAGCCTGCGCGATCAAGCTCCGGTTTCCGCCATACTCAAGGAGTCCGGTGAAAGCGCAGACACCACTGCTCCAACAGTATTTCAAGGCGAAGGAGTCCCATCCTGGCGTTCTCGTCGCCATGCGCGTCGGCGACTTCTACGAGTTCTACGGCGAGGACGCCGAGACCGCTGCAGCCGCCCTAGAGATAACTTTGACCGGGCGCGAGGACGGCAAGAACGGCCGCGTACCGATGGCCGGCGTGCCGTACCACTCCGTCGAGAAGTACCTGGCTCGCCTCGTGAAGCAAGGTTTCAAGGTCGCGCTGTGCGACCAGGTCGAGGACCCGAAGCTCGCCAAGGGGCTCGTTCGGCGAGAGGTGACCCGGGTGCTGTCGGCTGGCACGGTCATGGACGACTCGATGCTCGACGCGGGGGCGAACAACTTCCTCGCGGCGATCTGCATGATCGAGGGGAAGGCCGGGCTGGCGATGCTCGATCCGTCGACCGGCGAGTTCTCGGTAACGGAGATCGAGGGGGAGCAGGCGGCGGAGCGGATGCTGCAGGAGCTGGCGCGGCTCAAGCCTTCAGAGCTGCTCTACGCGGAGGACGGGGAGGAGGTCGGTGCGCTTGCGGCGAGCGGGCTCGGCATCGCGACGTCGCCGTGCAAGAGCCTGAGCCTCGACAGGGCGGAGCGGGTGCTGAAGAGGCAGTTCGACGTTACGAACCTGCAAGGTTTTGGGCTCGAGGACAAGACCGGCGCGATGACCGCGGCCTCCATGATCCTCGAGTACGCCAAGGGCCACGGGCTGGAGCTGAACCACGTCGATACGATCAGTACGTACTCGGTCGACGGGTTCATGAAGCTCGACCCGGCCACTCGCAGCAGCCTGGAGCTCACGCGGAACATATCCGACGGCTCGCGCCAGTACACGCTGATCGACGTGCTCGACGAGACGGTCACCTCGATGGGCGCGCGGCTGCTGAAGCGGTGGATCGAGCAGCCGCTGCTGGACGTCGAGACGATCTCGCGCAGGCACGAGGCGGTCGGGCGGCTGATCGAGCACGCGATGACGCGCGGCGATCTGCGGGACGCCCTCAAGAAGGTCGCGGACATCGAGCGGCTGGTATCTCGGGCGGCGACCGGGCTCGCATCTCCTCGCGATCTGTCGGCCTTGCGGACTTCGCTCCTCGCGATGCCGGAGCTGGACGACGCGCTGCGCAAGGTCGCGCTCGGCAGGCTGCAAGACCTGCGCGCCCAGACGGCGGATCACCAGGACCTCGCGCACCACTTGGACAAGGCGCTGATCGCCGATCCGCCGCACGCGCTCCGCGAGGGAGGAGTGATCAAGCCGAACTTCGACCCCGAGCTGGACAAGCTGCGCGGCCTGAGCAGGGACGGCAAGCGGTACATCGCGGAGCTTGAGAAGAAGGAGCGCGAGGCGACCGGGATCGCGAAGCTCAAGGTCGGATACAACTCGGTGTTCGGCTACTACCTCGAGGTCTCGAAGCTCCACCAGGAAAAGGTGCCGGACCACTACATCCGCAAGCAGACCCTGGTCAACGCCGAGCGGTTCATCACCGCCGAGCTGAAGGAGCACGAGTCGGCGGTGCTCGGCGCGGAGGAGAAGGCGGTCGCGCTGGAGTCGGACCTCTTCTACCGCATCAGGAACCGCGTAGCGGACAACGCTTCGGCGCTGCTTCAGACGGCGCGCGCGATCGCCGAGCTCGACGTGCTGATCTCTCTTACAGAGTCCGCGGTGCGCCGCCGGTTCGTCCGGCCGGAGATCGTCGAGGACGACGTGCTGGAGATCGACGCCGGCCGCCACCCGGTGGTCGAGGCGCACACGCCGAACTTCGTCCCGAACGACCTGACGCTCGGCGACACGCGCGTCGTTATCCTGACCGGCCCGAACATGAGCGGCAAGTCGACCTACCTGCGGCAGACCGCGCTGACTGTTCTCATGGCGCAGATCGGGTCGTTCGTGCCTGCGGACTCGTGCCGCGTCGGCCTGTGCGACCGCATCTTCACGCGCATCGGCGCTAAAGACGAGCTTGCTTTAGGGCAGTCCACGTTCATGGTCGAGATGGTCGAGAGCGCCAACATCCTCAACAACTCCACCGAGCGCTCGCTGGTCATCCTCGACGAGGTCGGGCGCGGGACTTCGACCTACGACGGCCTCGCGATCGCGTGGGCGATGGTCGAGCACCTCGCGCGGGTCAAGGCGAAGACGCTGTTCGCGACGCACTACCACCAGCTCAACGCGCTCGCCGAGCAGATCCAGGGGATCTCCAACTTCCGCGTTGCGGTCGAGGAGGTCGGCGACAAGGTCGTGTTCGCGCACAGGGTGCTGCCGGGCGGCACCGACCGCTCGTACGGCGTGCAGGTCGCGAAGATGGCGGGGCTTCCGCGATCCGTCGTCGCGCGCGCAGCCGAGATCCTCGCCGAGCTGGAGCAGCGCGAGTCCACGCCGTCCATCGGGCCTGGTCTCACGAGCGTGCAGATGACGCTGTTCGAGGCGCCGGAGTCCGAGGTCGAGAAAGAGCTGAAGCAGATCGACGTTGATTCGCTGACCCCGATCGAGGCGCTTCAGAAGCTGGACGAGCTGAAGAAGCGGCTTTAGGTGCGAGATGCAGGGTGCGAGGTGCAGGGTCAAACCCGAACTTCCGAACCCCGAAACCTTCCCCAAACGTTCTATCCTGTAGCAAGGTGCAAAGATGGGATTCGTAGCACTGGCTCTGGCGGTCGCCCTGTATCAAGGGCCGCAGGTGTCCGAGAAGGTCGTCCGCGAGCTTGTCGCATTGCCGGCGAGGGACGAGTATGTCAACCGTCGGCTGGCCGAGACGCTCATCGATCAGGGCGAGCACGAAGCGGCCTTCATCGTCATCGACTCGCTCCCAAGAAAGACCGCTGGAAACCTCTACGGATGGTACAAGCGCGATGGTGACGTCGCGCGAATGTTGCACGAGATCGATGAAAGCTACTACGGCCCGGAGGCGCTCCCAAAGATCATTGAGGAGGCGATCTACTACGGAGGCGTCGAGCGCGCGCAGGCAGCCCTTGCCTACATGGAGGAGTACGGTTTCTACTCTGCGAGGAACTTTCTGCGCGACTTGGACAAGTACTTTCACGATTGCAGCCCCGCGCTCCAGGCCTACGTCCTCTTCGCACGAGAAGGGCTTGCCGAAGAGGCGACCAGTCTGCTGCCGTACGTCGAGGTGCAGGAGGTAAGGCACCACTGCGATATCTTGCGGATGATTCTCGGAACCGGTAGGCTTCCGCTCATCAAAGGGTTTTTGGCGGTCTACCCCTATTACTTCGAACCAGGGTTCCTGTTGTATCGTGCTCGCCTGTTGGAGGACGATGATCTGAAAGAGATGGCGTTGCAAGTTCTCCTCTTCGGTAGTGAGCCAGGTGTGCCCATTTTCGGCCCGAGCTTCTGGCAGCCGATTGAATTCGGAGTACCGGGGCAACTGGTATTGGAGTTGTACGAAGAGGGCAGCCGCGCGACCGCTACCCGTCTAGTGCACAAGTATTGGCCAAATTCCATCGCTAACTACAAAAGATGGGGGCCGTGGGACAGTTCCGCGCGGTTCTTCGACGTCTTGGCCGAGAACGGACACGGTGAATTGTTGTTGGAGTTGGCGGAGACCGCGCTTGAGGCGGCTCGATCCGAATTTCAGCCAAACGCAAGAATCACGGCTGATCGCGGTCCATGGCAGAGAAAGCACTATGAGACCGCATTGAGCATTTATGTCGTTCTTAACATGAACGCACAGGCGAATTCTTTGGTCGTCGAATACGCGGCAACGCTCGACCCAAAAACGGAAGTGATGTTCGGCGGTGGTAGTTTGCAGGGCTTTATGACGAGCACGCTGGCTGCGATCGGTCGTCACCAGGAGGCCGTCGAGTATTGGTTCGATGAGGGATCGGTTGCTGGGGCGTCGCAAGCGGTGAGAAATTGGATTCAGGCTCTGCAATCTGTCGGAGATGAAGACGGGGCACGGGCCGTAATGCGGCGATTTCTTGTTTGGCTTAGAGAGGCCGACACAGAGCCACCGGACTATATGGGTTGGTCTAGTGAATTCTCCCTCATTCAGATGTTGCGCGAACTGGGACTTCACGACGAGCTGCGAGCGCTGGCAGCAAACCGGTGGAGCGGCAGTGCCGACGAGTACTCGGTTTACGACGCGTGGTCGGCTGTTCTTGGATTTTCGGCCCTTGGCGATCTAGACCGTGCGCGAAAGTTCATGCGGATTGTCTTGGAAGACCCGTTTCGCTTCCGCTACGGTCCTGGATCAGCCATTGCAAGTTGGATGAGCATAACGGGACTTGATGCGCAAGTTCTTGAAAAGCTCGGTGGCGCAGAATGGATACAAGTTTCCATGGATCGCTTTATCGGACCGGGCGTAGCCGAGAGATCGCGCTACTTTTCAATGGCGGAGAATCTTGTCGCGTCGCTGGGTTACGTCCAGGGCAATGCCAAACTTGTTGAAGCGGTCCTTCGTCAGATCGAGCGGCTGCTCGAACACACGACCGAGGAGCGCCGCCAGCGCGTCGAGCGCGAACTGTTGGACGCGGCCATCCGACCGGATCGGCCTCCCCCATCTTACGTTCCAACCTCGACCCCGCTGCGACTCGACCTCCAGGAGCGCGTGCTGCAGGCAATATTGGGCGCGAGAGCCGCTTGACTCACGGGCTACCGCGCCGTTCGTCCTTGCGGTGCGCGATCCTAGGGTCAAGGGGCGATCCGGATCAACCCGAGCCCCGTGGCGCTCGGCGGGCCAAACGCCCGCAAACCAGGGTGCGGGGCAAACCCCCGCGCTCCAACTCCCGAACCCCCGAACTCCCGAACTCCCGAACTCCCGAACTCCCGAACTCCCGAACTCCCGAAGTCGTCACTTCTTGTCAATTGCCTTCTTTTCGTTCTTCCGTTCTAGCGAAATCCGCCCGATCGTCGCGACGCCGATCACGACCCAGACGACGTTGAGCCCCATCGCAGCCCACGCGCCGGTGACGGCTGTCAGAACCGCGAGCATAGCTGCGCCGGTGACGTTCAAGAGCTGATAGAACCGCGACCCGCCGTCTACCTTCTTCTTCGAGACGAGATAGTAAGCCAGCAGGAGGAGAGCCGCGCCGACTGTGCCGATGACGTGCACCCAAGATGCCCAAGAGAGTTCCACACCCGGAGGATACGTGAAATGCGGCAGCTAAGTTGCTGCGGCTAGCTTACGACGATGCGGGGCGGGCCGCTGACCGAACGCCCAATCTTGACCGAGCCCTCGACCGGAACGGTGCTGAAGGTGGCGAGCCCACCGCTGGTCTGCGGGTCGAGTATGAGCTGCTCCATCCACGGCGCAACCCCGCTGCCGAACTCCAGCGCGTCGCCGATGTACTCGCGCGTTTTGATCGCCGCGCCGGTGATTGCGCCAGCAGCGACAAGTCGCTCCACACCCGGCAGAAGCGGTAGGGCCGACGAGTCGATCTCAAGCGTCACGCCCGATGCGCGCGCGATGTGGAACAGGTGCCCGGCGAGCCCGAAGCCCGTGACGTCGGTCGCGCAGCGCACCCCCGCCGCGTGCGCGAACTCGGCAGCGCGCGCGTTGAGAGCAGACATCACAGCGACCGCCGCCTTCAGCTCCTCGTCGCTGCACAGGTCGTTCTTGAAAGCCGTCGTGACGATCCCGGTGCCGAGCGGCTTGGAGAGGTAGATGTCCTGTCCCGGCTTGGCGTTGTCGTTGCGGAAGATCGTCTCCGGGTTGATGAGCCCCGTCACTGAAAGCCCGAACAGCGGCTGATCGTTTTCGACCGTGTGCCCGCCGGCGATCACCGCGCCGGCCTCGATCGTCTTGTCGTGCATTCCTTCGAAGATCTTCGCCCAAACTTCGGGCGGCGCCATCGTCGGGTCGAAGCAGCAGATGTTGAGCACAGTGATCGGCTTGCCGCCCATCGCATAGACGTCGCTAAGCGAGTTGGCCGCAGCGATCTGGCCGTAGTCGTACGGGTCGTCGACGATCGGCGTGAAGAAGTCGACGGTCTGCACCAGTGCCTGAGTCTCAGACAGCTTGAACACCCCCGCATCGTCGCTGGTTTCAATTCCGACGAGCAGGTTAGGGTCTTTCGACTTGGGCAAGACGCGGAGAACCTCCGCCAGCTGGGTCGGCCCCAGCTTGCTCGCTCAACCGGCGCATTTCACGAGGTGCGTAAGCCTCATACAAGATCAGGATACCGTTTGGCCGAAAACGGTTCCCCGGGGTCGGACGTTTGCCGAAGCTAGTCGCTACCACCCGGCGTGGCCGGGCTTAATCCACTCGTATTTGACTTTCAGATCGTTTAGCTGCTTGTGCGGTAGCAGGTTGTCGTGTTGCAAGCGTCCAACGACAATTCCAGGCGCGATTCCGATGGCTTCGGCAAACAACTTGACGGCGATTCTAGAAAAGTCTTCACCTCTAACAAATTCAGCGTATCGGCTCGATGGTATTAGCAATGTGGCTGCCATGCGATCGGCATCCCGCTCGTCAGCATCTTTTTCACCTGACACCTCTAGGAAGACGCTCTTCTTCTTGTGTTTGATGACGTGTGCACACTCATGAAACAGGGTGAACCAAAAGTGGTCGTTCCGCTTGTATCTCAAGGAGATCTGCATGAGGGCACAGTCGGGACGCTTCCATCTTACGGCTCCAGAAACGCCTAGGCTGGGAAGCTCCGGCACAAACTCTATGATTACACCCGCTTGCGCAAAGGCCTCCTTAAGTAGCGGCACGAACTTTCGCGGGGCAAGTTGAGTCCAGCCGCGTGCCCTAGTCACTGCGTCACGAAATGCAGGTTCATCATATGATGCAGCTTCAATCGATGATGACTGAATCTCGCCTTGCCGGAGCCAGGCAGAAACCAAGTGAAGCCTGTCTTCAACCAAGTCGGACCGTCTGAACCGAACCATGGCTGAACGATCTTCCCAATACGATCGATATGCCTGCAGGCTTGCCATTCCAAAGAATTGAAGGAGGGCGTAGACTCGTTCTGGACCAGGATTTGCGGCAGGCACCCAGCCATACCTAACCATCGCAGGATATGGAAACAACTTTGTCCACTCAAGTTCTTGCGCAGAGGGATTTGGTCGTGCATTCCGAGCAAGCCACTCACGGTAGGCAGATTCCCGGTTGAGCCAAAACCGCGCCGGTGTTCCCAGTACTCGCTCGAGATCTAGCGCAAGATCACTCGATATCGTGGCCTTGCCTTTGATGATTTCGTTGATGAGTTTATCTGATCGTGCCAGTCGAACCGCCAATTGCTTTTGAGAGATACGACGTTCTTCCAGCAGATCGCTGAGCGTATCTCCTGGCGGCGAAACTCTGTCTGGTCTATATTCAAGGGTAGCCATTCTAGTGATAATCGACGACCTCGGTCACTTTGATCTTCGTGATGTTGAGCCAGTCGAGCCCGCCGTCCTCCTTCAGTACGGGTGGATCGTGATCGGGTACGAATACAAGTCGGTAGTTTCCTGTCAGCGATACTGCCAATTGCCCCTTTCGATCCGCTGACAGCTCATGACAATTACCAGTAATATCCTTCATTACCTCCAGACAGTCCGCAGCTGCAAGATCATCCAAGCGAGCCCGAATCTTCTTGGCTCTCTCCATGCCAAATTTCCTCGCGAGCTTCTGGTCGCTGTTCATGATCTTAGCGAGCCTGTTGGTTTCAAAAGATACTTCCAACCTATTATTCCATCTTATTTACGTGATTGGTAAAGACTTTACGGATTTTTAGGTCATTTTGTCAACTTTTTTTAAGACTTTCGCCCTCTGATATTTGAATCGGTGCATTTTCGAACCTGATCTGCCCGATCCTGGACCGTTCGACAGCCGTCTTGGTGCAAGCGACCGAGATGGCCGTGTCACCTAGCTGCCCATTACCAGCGCGTTGAACAGCAGCTTGAACGTGCCGTGCGGCTGTCCGCGGAAGGCGATCTCGGGGCCGAACAAAACTAGGTGCCCGTCGCCGACTGAGAACGTCGCCATCGCCGTCCCGCCGTTCAGGACCTTCTGTCCCCAAGCCCAACCGCTGCGCAGGGGGGTTTCAGAATCGAACCACGCGAGACGCTGGCCGCCGTCGATCTTGAACACGGGGCTGGAGCTGAAGATCACGTCGATCTCCTCGTCCATCCCCATCGCGAGCGGGTGCGAAGTGTCGAGCTTCACGCGCAGGATCGAGCCCGGCACGAAGAAGTCCGCGCGACCGAGCGCGTTCCCTTCGTCGTCGATCAAAGCGCTCGTGACGGGCAGCTCCAGCTGTGTCGCCAGCCGCGTCGCGCTGCCGATCGTGACGACCGTGCCCCCGCCCTCGATGAACGATTTGATCTGAGGCAAAGAAGTATCGACAGACAAAGACCCTTGGCGCGAAGCCCAAGGCTCCGGCACGTTGGTCGGGGGTCCGCCTCCTCCCCGGCCACCTCGTCCGCCGCGACCGCCGCCGCCGATCACCATGCCGCTGACCATCACAAGCACGTCGTAGTCGGACAGAACACCCGCGTCGATCTCCGGCGGATAGACAACGGTGAACGGGAACTCGAACTGCTCAAGAATCCAGCGCGTCCATCCCGACTGCATAGACCCGCCGTAACGGTCGAGCAGCGCGATGCGCGGAACCTCGATTTTCTTGAGTCCGACGACCGGCGTACCGGCCGCGCTGGAAGAACGAACCCCTTGGTCGTGCGCCATTCGTTGCAAAATTGACCGCGACTCGCGCGAGGCTTCAACAATGAACGACCCGCGCGGGACAGCCGAGTTTGCCTCCGTCATCCGGAAAACGTCAATGCCAGCTTTCTGCAAACGGTTCATGGCCCGGAAGGAGTCATTTACGCGACCATCGATCACGTACCAGTCGGGATACTTTGATAGGTCTGAAGAAACCGTCGGTTTCACAACGTCCTTCAGTTCTTCCAGCCGCACTTCGAACTCCTCCACAACGCGCACAACTTTGACGCCCATCGAGAACGCGAGCGTCCAGCCAGAGCTGTCATACGGCGGAGTCGGAGGAGCGCCCGGATAGGCGAAGTCGTCCGGGTGGACCTGCGGCTCGAACATGCTTATCACGTGCGCGCGGAACGCTTGATCCGCCTGAACGATGTACGAGCCAGCCGGATAAATCTCACCGCCGTAGGCGAACAGCCGCCGCGCCCGGTGCACTATGATTCCGTTCTCGATGAGGGCGTTTACGAACTTCGTCGCGGTCGCATAGTCGGCTTGGTCCGAGGGGATGATGTAGGCGCGGGCGTCCTTGTTCTCGTCGGTGCGGACGCCGTCCCCGTTGCGGGAGCCTTCGAGCAAACGAGGGTTCGGCACCCACGAATCACGACGCCCCTTCTCGATGGCATTGCGCCCCATCCGCCAGATGTTCGTCAGCAGAGTTTCCCGATAGCGCGACGCGTAGTCCAACACCGCGTAGTTCGCAGTCAAGGAGTAATCGACCGACTGCCGGAAGTGCCACTCCTGCGGCTCGATCGGCAACGGCAGGTCGGCGTGCGGCATCTGCCTGCGCTGAACGTACGGAATCGTGATCGGAGTCGGGTTGCCGATCGTCTCGGTCAGGATCCCGACCATGTTGTGGAAGTACGCGGTCGTGCGCAGCCCGCCGTTCCACCAGCCGGAGTAGGTCGCGCCAGTCCGCATCGTCACACCCGGTTTATCTTCTTGCAAGAACCTGTTGTGCATCGCCGCGCTCACCATGTCTAGCCCGGTGCGCACCAGCGGATCCACTTCAAAGGCGAACGGATCGCGGAAAGGCGGCGCGAACATCACGGTGCCGCTCGGGCCGGTCTGGTGGTGGTTGAACATGATCTGCGGGAACCACTCGCGGTACATCACGCGGTTCATGTTCTTCGTCTCTTTCTGCGTCGATGCGAAAAAGTCGCGGTTGTTGTCGTGGCCGACGTACTTTTGGTACAGCCGCGGCACGCCGCGCGTCGAGCGCTTCAGCGGATCCTCTTCGCGCATGTACCAGTCCGCGACCAGGTCGTGTCCGTCGGGGTTCGCGTGCACCAGCAGCACGATGACGTCTTTGAGGATGCGCTTGGTTTCTTCGTCGTCGCGGCTGACGAGCTGCCACGCGGTCTCCATCAGCACCTGCGCGCACAGCACCTCGCTCGCGTGCAGACCGCCGTCGATCCAGATGACCGCCTTGCCGTCGCGCGCGAGCCTCTTCGCCTCCCTTTCGTCGACGCCTTCGGCTCTGGCTAGCTTTGCGGCTATGGCCTTGTACTTATCGAGCCGCCACATGTTCGACGGGTCGGTGATGACCGCCATGTACTGCGTCCGCCCCTCCTCGGTCTTGCCGATGTCGACCAGCTTGAACCGCGGCGACTCCTTGTCGAGCTTTTTCCAGTATTCGGTGAGCTGGGCGTAGTTGGCGAGGAAGTAGTCGTCGCCGAGGTTGTGGCCGAACTGCTCCATCGGCGAGGTCTGGGCGTATGCGGCAACCGCGATGGCGGAGAGACAGAGGGCAAGCACTGCGCGTTTCATGGTGATGGTTGTATCGTACCTTCGGGGGTTCGGGATAAGGAGCGCGGGGGTTTGCCACGCACCCTGGACCGCTCGGATTTGTTCGGGTTTGTTCGGATTTGTTCGGATTTGTTCGGGTTTGTTGGGATTGGTTCGGAAGTTCGGAAGTTCGGGGGTTCCGTCAACTGCAAACTGCCAACTGCCAACTGCCAACTGAAAACTGTGTTCGGGAGTTCGGGAGGGCGAGCAGTCATCCTGAGTGGATCGAAGGACCCCGCGAGCCGCTTGGCTGCTCACGGGCTATCGCGCCGTTCGCTGACGACGGCGCAACAACTTCCTACAGCTGTATCGCATGCTTCTACTACTGCTTGCGCTACCTTGAACGAGTTAGAGGAGTACTGTCGTATAATGATCATGTGGACGAGACTTATACGAGTCTGGGTCTAGAGGCGAGTTGGACGTTTGGTGCAGCAATTGCACTAGGGTCAATCGTCGGTGTTATCTGGCAATCGGTGCGCGCAAAGAAGCTGACGATTCAGCCAGCCATTATTGGGGCATTCTCGATCGGCCTGGTACTGGCCCTCTGGCAAACTCCAATTCCCATGCTGTGGGCCATTCCCGGGCTCTCGACTATCGGTGCAATAGCAGTATTCTTCATGAAGCATAAGAACATGAAGAACCGAGTAGGCATGGGTGTTACTGGCATAGCGGTATCTGTCGCGTTGTTCTTTATTATGCAAAGCATGTTCACAGGAGTCGTCGTTTTGGGAGATGAGAACGTGACGTGGGATTCGTGGGTCGACGACAGCGGCCATGTTCCCCGAGAAGGACTTAGAGTACACGCGACAGGGTCTCCCAAGCGATGGTATGGCAATCGTCAATGGTGGTCTTGGACGATTTACTCCGACAGCGCAACGACCCCTTCCGAAAGACTCGGCCCCCACCTGATAGGTTTCGAACTTTATTGGGGTCCCGACGGTATGGTCACCGGTGACGAGTTGGGTGTGCGGCTCGCAGAATGGGCAGGAGTTGAGCCCAGATATCGGATGACCGAAAATTGAGAGCTCGAAATCGAGGGGACCAGGCTCCGAAATTCAGATGTAGGCTAATAGTCATGCGAATATCCTAGCCTGGCCACAACGGGCGCGGATGCTCCAAACTAGTCCCTTCTCGCCTTGCGGCAGAAGGCTAGGATGCGGAAGTAAAAAAGGGAGTCCTTTCCGAATCAACAACTTGACGCGAGTCGCTTGGCTGCTCGCGGTCCTTCGACACGCTCTGGGGACCGCGTTTTCTCGAGCAGCGTTCTAGTGCCGCATGCACATGGCTGCCCCGCTCGCGCATCGGGACAGCCGTGCCACGCGAGTTCTGACTCGGCCCCTCACCTCGGTCCTCTCCCCAGGCTTGGGGAGGGGAGGTCGCCGGGAGTGAAAGCCACAATTGGTCTCACTGCGCAACCGAGGCCAGCTCTTCCTCATCGGGCAGTCCGTGGCACACCGTCGGATACTGGGTTTTGGCGCGATGGCTTGGGCCTGGAGGGCAAGCACGGTAAAATAACCTCATAAGCGACCCAGGCCGTCGCCAGGAATCCCCCATGAAAGACCCTTACAAACCAGGCGGCGGACAGAGCAAGTTCATCCGGAACACCGGCACGAACCCAGTGAAAGGCAAGCCAGTCAAGAACAAGAACGTGCGCGTCGACAAGGCGAAGAAGGTTCGGAAGAAGATCTAGCGCGGACGAATTCGGGCAAGATGCCCGAACCACTCACGGCCAGGATGGCCATGCTACTGTTTCACCCCTCGTTCCCCCAATGGCCCTTCCCGCCGCGATCCTTCAGCCAAGCGTGCCGCCATTTGTGGATGTCCTCAGGCCGCGTCGCGGGCATCGGTTTGCGGTGCTCGACAGGCGGAAGAGCAGACAACGCTGGCGACGGCGCGCGCTGGTACCAGTAGGCGACGGATGACAGGTCCAGAACCATCCGGTTCGCGTGGCCATGCTCGATAGAAGCCCGCAAGGAAGACGAGAACCGCACCGGGTCTTCGAGGTGGAACCGGTAGTAGTGCATCTTGCCGATCCAGCCGAAGCGCGGGTCTTCGTTCTCCCGGGCCGGCGCGTAGGCGATCCCGAAGTAGGGGTGCAGGTAGTGCTCGTCCGGACCCCACGAGGTGTTGAAGTAGTCCTCGGTCCCGGTGCCGTGAAGACCCGGCCACTCCTCGCCGTCGATCAGAAACATGTCGTCTCCCTCGCCCGGCCAAGGCGTCGAAGGCGCGTGCACGTAGTAGTTGACGCCGACGTAATGCCCCTCGCCCTCGACATCGCAGAAGAGGTAGTTGTGACGGTCGCTCGTGTTCTTCGGGTCGGGGTTCCTTCTTTGGTCGTCCAGACCGGTGATGTCGGGCGGATCGGCAGCCCACGCGTTCTCCAGACCGTCGGCAGCTTCGATACCCGTGACTTCTTGGTTGTACCAAGCGTGGAACCGGCCCTCGTCTTCGGGGATCGAGCCGTGCTCTTCGTAATCGACGTAGTAATAGAATCCGCGCACTTCCTCAGTACCCTCGTTCGAGACCTCGATCCGTGCGCCGTTCCCGAACGGCATCGGCCAGTAGCACACGAGCGCGCCGCCGTCTTGCGGCGCGGCGGCGAGAGGCAGCGAGACGAAATTGTAAGACTTCCCCCACCCCTGCCCGAAGAAGTCACCGATCGGCGCCTCTACGCTCGGGTGAGACTGCCCGTCCCAGAACATACGGATCACCAAGTTCCGCCGCACCATCGGGTCGCCCGAGTTGATCGTGCACCATATGTGCTTGACGATCCCGGCGCCAACGATGTCAGCGAGAACCAATGTCTCCCCCGGTGCGATCGGCGTGCAGTCGTCGTTGCCACCGGTCACATCATAAGAAGAGCACCGCCGAGACCGCGCAGGAACGATGCGGCTGACGTGCGAGAGCGGGCCGTGCGACATATGGGGAAAGTATGAAGGAAGAGTGCTGAGTGCCGAGTGCTGAGTGCTGAGTGCCGAATGCTGAATGCTGAATGAAGGCGACTACTTGGCGACCACAAGGCGACAGCAACGCGGGCGACAGCAAAGCGGGCGACGAGCTCCTGAACGGGCGACGCCGCCCCAATCACTTGACGTCGATGCGGTGGGAGCCGTCCCAATCGTCGCCGGGCGGGTGCTCGATGTACAGCAGGCAGCGCTTGAGCAGAATCCGGGCGGGCGTGTCATGCGGCTTTTCATCGACGCGCGCCTGAAACACCTTCGCTGCCTCAGCAAACTTGCGCTCGCGGTACAGCGCCATGGCGTTGTCGTATTCGCGCACGTACTCTACGATATCAGCGCTGACCTCGCCAGCGAGCCCAAGCAGTTCGAACACCTGCGCAGGGCGCTCGCGCCCAGCGACCGCCACGTAGTCGATGTGGCGCGTGACTATTCCATCACCGGCTTCCACTTGCGTTTGGTCGCCGATCAGCATCTCGGTTTCGTAATACTTGTTGAGGCCTTGAAGCCGCGACGCGAGATTGACGCTGTCCCCGATGACCGTGTACGTCATCCTTTCGGTAGAACCGACGTTGCCGACGATCACGTCGCCTGTCGAAATGCCGAACGACGCTTTGAGAACCGGCATGTCGCGATTTTGCCAGTCCTCGTATTTCGCTTCCAGCGCGCGCCTCGTGCTGATTGCGGCGCGGCAGGCCAGGAGCGCGGAGTTCTCGACCTCGTTCGGAGCGCCCCAGAACGCCATCACGTCGTCGCCGTTGTACTTGTCCACCGTGCCGTCGAGCTCGATGACTTGCGCGCTCATCACGTCGAGGTATTCAGCTAGCACCGCGACAAGCTCCTCTGGAGGAAGCTGTTCCGACAGCCTCGTGAATCCGACGATGTCGGCGAAGTAGGTCGTGATGTGCTTCCGCTCGCCGCCGAGTATCGCCTCGCGGCCGGTCGAGACGAGGTGCCTGACGTACTCGGTGGGCACGAGCTTCTCGAACGATCTCAGCGCGGTCTTCATCGACTCCATCGCGCTGGCAAGCTCGTCGATCTCCGCAATGTTCGACTTCTCCAGCGGCCGGGCCTGGAACCTCATGTCCTGGATGCGCTTGGTCTCCTGCACCAGGTCCTGCATCGGCGCCGCCATGCGCCGCGCCAGCAGAATGCTGACGATGATCCCGATCTGCGTGGCGATGATCGCGGTCCAGAACAGGAACACCCCCGTTTGAACGATCCCGCCGACGTACTCTTCCGTCGGCACCACGACGGCGACGATCCAGCGGGGTCGGCCGTAGCCGCTCACCATTCTAACACCGGAGAAGTAACTGACGTCATCCACCGTTAGATCAAGCTTGCGAACCTCCGTCGCTTCCAGCGGGTCTTGCGCCTGAATCATGCTGACGAGCTTGGCGGCGCGCGGGTCGTCCAGTTCAGCGCTCGTCCTCAACGTCAACCTGTCGCCGTCGCGCCGGATCAGCTCCGCCGTCGGGTGCGCGATGATGAGCGGAACGTTCTGGCCGCGCATTTCGGCGAGGAACGCGTATCCTGCCTTGCCGATGTGCACGGTCTTCAAGAAACGACTGAGGTTGTCGATCGTGAGATCGACGGTCGCCACGCCGATCAAGCGACCTCTGGAGTCGAAAACCGGAGTTGCGCAGGTCGTTCCCGGGGTTTCCGGCAGCGTTGAACTCGGAAACACGTACGTCTCCGTCCACACTTGCTCGAGCTGCGACTGGACCAGTTGGTAGTACGGCTCGGTTCTGGGGTCGCGCTCCCAGTTCGACTCGCTCAAATACTGCTGCAGAACGTTGCCAAACTTTCGGTAGATCTTGCGCACGCGTGATCCGTTTGCGATCAATTCGATCACCTCTATGCGGATCGCTCCGTTCGGCTGTTGCGTCGCCTGGATGTACTCGCCTGTCGAAGCGAGCGTGATCGTCATCGTTCCGAACTCCTCGTTCTGGCTCATGATCGCGATCAGCATTGGGGCTAGATTCACGAGGTCTGCGCTAGTTAAGAATTCGCGCTTAGCCTCAACTGTCGGGTGCAGCAGCTCGGCCAAGAGCCGGCTGTGCGACTCGGCCCGGCCTAGCAGCGTCCCGATCTTCTCGTCGATGATGATCGCGTTCTGCTCGATGATGCGCGACGACAGCTCATCGACCGAGGTCCGCATCTGGAAGTACGTCTGGGTGCCGACGGCCGCCATCGTCACGAGAACGACAGTTGACGTGACAATGCTCAATCGCACCCAAAACGGCATTCGCATCTCAATAAAACCCTAACGGGTAGGCGCCTCTTGGCTCAGCGCGACGAGGGGTCGGCTAGCTAGAACCCTAGGAAGCCACTGTCAAATAGGCAACCTCGACGCGGCCACCGCTTGCATCAAGGTTACCCTTCGCACCGTATGAACCGCTTGCTCAGACGGCAAAGATCCGGGTTGTCGGACACAGGTGGCGAGCAGGTTCGCGCGTAGCTTCAAATCCGCTGTTAAGAACGTGCGACCCAGCCTTGCCGTAGAGGCTCCGTCGCAGGTTGACCCGGCGCAGCGAGCGGACACTGAGCAGGAGTAGGCCAACTAGCTGACCTCGCACGGGTACGCTCTGACAGAAACCACGTTTAAGGTCTGGGCTGACATGCTTGCACTTCTTACGCTTACGGTCGGAATGACGATGGCCAAATCCGATGCCCCTGACGGCACCCGTACTCGGAAGGTGGCTGTGTGCCAGACGTTCTGCATCGACAGCGACCTCGACGGCAACCTCGCGCGGGTTGAACAGGCGCTGAAAAAGGCGGTCGCGGGCGGCGCGGAGGTCGCATGCTTCGCCGAGGCAGTGGACCTCGGCTGGGTCAACCCCGCGGCCCACGAGGCCAGCAGCCCTATCCCCGGCCCGACCTCCGACCGGATCGCAGCGCTCGCGAAGAAGTACGGCGTGCTGGTCTGCATCGGCCTGACCGAAAAGGACGGCGACAAGCTGTACGACTCCGTCATCCTCGTGGACAAGACCGGCGAGATCCTCGCCAAGCACCGCAAGGTCAACATCTTGGCCGAGCTGATGACGCCCGCCTACACCTGCGGCGACGAGGGCGGCGTCAAAGTGACCGAGACGTCGATCGGAAGGGTCGGGCTGCTGATCTGCGCCGACGTATTCAAGGAGAGCCTCGTCAAGGCGGCAGGCGACCAGAGGCCGGATTTGATGCTGATCCCGTACGGCTGGGCGGCGGCGAAGGACCAGTGGCCGGAGCACGGCAAGAGCCTCGCATCCTGGGTCTCGTCGGTCGCGAGACGGGTCAAGTGCCCGGTCGTAGGGACGAACCTGGTCGGCGCGATCTCCAGCGGCCCGTGGAAAGGCAGGACCTACGGAGGCCAAAGCGTGGTCGCGGACGGGACCGGCAAGGTCCTGGGCGTGCTCAGCGACCGGGACGCCGATGTGAGGGTATTTGAGCTGGAAATAGGTTCAAAGGCCGGCTGAAGAGGCCGTTTCGGGCGAAGTCTGAAGCCGCAGTCTGCGCCGAACGTTGGCAATATCAGCCCAGAACCCTTGACTTGAACCTGGCTGGAGGCCATAATTCCACTTGCCTCTAGAAATAGGGGCCGCACCTTGACAGCTCAATAGTGGTGAGACGCAGCCTTAAAGTCCTTGCACACGAGTGTGAGGCATCCACGAGTTCCTCGATGGAACTTGAGTTAAGAATCATTGACTGTGAGTAAATGATTCGAATGTTCGTGGGTTTTCACCTAGAGTGACAGACGCACGTTTTCTTCGGAGAGTTTGATCATGGCTCAGGACGAACGCTGGCGGCGTGCTTAAAACATGCAAGTCGAACGCGACGACCCTTCGGGGTCCGGGAGTGGCGAACGGCGGAGTAATACGTAAGCAACGTGCCCTGAAGACTGGGATATACCGGGGAAACCCGGAGCAATACCGGATGTGGCCACCACCCGGCATCGGGAGGTGATTAAACGGTTTTTCGCTTCAGGAGCGGCTTACGCCATATCAGCTTGTTGGTGGGGTAACGGCCTACCAAGGCTTCGACGTGTAACTGGTCTGAGAGGATGGCCAGTCCGAGTGGGACTGAGACACGGCCCACACACCTACGGGTGGCAGCAGTTAGGAATATTGCACAATGGGGGAAACCCTGATGCAGCGACGCCGCGTGGAGGATGACGGATTTAGGTCTGTAAACTCCTTTTATCGGGAAAGACTTAGGACGGTACCCGATGAATAAGCTCCGGCTAACTACGTGCCAGCAGCCGCGGTAATACGTAGGGAGCAAGCGTTGTCCGGATTCACTGGGCGTAAAGGGCGCGTAGGCGGCTCGTTAAGTATGAAGTGAAATCTCCAGGGCTCAACCCGGAAACTGCTTTGTAAACTGGCAAGCTAGAGGAAGGCAGAGGTGAATGGAATTCCCGGTGTAGCGGTGGCATGCATTGATATCGGGAGGAACACCAGAGGCGAAGGCGGTTCACTGGGCCTTATCTGACGCTGAGGCGCGAAAGCGTGGGTAGCAAACAGGATTAGATACCCTGGTAGTCCACGCCCTAAACGATGGATACTAGGCGTTAGGGGTATCGACCCCCCTAGTGCCGCAGCTAACGCATTAAGTATCCCGCCTGGGGACTACGACCGCAAGGTTGAAACTCAAATGAATTGACGGGACCCCGCACAAGCGGTGGAGCATGTGGATTAATTCGATACTAACCGAAGAACCTTACCCAGGTTTGACATCGCGGGAAAGCCGCAGAAACGCGGCCCTCTTCTCACAAGGAAGACCCAAAGACACCTGTTGCATGGCTGTCGTCAGCTCGTGCCGTGAGGTGTTTGGTTAAGTCCAGCAACGAGCGCAACCCTCGTCCTATGTTGCCAGCGGGTAAAGCCGGGAACTCATGGGAGACCGCCGGCGTAAGCCGGAGGAAGGCGGGGACGACGTCAAGTCAGCATGGCGATTACGCCTGGGGCTTCACACATGCTACAATGGGCGAAACAGAGGGCAGCCAAGCCGCGAGGTGGAGCTAATCCCTTAAATACGTCCCCAGTTCAGATTGCAGTCTGCAACTCGACTGCATGAAGGCGGAATCGCTAGTAAACGCAGGTCAGCTATACTGCGTTGAATACGTACCCGGGGTTTGTACACACCGCCCGTCAAGTCACCCGAATTGTCTGCACCCGAAGTCCGTGGCCCAACCGCAAGGAGGGAGCGGCCGAAGGTGCGGGGGGTAAGGGGGACTAAGTCGTAACAAGGTACCCGTACCGGAAGGTGTGGGTGGATCACCTCCTTAAAAAGAGTCTGCATATGTGCCTTCCACTGGTCGGCGCAACATTCTCTAGGTCGATCTGCGTCCATCACTGAGCTTCAAGGTTTGAAGACGCCCGGCGCTTGCGCCGGGCGTTCTCTGTCTATGAGGGGCGAGGTTCGATCTTCGCGAGTCGTCGCTTGCCGTCGCGCTGCGAGAACGTCAACAGAAGGCCGTGACTGCTCAGTTCAATCAAATCTGACGGTGGGAATCGCCGCCAGACCCCTTCGTCGTAAACTTCATTTGGGATAACTCGTTCGCTGAACAGGTCAAGAGAAACGAACTGATCGAACAAGTTATCGGAAAGGCACAGCTCCCTGACTGACTTGAGGTCGCCCGCGTCGAGCGCGAACAGCATCTCATCGAGCGAGCGCAACGCTGAATCATACGGAACATCGCCCTGGCTCTCATATCTGCCGTTCTCAAGAATGAAGACCTCCTCGCGGTAAATGTATGGACCGAGATTCGAAACGTAGGTCATTCTTTGATAATCCTTCGTCCGCATAAC
Source organism: Armatimonadota bacterium (assembly GCA_022563855.1). Lineage (NCBI taxonomy): Bacteria > Bacillati > Armatimonadota > Armatimonadota bacterium. Next base: position 352,739 of record JADFMN010000004.1, read on the forward strand.
CACCCTCGTTACGTCATAGCTTCCGTCAGGCTTTCGGACAAAGCCATCGTAAGGCCCGAGCCCGAGCTTGGTGATAATGTGCTGCACGCGCTTCCACCGGCCGTCCGCTTTTTCCCATACTTCGATTCCCCCTTGGCCGCCTGTGCTGTACTCCTGTTCAGCGCCGATGAAGTGGATTCGACCGTCAGCAAAGGCGCCTTGTCCCAGTTGCCAGGTATCACCGCCAGCCTGAGGAAAGCCGATCGCTTGCATCATCTCACCGTTCCAAGTTTCATCGGGCTGCCGAATAAAGAGAACTCTACAGAAGTTCTGGTGGACGCCAAATTCTCTGTCGCGTATGGGAAAGCGTACGTTTACATGGATTGTGGCATCTGTGTTCAAGACAGTTGAAACGTATGTGTAGAAGGGCGCTGTCGATGCCTTGGAGGGTGGTAGAAAATCGACGAGATGCTGTACGAGGAGTTCGCTCGCGTCGCTATCCGGGTCTTGCAGTGACGCGAGGATTCGGCCCCAGTCGATCTCCGCCGCGAGGAAGTCGGTCAGCGGCTGCCAGACTTCATCAAGCAGTGCGTCTTCTCGCTGACTGATCAGGGCGCATTCGCGCGACGCGGCTTCGTATCGGAACTGCTCGGCAGTGGGCCATCCGAGAAAAGCCAATATGAGAATCGCTGCAAACATGGACTCAATACCCTGACGCCCGAAGATTGTTTTCGTTTTTCAGGCTTGGCATCTTCGCGTCCACTTCTCGCCGCCACTGTCTCAGCATGATCAGCAGCTCCTTCGCCCGCTCGCTCCTCTCGGAGATCAGGTTCTCAGTCTCGCCAGGATCGACGCGCAGGTTGTAAAGCTCCAGCAGCCGACCATCCTCGAACCACTCGATCAGCTTCCAGTCGCCCAGGCGCACCGCTGAACCGGGAGAGCCGCCCTGGTTGCCGTAGTGCGGGTAGTGCCAAAAGATTGGCCGCTCCTCCATCTCCCCCTCTAGCAACTGGTCTACGAAGCTCCGTCCGTCAACGTGCTGCCCGGGCCGCGCGGGGAGGTCGCACAGCTCCAGCAGGGTCGGATAGAAGTCGGTCGAGATCACCGGCTCGTGGCTGATCGTCACCATCCTGGTCACCCCCGGCGCGCGCACGATCAGCGGCTCGCGGATTCCGCCCTCGTACAGCCAACCCTTGCCAGCCCGCAACGGTAAATTTGAAGTTGGATGTCCTTCGGAAGTTGAAAGTCCGCCGTTGTCGCTGAAGAAAACGACGATCGTGTTCCCGTCCAGACCAGTTTCTTCCAAGTAATCAAGCACATAGCCGACGGCCTCGTCCATCGCCTCGACCATCGCGGCGTACACCGCGTGCTCTTGGATCAAGCGCACTTTGCCCGGACCCTCGACGCCCCAGATATCCTCGTCGCTCGCACCAACAATCGCCTTGCGAAACCGGTACTTCTCGACCAGGTCGTCGCGACCCATCAGCGGCGTGTGGACCGAATAAAACGACAGATACGCGAAGAACGGCCCTTCGCCGCCGTCGATGAACTTCACCGTCTCCTCCGCCAAGCGCGCTGGCAGATGGTCGCCTGGCTCACTCGTCAGATTTGGTTTGTCGAACGGGTGGAAGTACTTGCCAGGCCCGTACGGCCCGCCGGTCTGGTTGCCGCCGATGTTGACGTCGAACCCCTGGTCCTGCGGCCAGAACCCCTCCGGCCCGAGGTGCCACTTGCCCGCGAAGAAAGTCCGGTATCCGCCCTCCTTGAAAGCCTCAGCCAGCGTCACCTCTTCCAGCGGCAAGCGGTTCAAATACGGCGCGGGCTTCAGTGGCCTGCTGTAGTTCGCGCTCAAGCGATCCGGCTGCGGCGCGCCGAACCAGTCGGTCGTGTCCATGCGCGCCGGGTACTTGCCGGCCATGATGCTCGCTCGGGTAGGGCTGCACACCGGGCACGCGGCGTAGGCGTTCGTGAACACCATCCCCGAAGACGCCAGCCGGTCGATGTTCGGCGTGTCATAGAAGCTCGACCCGCTGTACCCGAGGTCCGTCCACCCGAGGTCGTCCACCAGGATGAACAGCACGTTCGGGCGCTCGACGACCGCACTCGACGCGGCAAGGCTGGCCAAGACCAACGATCCGATCATTCTGCAAGTCTACACATGATTCAGGGCGAGCGATAAATTCAGAAAGACTCAGGAAACGAAACTTCTCGACTACAAATGTAGTACAGTAAACCAATACTACGATTGTAGTCACGGTGGTCTTGAGTGGAATCCGAACACCGAAAGAGCCTGAGCGAGCTTGAATTGAACCTGTTACGGTACTTGGCGGCCAGGGACGCAATGTCCGTGCGCGAGGTCGCCGATGGATTTGGCGCAGATCACGGCTATGCGAGGACGACGATCCTCACCGTCATGGAGCGCCTTCGAAAGAAGAACTATGTGACCCGCGAGAAGCTCGACGGGATATTTCTCTACTCTTCTGCCCTGAGCCAAGGCGAACTGATGCAGGGAGTAATTCGAAAGTTCGTAAGCAAGGCGCTGGGCGGGTCTGTGAGCCCGCTGGTCGCGTATCTGGCCGAAGAGCAGGAGCTGTCCGACGTCGAGATCGCTGAGCTGCGGAAGCTGGTCGACGGCCTTGATGAGGGAGGAGCGCGATGATCGACCACAGCCAATGGCTCGATTCGATCGTTCGCGCAAGCTGGCAGGGAGCGCTGCTCGTTCTCGCCGCATGGGTCGCTTTGCGGCTGCTCAAGACCGCACCTGCGCGCTTCCGTAGCTGGATCTGGCCGATCGTCCTAACGAAGTTCGTGCTCGTCGCTCTCTTCGTCTGGGAGCTGCCGGTCTTGGCGCCGTCCGAGGTCGTCGCCCAGCCGATCGCCATTCCAATGATGACCAGCGGGGCAACGATCCAATACGTCTACGACGAGCCTGTCGCCGTTTCGACATGGAGCTTTCAGCAGACGCTGTTCTTGCTCTGGATCCTCGGCGTTGCCCTGATTGTTGCCCGGGCGATCCGCGACTACGCTCTGCTGAGGCGGATAGCCGCACGCGCCGCCCCTGCGTCCGCGCGGATCGCAAGGCTGTGCGAACGGGTTGCAGGGAAGCCCCTTGAAGTGAGATCGCACCCAGACGTGCCGATGCCGCTGGTGTTCGGTGTCATAAAGCCTGTCATTCTCCTCCCGTCAGGGATCGAGGACGACCTGTCCGAGGAGCAGTTGAGCATGGTGCTTGCGCATGAGGCCGCGCACATTCAGAGGCGCGACACCGCCACGGCCGTCTACGTGTTCCTTTGCCAGGCCCTCTTCTTCTTCAACCCCGCTGTCTGGATCGCAAAGCGCGAGTGGCAGATGGCGCGAGAGTCGGCGTGCGACCAGTACGCGATGGCAAGGACAGGCGCAGATTGTCGGCAATACGCCGACATGCTGATCGAGATTTCCGCAGGGGCAAGACGTGCTCCAGCGTTCGCGCTGAGCGCAGTCCCTGCGTACAAGACGCTCCACAGGAGAATAGATGATATGAACAGAACACAGAACAAGACAATGGCGGCAAGGCTCGCTTCGTTGGTCGTCGTGGCGTTGATCGCGGCCGCCGCGCTGCCGGTCGCCTTCGTCCAAAAACAGGGCTCGATCGGCGAAGCGATCTTTTCGCAACTTTCGAAGAGCAAGAGCAAGACGTCACGGGTCACAGTGCTGCCAGCACCGCTCGAGAGTCAGGAGACTGCCACGGTGTCCGAATCCGACCTGGTGCGGGTTCCGTTGGGCCTGGTCCGCGTCGCGTCGCCGTCGCGCATCCGGGGCATGGACGTCGAGCTGACCCGAGGCGTCCTCGCACCGCCGGTGCAACTCCGCGGCACGGATGTCGCGCTGGCCCGAAGCGTCTCCGTAAGCTTGTTGCAACGCTTGTTGCAGGATCCGCTCCCGAGCGCACGACTGATTGGTTCCCGAGCGTCGTTGACGTTCGTCGACCCCGAGCTCACCGTTCAGGAAGCCGGCGCCCTCAAGATCAAGGCTGATGCGGCGCTCATGCGCCTATATCTCGAACCGACCCGGACGGTGAGCTTCAACAAGCAGAAAGCTGACCAGAACGAAAAGTACATTGCGTTGCTGGAAAAGTACATCGCGCTGCTAGAAAAGCACCTGAGATCTCTGGAGGGCTCGGGAGACACGAAAGTCGGCTACCAGAGACTGCTTGGCAGACTGCTTGACGACAGCAAGCTGCCGCCTCGTGTCGTGTCGGATGTTGGACTGTACGCTTCGCCCGCCCAGAGGGCCGTATCCGCCGCCTACGTCAAGCAAGTTCTGGCAGGCGTGACCGTCAATGTCCCTAAGGCCGCAGTCCGGTCCGACGTCGCGAAGGCAAGAATTGCCGCGTACGTCACAACGGTCGCAAACTATGCCGCAAACGTCGTCGTCGCGGATCAGAGCAAGGGCTCCAAGGGAAAGGTCGAGGTCATGGTCATCGAAGTCGGCGACAAAACCTTCTGGATCGCGGCGCGGCCTAACGCCACGGTCAACGTAAGCACCAAGGAGGGCACGATACAGATCGTCGAAGCCGATGGCAAGAAGTTCTGGGTCGCCCTCAAGCCCGGGACGGTCAAGGCCGAAGGCACGAAGCTGGAGGTCAAGGTCGTCGAGATCGAGGGCAAAAAGATCTGGATCGTGCGGACCCCTCGCAAGAAGGAAAGGGCCGACAAGAAAGGCGGCTAGCGGGCAAAGGGCCAAGGGCGCGCTTCCGCGTCCTGCCGCACAGGCAGGGCGCCGAGGCGCGCGTGGAGCGCCCCTTCTCAGATTCAGCAAGGCGAGAGTCGGCGTAGCGAGCGACAGCATCGCGAGCGACAACAAAGTGGGTGACAGCCGAAGGCGGTTCTGGAGCGGGCGACGAGAATCGAACTCGCTACATTCAGCATGGGAAGCTGACGTTCTACCGGTGAACTACACCCGCTCGCGGGGTCGTTAGGATACCACGGGGCGTTGGCAGTTGGCAGTTTGTAGTTTGCAGTTGGCGGGGGAAGGGCGAGGGTTGAGGGTCAAGGGTCGAGGGTCGAACCCGAACCAACCCGAACCTGTATCTCCGCCTACGGCACTCTCGCCCTATGTTATACTGATGTTGGTGAATCGCGATGTCACCCAAGAAACAGAAGTGCGCACAGCAGATTCAAAGGGACGAACGAGGTCGGCTGATTCTCAACCGAGGGCCGTTCGCGAAAAAGCTCATCTTGACGGAAGAGCAGGCGAGCGAGCTCCAACCCTTGCTCGATGACTTCTACATTTGGGACAAGAGGCTTCGACGTTGGATGATGCCATGCCTATTGTTGATGGGCCCTATAGTTCTGTTCGTATCTAACTTGGTGCCCAAGGAGTATTTCGTTCCTGTTACTCTCGCCCCAATCGTAATCGTTGCTCCTCTCTTGCTCATTGGACAGATACAGTTCATGAAGACGCCCTTGCACCGAGCACTCAGGGATCTGCACAAGAGTGCTCCAAGGGTTTGAGCCGAACCGCCGAACAAATCCGAACGCGGAGTACCGATGTAGCCGCATGCTTTAGCTTGCGCGCTTGCCGCAGGCTGACGATTGTAGGCGCTGCCCAACACGCCCGGACGAAACCTGAAGGATGCGGCTACAGTCTTCAGGTTTAAGGGTCGAGGGTCGATTCCGAATCAACCCGAACAAACCCGAACAAACCCGACCCCCCCCCCCCCCCCCTGTTCTAATCAAG